>DWWN01000062.1 GCA_019119685.1 Candidatus Faecalibacterium faecigallinarum
TCACAGTTTTCTTTGACGTGTTTTTGTTTTTGTAGTAAAATTTACCCGTTCGCCGGAAAATTTCCTTTCACGAGAATGCGGTTGCCCTGGGTTGGGTCATAATCCAGTGTCAGCAAATCGGAGGCCACTGCGGCAGCGGCCTTGGCCTTGTCCGCATTGGGGGCAGGCAGCAGGGTGGTCTGAGGCGGGAATAGCCCCGGGTCATCCAGGGAGCAGATGACGGCCAAGTCCTCTGGCGGGAACTGACCACACACCTCCACCCCCAGCAAGTCCCCCACCACCACGCCTTTCCGGCCCTGGTGGGCCTCCAGGAAGGCAGACAGGGACTGGGTGCCGTCGTGGAAGAATACGTCCTGAGGGGCAAAGCCCTGGGAGAGCAGGGTCATGAGCTGACCGCTGCGCACCGGCTCGGCCACCAGGAACAGGTCTTCCCGGCCCAACCGGGTCTTGGCCTCCAACATGAGGGACGGATAGTCCGGCAAAATCTTATAATAGAGAGGGTCGTCGTTGTCACAGTCCACGAAGATCATGGGCGTGACACAGGGAGGATTCACATGGGCCACCGCCCGGCACCCGCCGTCCAGCACAAAGATGACGCTGGGCGACACCGCCAGAATCTTCCGCCAGTCCTCCACCAGGTCCCCCAGGCGTAAAATCACCGAGGGAATGCCCAACTCCAACAGCTGGGCCTCCAGCTGCATGGCCAGGTCAGTGAGGTGCAGCCGCCGCCCCACCGATTCCCCGTGGAGGCGGGTGACCAAAATCGCCGCCCGGTTCTTCTTTCCCCGGGTGGTGCGGGTGGTGGGATAATTGAGCTGTTTGGCCGTATCAATGATACGCAGCCGGGTGGCACTGCTGATCTTCCCCTGCCCCGTGTGGTTGAGGGCATAGGACACCGTGGCCAGTGAACAGCCGCAGATCTTGGCAATCTGGCGCATGGACACTTTTTTCTCTCCCATAACACTTCCCCCTCCGGTCATATCATTGACCATCATATCAGAAAACTGCTAGGTTGAAAAGCACCATACCTTTCAAAAAGGAGCGAATCTCACCATGGAATTTCAAGCAAGACTCAATGCGATCATCAAGGAGCGTTACCGCAAGCCTCTGGCCAAGTGCACCAAGGGTCAGGTCTACCACGCTCTTCTCCAGCTCACCCAAGAGCTGTCCGCCCAGCGCCCTGCCCCGGACACCGGCCGCAAGCTGTACTACTTCTCGGCCGAGTTCCTCATCGGCAAGCTGCTGAGCAACAACCTGTTGGCCCTGGGTATCTTTGACCAGGTGTCCGCCCTGCTGGAGAAAAACGGCTTTACTTTGGCCGAGATCGAGGAGCAGGAGCCCGAGCCCTCCCTGGGCAACGGCGGTCTGGGCCGTCTGGCCGCTTGCTTTTTGGACTCCCTGGCCGCTCTGGGCCTGCCCGGCGACGGTGTGGGTCTGAACTACCACTACGGCCTGTTCCACCAGTATCTGCGCAACAACAAGCAGGAAGAGCAGCCCGATCCCTGGATTGAGGAGCAGGGCTGGCTCATCCCCACCGACGTCACCTTCCCCGTCCAGTTCGGCAACCAGACCCTCAACGCCGTGATGTGGGACATCGCCGTGCCCGGCGCCAACACCGAGACTGCCAACCGTCTGCACCTGTTTGACGTGGAGAAGCCCGCCGCCGCTCCCGAGGACGGCATCGACTTTGACAAGGGCGACATCGCCCACCACCTCACCTCCTTCCTCTACCCCGACGACAGCGACGAGGCCGGACGGCTGCTGCGTGTGTATCAGCAGTACTTCATGGTGTCCGCTGGCGCTCAGCTGATTTTGAAGGAGCTGGACGAGAAGGGCATCTCCCCCTGGAACCTGTGCGAGCACGTGGCCATCCAGATCAACGACACCCACCCCTCTATGGTGCTGCCCGAGCTGACCCGCCTGCTGCTGGAGCGCGGCCTGTCCATGAACGACGCCCTCCACCAGGTGTCCCACGCCTGTGCCTACACCAACCACACCATTCTGGCCGAGGCCCTGGAGAAGTGGCCCATGAGCTACATTGAGCGGGTGGCGCCCCAGCTGGTGCCCATCATCCGGGAGATGGATCGCCGGGCCAAGTCCGTGTTCCCCGACCCCCGCATGGCCATCATCGACGACAAAGACGTGGTGCACATGGCCCACATGGACATCCACTACACCTACTCCACCAACGGTGTGGCCGCCCTGCACACCGAGATTCTCAAGACCTCGGAGCTCAAGCCCTTCGCCGACGTGTACAGCTACAAGTTCAACAACAAGACCAACGGCGTCACCTTCCGCCGCTGGCTGGAGGTGTGCAACCCCCGTCTGGCCACCCTCATTGACGACTGCATTGGCAACGAGTGGCGCCGGGACGCCAGCCAGCTGGAGAACTTCGCCACCTTCGTCCGGGACCCCAAGGTGCTCAGCGCCATGCTGGACATCAAGGACTACAACAAGCAGCAGCTGGCCAAGGTCCTCAAGCAGCGCCAGAACGTGGAGGTGGACCCCCAGTCCATCTTTGACATTCAGGTCAAGCGTCTCCACGAGTACAAGCGCCAGCAGATGAACGCCCTGTACGTCATCAAGAAGTACCTGGACATCAAAAACGGCATCCTGCCCACCCGTCCCATCACCGTGATCTTCGGCGCCAAGGCCGCCCCCGCCTATGTCATGGCCAAGCACATCATCCACCTCATTCTCTGCCTGCGCCAGCTCATTGAGTCCGATCCCCAGGTGCGCCCCTGGCTGCGTGTGGTGATGGTGGAGAACTACAACGTCAGCTGGGCTGAGAAGCTCATCCCCGCCTGCGACATCTCCGAGCAGATCTCCCTGGCCTCCAAGGAGGCCTCTGGCACCGGCAACATGAAGTTCATGGCCAACGGCGCCGTCACCCTGGGCACCATGGACGGCGCCAACGTGGAGATCGCCGGTCTGGTGGGCCAGGACAACATCTTTACCTTCGGCGCTTCCAGCGACGAGGTGATCCGCCTCTACGCCCAAAATGGCTACCATCCCCTCGACTACTACCACCGCCCCGGCATCGAGTACCTGGTGGACTTCCTGCTCACCCCGCAGATGCTGTCCCTCGGCGACCCCGCCATGCTCTGGGCCCTGTGGAACGACATGAAGTACAAGGACTGGTTCATGGCCCTGCTGGACGTGGAGAGCTATATCGCCGAGAAGGAGCGCGCCCTGGCCGCCTACGAGGACCGCACCGCCTGGGCCCGGAAAATGCTGGTGAACATCGCCAAATCCGGCTACTTCTCCTCCGACCGCACCATCGCCCAGTACGACGCCGACATCTGGCATCTGCGCCCGGCCGCTTCCTCTGAGACGGCCGAAGCCGCCGCGCCGCAAACCGGCGCCCCCGCTGCCGCCAAGCAGTAAACCCTGAACAGACAAAAACCAGCCGGAAGGCCCGCGGTTCGACCCGCAGCCTTCCGGCTGGCTTTTTTGGTGTACTGGTCCAGATGCTCAGTGACGAGCTTCCGGTCTTTTTCATCCAGGCCCAGCAGGTCCATCGCCTGCGTCAGCGAGAGCTTGCCGTTTTTCATCACCTGCCTGATGTTGTCCAGCAGATTTTCAATGCGGCCCTCAGCACGGCCCTCTGTTCGTCCTTCGTCTATGAGTTCTTCCATGATGCGGCACATACGGCTCACTCCTTTTACCCCACCTCAGCCAGCAGCACCTCGGACAGCATACCGCAGACGGCGGGGGAAAGATCCATGGTCTGGAGCAGGCCCAGCAGTTCCAGGGGACGGCGGCCCTCGCGGGCATAGGCGTAGATGCGCTCCTTCTTTTCATACTCCATTTCGGCTTTGTAGAGCAACTGGAAGAGCTGGCCCGCCAAATCGTTGGAGCAGACCGGCAGGACGCGGCCGAACCGGACTTCCAGCCTGTCCGCCGGAGTGACGGCGGGGGCGCGGAGGGTCAGGCTATGGCGCTGTCCGTCGTAGGAGACGGCGGCCTCCGCCGGCTGGCCGTTCACCAGCAGCCGGGGCGCTTCGCCGGGGCCGACGCCGCAGAATTCCAGGGTGTAGGTCCGGCTGGCCGGCAGGACGGCGCAGTTGCCCTCCGCAGGCCGGACCGCAAAGCAGGCGCCGTCCCAAGTCATGCGGGTCACGGCAAAGGCGGTGTCACCGGCGGCCGCGCTGACGCCGTCGTCCTCATAGAGGTCAAAGGCGCCGGCCGCACCGGCAAAGATCTTGACCCGCAGAGCGGCGGGGTTGTCGATGCTGTTGGTGTAGGGTTCCAGCTCGGCCAGAGGCAGGATGGCGCCGGCTTTGGCCAGCACCGGGATATCCTCCACGCCGCGGTACAGCTGCAGCTTGCGGCCGCCGTCGTAGACACGGCCGTTAAAGAGATCAAACCACTTGCCTTCCGGCAGCCAGGCCTCAAAGGCGGCGGCCCCCGCTTTTTTGTCCACAGGGGCGGTGATGGGGCAGGCGATCAGCTGGGTGCCGAAATAGTATTCGTTGGGCACCTCGTAGGCCTCGGCCCGTTCGGGCTCCAGGTAGTACATGGGGCGGATCAGCGGCTGGCCTTTGCGGCTGGCGTAATAGTTCATGGTGTACAGGTAGGGCACCAGCTGATGCCGCAGCCGCAGATAGCGCTTCATCACCGCTTCGGCGATGGGGTTATAGTTCCAGGGCTCTTTCCCGGTAAAGGCGCTGTTCGAGCTGTGCAGCCGCATAATGGGCGAGAACACGCCGAACTGCACCCAGCGGGTGGACAGCTCGTCGTCCCGGTAGCCCTGCATATGGCCGCCGATGTCGTGGCTCCACCAGCCGTAACCCACATTGCTGGCGTTGGCCGTGAAATAGGGCTGGAAGGCCAGCGATTCCCAGGTGATGATGGTGTCCCCCGAGAAGCCCACCGGATACCGATGGCTGCCGATGCCGGCGTAACGGGAGAAGGTCAACCCCCGCTTGCCCTCCCGCATACTGTCCAAAAAGTGGTAGTGGTTCAGCATCCAGAGAGGGTCCAGGCCAGGGATCTTCGTCCGGGTGCCCTGCTGCCAGTCCACCCACCAGAAGTCCACTCCGGCCTCCTCGTTGGGGTGGTGGAGGTACTTGAAATACGCCTGCAGGAACTGCGGGTCGGTGATGTCGAACTCCACTGTCTCCTCTTTCTGCCAGTCCTTGCCCAGAGCCTCGGCCATGGGGCGGTAGGCCTCCTCAAAGGGGCGGACGCCGTCGGCGGGGTGGACATTCAATGTCACCCGCGGGCCGTGCCGGTGCAGCCAGCCCATGAACTCCGCCGGGTCGGGGAACAGTTCCCGGTTCCAGGTATAGCCGGTCCAGCCGCTGCCGTACTTGGGGTCCACGTCCACCAGGTGCCAGTCCATGTCGATGACCGCCACCGAGAAGGGCACCTGCTCGGCCTCAAAGCGCTCCATCAAAGCCTTGTACTCCGCCTCATCGTAGCGGTGGAAGCGGCTCCACCAGTTGCCCAAAGCATACCGGGGCAGCAGCGGGGCCGGGCCGGTCAGGTGGTAAAAATCCCGCAGGCAGTCCTGGTAGGCATGGCCGTAGCCAAAGAAATACAGGTCGGTCCGCTCCCCCTGCCGGGGCTCCACCCAGCCGTCGGGCCGGATCAGCAGCGAGCGGCTGTCGTCCAGCAGGCTGTAGCCGCCCCAGTTGGACAGCAGGCCGTGCTCCAGCTCCACCGCGCCGTCGGCGCCGTCCAGGGTGCGGGCGGTGCCTCCCAGGTCGTGCACCTCCTCCCCGTAGTGCCACACGCCGTTGTGGGCGCATCCCCTGGCCTTGACGGTCAGGGACAGCCCGCTGGGGGAAAACTTCTGCTTATCGTACAGCAGCTCTACCCCTTCGGTGACGATCTTCAGCGAGGTATCCGTCTCAAACACCTGGTAGGCCGGCACGGGGAAATCCCGGTTCAAAACGCACTGGGTGGGGCGGTCCTCAAAGACGCCGTCCTCGCTGTATTCCAGCCGGAACAGGCGGCTGGTCAGGACAGTGATGCGGTACTTTTCCCCCTGCACCACCGCGCCCTCTGCGCACAGCGGGCGGCTTGCAAGCTGTTTCCATTCCATAGTTCCATCATCCTTTCTGTGGTGCGGTCTCTGGGTCCTTCATTGCCCCTATTATAGCAGATTGGCGCGGCGGCACAAGACAAAGTTTCGTATTGTTTCAAGCGCATTTGCCTGCCCTTCCCTGCGCAAGATCTGCGCGCCGGCAAAGAATAAAAAAGCCCGCCTGCTTTTGCACAGGCGGACCGGGTACAGGCGCTCTTTTGATGCAGCTTAAAAAGTCAGGCTCAGTCCTCCTTGACCATGCCCACCAGGTCGAACTTTTCGGTGGAGATCACCACATCGTAGCCGTCCTTGGCGGGCTTGGGGTACTTGACCCAGATGGTGCGGTCGGACATCTGGTAGTACCAGGCGCAGGGGGCCTCGTCGAAGGCTTCCCGCACGATGGTGCGGGGCACCGGCTGGCCGTCCACCGTGACCCAGTAGGCGCCCTTTGCCTTGCTGACCAGGCGGATGGTCAGGCTGTCCACGGTGCTCTCGTAGCTGCCGGTCTTGCGGAAGGAGACCACCGTCTGCTCCCCTGCCTTGACCGAGATATCGGTGCGGGCAAAGACGCCTTTCTCGTAGTCCTGGGTGTGGCCGTCGTCATCGTAAAGGACGAAGCTGGTGTCGCTCTCGGCGGCGATGAGCAGGTCCAGATGCCGCAGGGTGTCGCGCAGGATGTGCTTGACGTCCTCGCTGGTGGCGAACACCGCCGACCCGCGCAGGAACATGGGGATGGACCCGAGGCCCACCGGCACTTCGATGGTCTGGCCGCCAGCATAGGCGCGGAGGTTGTCGTTCATGTCGTACCAGGTGCAGCCGGCAGGCAGATAGATGGTGCGCACTGTCGCGCCCTTCTCCACCACGTTGGCCACCAGGACGCTCTTGCCGTACATGAAGGTCAGGTTCTGGTCGCTGTAGCAGGCGGGATCGTCGGGGAACTCCATGAACAGGGGCCGCATGGCCGGCATACCGGTCTCGTGCGCCTCGTACATCAGCGAGTACAGGTAGGGCAGCATCCGGTAGCGGAGGGCGTAGGCCTCGCGGATGTACTGGTTGTTCTCCTCGTACATCCAGGGCTGGGTGACGGTGTTGTCGTCGTTGGCCGAGTTGAGGGTGAACCGGGGCTGGAAGATGCCGCTCTGGATCCAGCGCAGCAGCAGCTCCGCTTCGGGGGCGTGGCCCGCAAAGCCGCCGATGTCGCAGCCCATGTTGGGGCAGCCGGACAGGCCCATGCCCACGATGGTGGCAATGTTGAACTTGACGGTGCGCCAGTCGGTCAGGTTGTCGCCGCCCCAGACCTGGGCGTAGCGCTGGATGCCCGCAAAGCCGGCCCGGTTGATGATGTAGGGCCGCTCGCCGGGGTAGACTTCGGCCAGGGCTTCCTTGCCCAGGTAGGCCATCATGTTGGAGTGGAGGATTTTCAGCTCGGCCATGGTGCCCTTGGCGCCCTCAAAGTCGCACTGGGCCTCCCGGTCCTCGACGCCGTCCATCTCGCAGTTGTCGTTCCAGACCGTCTTGACCCCCAGCTTGAGCAGGTTATCCTCCAGCAGCTGCTTCCAGGTGGCGCGGGCGGCGGGGTTGGTGAAGTCGAAGAAACGGCCCTCGCCGCCCCACCAGCGGCCGTAGTAATCGCCGTCGCCGCCGGGGTTCTTGATAAAGACGCCGTTGCGCTCGAACAGCGGCATATAGGGGTGGTTTTTCAGGATGCCGGGCTTGAGGTTGGGGATGACGTTGATGCCCATTTCGTTCATCCGGTCAAAGAAACCCTTGGGGTCGGGGAAGCGGCGGTGGTTCCAGTTGAACACATAGCGGAGGTTGTCCTCCTCGCCGCTGGTGTAGCCGGAGGCCAGCCAGAAGTTATCCAGCAATACGCCCTCTTTGCGGTGCTTGTCGATGACCTTGTAGATCTCCTGGTCGCAGTCCTTTTCCAGCTCGGCGTAGTACATGGTGGAGGCGCAGTAGCCCAGCGACTGCTTGGTGGGCATGGCCGGACGGCCGGTCAGCAGGGTGTAGCGGTCCAGCACTTCGTTCACCGACGGGCCGTTGAGCAGGAACAGGTCGATGTCGCCGCCGTCGGTCTGGTAATAGCTGTAGCGGTCCCAGTAGCCCGAGATCTCCTGCCCCATGTCAAAGACGCTGTCGTAGGAGTTGTGGTAGAACAGGCCCAGGGCGTGGCGCTGCTGGTCGGACAGCCGGATATAGAACGGGATGTGCTTGTACATGGGGTCGCCGGTCTCGGGGTCGTGGCCGATGGCGTCCTTGGGGGCCATCCGCATCCGGCGGCCCTTCTTGTCCAGGTGGCCGGTCTTTTCGCCAAAGCCATAGAAGTGGTCGTGCTCGTAGTCGATGCGGGAGTAGTGGCTCAGGCGGCCCAGATGGTCCTTTTCAAAGGCGCGCTCCCGCAGGTCGGCGTAGATCAGCCGACCTGCGGCGTCGTACAGCAAAAAGGACAGCGGGCACTTGCGCATGACCAGTTTCAGGGTCTTGGTGCGGAAGGTCAGGGTCTTTTCGTCCTCCTCACAGGGGATGTCCAGCGCGGTGATGCGGGTGCGCTCGTCCTTGAGCAGCTCGTCCATCCGGTCGGGCCAGGCGGTGGTGACCAGGGTGTAGGACTCCTCCTGGAACTGGCGGTCAAAGGAGACGCGCACCCGGATGATGTCGTCGGTCATAAAGACCAGCATGACGTCGGCCTTGTCGCCGTGGACGATGTAGCCGTTGGAGGTCTTTTCCAGGGACTGGAAGTGTTTTAACAGCATTTCATGTTCCTTTCTTGACCGGTGTGCATCACATACCGATCAGGTCGAAATCTTCAAACGAGACGGTGAGGCATGCGTCCCTGCGGGGGTTGGCGTACTTGACCAGGACGGCCCGCTTGGTCTGGCTGTAGTACCAGCCTTCGGCGGCCGCGTCGAACTTGCGGCGGTTGAGGTAGTGCTCCAGCTTGCGGCCGTCCAGCGCCACCCAGAAGGGGCTGCGGTCCTTGCGGACCATCTCGACGGTGACGTCCTCCACAAAGTCGGTGTAGCTGCCCTCGGCGGCAAACTTGACCTGCACCACGCTCGCGCCGGACACCGTGATCTCGGTCTTGCGGCAGACGCCTGCCTTGAAATCGTTGGTGACGCCGTCGTCGTCGTAGAGGGTGTAGCTGCTGTCCGCGCCGGGGACGACGGTCAGGTGGAGGCTGGTCATGTGGTCGTTGGCCATGCTCATCAGCTGGTTAGAGGCCATGGGGACGATGGCGCCCTCCCGCAGGAACAGGGGGATGGTGCTGATCTCCACCGGGATCTCGATGGTCTGGCCGCCCTCATAGCAGGCAAAGTTGTTGTTCCAGTCGTACCACCTGGTGCCGGCGGGCAGGTAGACCTTCCAGGTCCTGGCGCCCGGCTCCAGGACGTTTGCCACCAGGATGTCGCGGCCGAACAGGAACTCAAAGCTCTCGTCGTAGACGTTGGGGTCGTCCTGGAACTCGTAGACCAGGGGGCGCATGATGGGCGCGCCGGTCCGGCTGGCCTCGTACTCGGCGGAGTAGAGGTAGGGGGTGAAGCGGTAGCGCAGCAGGATGGCGTCCCGGATCAGCCCGGCCGACCCGCGGTACATCCAGGGCTCGGTGACGGTGTTGTCGTTGCTGGCCGAGTGGATGGAGAACCGGGGCTGGAAAATGCCGTTCTGCACCCAGCGGACAAACAGTTCTTCTTCCGGGGCGGGGCCGTGGAAGCCGCCGATGTCCGCGCCCTCGTTGGGCTGGCCGGACAGGCCCATGCCGGTGATGATGGGGATGTTGTAGCGCAGGGTCTTCCAGCTGGTAAAGTTGTCGCCGCACCAGGTCTGGGCGTACTTCTGGATGCCCGCCGAGCCGCTGCGGCAGACGATGTAGGGGCGGGCTTTGGGGTTGTGCTCCACCACGGCCTCGGCGCCCACCTTGCACATCAGGGTGCTCATCAGGGGCTTGAGCTGGCCGATGGTGCCGCCCTTGCCGTCAAAGTCGCAGCGGGCGTCCTTGTCCAGCAGGCTGTCGTACTCGCAGTTGTCGTCCCAGATGGAGTCGGTGCCCACGTCGATGATGGCTTCGGTGAGGAACTTTTTCCAGGCGCTGCGGCCGGCGGGGCTGGTGTAGTCCCAGAAAGCGCCGTCGCCGCCCCACCATTTGCCCACGGCGTAGGTGTCCTGCTCGGAGTCCCTGACAAAAACGCCGCAGGCGTTGAACTCCTCAAACCGGGGGTGGCACAGCAGAACGCCGGGCTTCACATTGGGCACGTTCTGGGCGCCCTTCTCGTTCATGGCGGCAAAGTAGGCGCGGGGGTCTTTGAAGCGGTCGGTGTTCCAGGTAAAGACGCAGCGCTTGTTGTTGTAGCTGGTGTACCCGGAGGACAGGTGGAAGCCGTCGATGGGGAAGCCTTCCTCCTTGATGGTGTCGATGAAGTCCAGGACGGCGTCGTCGCTGTCCTTTTCCAGCTCGGGGTAGTACATGGAGGAGCCCTGGTAGCCCAGCGCCCGCTTGGGCAGCAGGGCGGGACGGCCGGTCAGCAGGGTGTAGTTGTCCACCACCCGGCGGATGGTGCCGCCCGCGATCAGGAACAGGTCGATGTCGCCGCCGTCGGCCTGCCAGTAGCTGTAGCGGGGCCAGTAGTTGCTCTTCTCGCAGCCCATGTTGAACACCGACTCATAGAAGTTGTTGTAGTAGATGCCCACCGCCTTGCGGCTGGCGCGGGACAGCTGGATGTAGAAGGGGATGTGCTTATAAAGGGTGTCCATCTTTTCGGCGTCGTAGCCCATGGCGTCGGTGGCGCGCTGGCGCAGGAACTTTTTGTTCTTGTTCAGCACGCCGGTCTTTTCGCCAAAGCCGTAAAAGCAGTCCTCCTCGTCCATGGCGCTGTAGTGGGTCACGCGGCGGTTGGAGTCCAGGATGTAGGGGGTGCCGGCCAGGTCGCTGTGCAGCAGCGTCCCGTCTTTGTCATACAGTTTGAAGCACAGGGGGCTGCGCTCGGCCACCAGGCGGACGGCGGCCGTCTTGAAGGTGACGGCCTCGTCGGTGACGGTGACTTCCGGCGTCACCGGCTGGACGCGGGTGCGCTCGGCGCCGAACATACCGTCCAGGCGGTCCTCCCAGGCGGTGGTGGAGAGGATGTAGGATTCTTCGGCCAGCTCGCGGTCAAAGGCGACCCGGACCCGGACGATCTCGTCGGTGACAAAGCAGACCTTGATGTCCGCACAGTTGGTGTGGAACAGGAACGCCCCGTCCAGGCGCTCCATGGACTGGATTTCCTTGCAAAGATACATGATGGTTCTCCTTGTATTATAGAGTAGTAGTTATTAGAGCCCCTCTCCAAGGGCTGTGCTACACTGTAAGGGATGCTGTGGATTGGTTTGGGCCTCCTACCACAAGATGGTTCACGAAAGGTTCCAACCACAGCCCCT
>DWWN01000063.1 GCA_019119685.1 Candidatus Faecalibacterium faecigallinarum
AAAAAAGCAATACCAACCCCATTTTAATTATGGTACAATAATATTAAATCTAGGAAAGTATAAAAGCAAAAAATGGTAAAAATGTGAGAACCGGCCGCCTGGAATGGAGAAAAGCCGGCGTCTTTTTTGGCAAAGATGCACAAAGGGCCCGCGTCCGTGTGGTGACAAAGGCCCCGGAATATGGTACAATGGCACAGAACAGAAAGGAGGACCCGCGCATGGAACCGCTTATCAAATTCTGGCTTTTCCTCTGCCACTGGGTGGAGTTCGACACCTTCGAGAACGAGGAGGACCTGGACGACACCATCGAGACGCTGACACGGGCCGGTCTGCCCTATAAGAGCCGCACCCGCCGCAGCAAGGCGGGCGGGGAAGAGCTGGTGCTCTACGTCAAAAACGCCGACCGGGACTACGCCCGGTATTGCACGGGGTGGCGTCCGTTTTGATCCGCAGCATGAAAGGAATAACCTGTATGATGAACAAAACCAAACTCTGCCGGGCCGCAGCCGCAGCGCTGTGCGCCCTGCTTTTGGCGGGATGCGGCGGTGCCGCGTCCTCCGCGCCCGCCTCCTCGGCCGCCGCAGCTTCCTCTGCGGCGTCCGCGCCGGAGCAGAGCGCGGCTTATACTTTTACCGACGACCTCGGCCGGGAAGTGACGCTGGAAGCCGCGCCCCAGCGGGTGGCCGCCCTGACCGGCAGCTATGCCGACATCTGGTGCACCGCCGGCGGCAAGGACACCCTGATCGCCTCGGCCTCGGACGCCTGGACCGACTTTGACCTGGGCCTGGCGGAAGATGTGGCCAACATCGGCGGGGCCATGGGGGTCAGCGTGGAGGAACTGCTGGCCAGCGCCCCCGACCTGGTGCTGGCGTCCACCAACATTTCCTCCAATCAGGAGATGCTGCTCACGCTGGAAGCGGCCGGGATCAAGGTGGCCTTTTTCTCGGTGGATACCTTCGAGGACTATCTGCGGATGCTGGAGATCTGCACCACCCTGACCGGCTGCCCTGAGAACTACCAGACCTACGGCGAAGCCGTGGCGGAGGAGATCGAAGCGGCCCGCGCCCGCGCTGCCGGTGTTCTGGCGCAGCAGGAGCCCGAGAGCATCCTCTATATCCGGGCGGCAGCCTCGGTGATCAAGCCCAAGGGCAGCAACGGCACCGTGCTGGGCGAGATGCTGGCCGATCTGGGCTGCGTCAACATCGCCGACCAGGACGAAAGTCTTTTGGAAGATTTGAGCATGGAGGCCATTCTGGCGGCTGACCCGGACAAGATCTTCATCGTCCTGCAGGGATCGGACCCTGAACCGGCCAAGGTCAAGCTGGAAGGGGAAGTGCTCTCCAACCCCGCCTGGCAGCAGCTGACCGCTGTTCAGGAGGGCGAGGTCTATTACATGGACAAGGACCTGTACCACCTCAAGCCCAACGCCCGCTGGGGCGAAGCCTACGACCACCTTGTGGAGATCCTGTATGGGGTCTAAGCGGGCGCTGCTGGCGGGGACGGCGCTGCTGGCGTTGCTGGCCGCCGTGTTCAGCCTCTGCGCCGGGGCGGTGACGGTGCCCCCCGGCGAGCTGCTGGCCGCGCTGACCGGCCAAGGCGAGGGGACCAGCGCGGCCATCATCCTGTATGTGCGTTTGCCCCGGACGGCCGGCTGTCTGGCGGCCGGGGCCAGCCTGGCCGTGTCCGGCGCGGTGATCCAGACGGTGCTGGCAAACCCGCTGGCCTCCCCCAATGTCATCGGCGTCAACGCCGGGGCCGGGGCGGCGGTGGCACTGTGCTGCGCGCTGCCCCCTATGGCGGTGGGGCTGACCCCCATCGCCGCCTTTGCGGGGGCGTTCGGCAGCGCCTTGCTGGTGCTGGCGGTGTCCCAGCGGGCGGGGGCCTCCCGGATGACGCTGATCCTCACCGGCGTGGCCCTGTCCAGCATCTTTTCGGCGGCGGTGGACCTGGTGGTCACGCTGGTGCCCGACGCCCTCAACGGCTACTCGGATTTCCGGGTGGGCGGGCTGGGCAGTGTCACCATGGCCCGGGTGGGCCCGGCGGCGGCCGTGGGGGCGGTATGCCTGGCCGGAGTGCTGCTGCTGACCAATGAGCTGGACGTCCTGGCGCTGGGCAGCGAGACGGCCCGCAGTCTGGGCCTGCGGGTGGGCCGGATGCGGGTGATCCTGCTGGCGCTGGCCGCCGGCCTGGCCGGGGCGGCTGTCAGCGTGGCGGGGCTCATCAGCTTTGTGGGGCTGATCGTGCCCCACCTGATCCGCCGTTTTCTGGGGGAGGAGAGCCGCCCCCTGGTCATCGGCTGCGCCTTTGGGGGCGCGGCCCTGCTGACTGTCTGTGATACCGCCGCACGCACCCTCTTTGCCCCCTACGAGATCCCGGTGGGGGTGGCTTTGAGCCTGGGGGGCGGGCCCTTCTTCATCTGGCTGGTGCTGCATCAGAAAGGGGGGCGGCGGCGTTGATCGAACTGTCCCACCTGAGCGCGGGGTACCGCGGCAGGCCGGTGGTGGAGGACGTCAGTTTTTCCTTTGCGCCGGGCCAGGTGACGGTCCTGCTGGGGCCCAACGGCTGCGGCAAGACCACCCTGCTCAAAACGGCGCTGGGCCTGCTGGCCCCGCTGGGGGGCCGCGTCCTCTACGACGGGGCCGACCTGCAGGCGCTGGACCCCGCCGAAGCGGCCCGCAAGGCCGCCTATATGCCCCAGAACCGCCAGGTGCCCCGGATCGAGGCCCGGCGGATGGCGCTGCACGGGCGGTTCCCGTATTTGTCGTTCCCGCGGCAGTACCGCCCCGAGGACTACGCCGCCGCCGATGCCGCCCTGGAGGCCGCCGGCGCGGCGGACCTGGCCGGCCGGATGATGGACACCCTTTCGGGCGGGCAGCGGCAGAAGGTCTATCTGGCCATGGCGCTGGCCCAGCAGGCCCCCACCATCCTGATGGACGAGCCCACCACCTGGCTGGACCCCAGGCACCAGCTGGAGGTGATGGCCACCGCCCGGCGGCTGGCCGCCGAAGGGCGGGCGGTGGGGCTTGTTTCCCACGAGCTGAGCCTGGCTCTGCGGACGGCGGACCGGGTGGCCCTGCTGGCCGGCGGGAAGCTGGCCGCCTTCGGCACCCCCGAAGAAGTGTACCAGTCGGGCGCGCTGGAAGGCGCATTCGGCGTCAAAATCGGACGCAGCCAGGCCGAAAACGGCTGGCACTACTACTATCTCTAAATGAAAAAGGACCTGCATCCAAAACCGGATGCAGGTCCTTTTGTTTGGGGCGTTTACCAGAGGGGCAGCTCGTCGCCTTCCTCGTTGATGAGGGAGACGCGGCCGTTGCTGAAATACCAGCCCTCGCCGTAGAGGGTCTCATGGCCGTCGGCGCACAGGATGTACGAGCCGTCGGGCAGGGCGATGAAGGGCCGGTGCTTGCTGTCGGCCAGGGCGATGTCCATGAGGGGGACGCCGTCCACGGCCTTGTCTTTGGAGAACTGGTAGTGGGGCCAGATGCTGACGCTGGTCAGGCCCAGGCCGGTCATCCAGCGGCAGTACAGGGGGTCGGTGGCCTCGCCCGGCTCCTCGGGCTGGGCGTAAACGATCTTGGCGGCGTTCATCGAGCCGGCGCTGATGCCCAGGATGATGCCCTCATAGCTCTGGATCAGAGCGGGCAGGCCGATCTCGGAGAAAAAGCGGTTTTGGGTGGGAACGTGCCCGCCCCCCAGGATCAGAAAGTTGCAGCGCTGCAGCAGCTGGCCGATCTCCTCGGCGTTGCGGCTGTCGCAGGCGGTCATCCCGTCCAGCGGCAGGCCGGCGCCGGCAAAGCAGCCGGCAAAAAAGCGGCAGGCTTCGTCGTTGGCGTCATGGGCGGCGGGGTCGGCGGCCAGATACAGGCCCTCCGGGGCCTCGTCGGGCCAGGCGGCGCGCAGCCGCTGGATCAGGCCGTTTTTGCGGTCCAGAGCGGCGGGCTGAGGGCCGGGTTCAAAGGGGCAGCCGGTGGGGCTGCTGGTCAAAAACAGGGTCATACGGGTTCCTCTTTCATAGCTGGACACAAATAGCGCGCACGATTCTGTGCAGCGGTACTATTGTAGCACAAAATGCCGCCAGAGGGGAGGGCAATTTCCACCAAAAGAAACCACTCAGCTTTACACAAAACGCACAAAAGCGAACATTTGCCCGCTGCCGGACAATAAAAAAAGTCCCGTCCAGCCGACCTATGCGGATGGACGGGACACGATGGAAAATCTTCGCTGACGGTCAGGTTTACTCTCCGTCGTACAGGCCGAACAAATCGAGCAGCTTTTCCCAGAAGGTGAGTTCGTGCGCGGGAGCCGCTTCTTCTTCTGCGGCGGCGTCCAGCTGGATGGGCTCGGTCTGCAGGGCAAATTGCAAGGCGGAGACGGTGTTTTTGTTCGAGGTGAAGGAAGCCGGCACGCCGGGGGCCGAAAGGGTGTCCAGCAGGCTGCCCAGCTCCTCGTCCAGCTGCATATTGCTGGTCTCGGTGTAGAGCTGGTGGGCTCCGGCCACCAGCAAGAGGGAAGCGCTGCTGAGCTGCTGGGTGCCGGCCAGGATCTGGTCCACCCCCTGGGTGTAGGCGTTGACGCCGGTGTCAAACACGCCGTACTGGGTGGCCAGGGTGGTAACGGCGTCCGAGAGAAGGGCCATGTTCTGCAGCATCCCGTTCAGGACGCCGGCCATGGCCTGGATGCCGCTGTCAAAGGCGGCGTAGCCCTCCCGCACCGCGCTGGTGCCCTGCCGCAGAGCGCCGATGCCCTGGCTGACCGTGTCGAGATAGAGCTGCATGGCCCCGGCCAGGGCGGTGTTGCCCTGCAGCAAAAGCACGATCTGGCTGATCTGGTCGCCCACGCCGAAGGGCAGCCCGGTGAGGGCCTGCAGCATGGCGATGGCCTTGGCGTTGCCGGCGGCAAGGGTGTCCAGGTCAAGGCCGTTCTGGGCCAGGATGTTTTTGAAGGCGTCGTAATTGACCTGGCTTTCCAGCAGGGCCACGCCGTCGTCCAGCTGGTCGATGCCGCTGCCGATCTGCTTGGAGGCGTCCAGCAGCAGGTTCAGCTGGTCGTTGGAGGCAGAGATGCCGGACAGGGCGTTCTGCAGCTGGAGCAGGGCGCTGTTGACCGCGGCCGAGCCGCCGGTCAGCAGGTCGTTCTGGTCGGTGAGGAGGGTGAGGCCCTGTTCCA
Source organism: Candidatus Faecalibacterium faecigallinarum (assembly GCA_019119685.1). GTDB lineage: Bacteria > Bacillota > Clostridia > Oscillospirales > Ruminococcaceae > Faecalibacterium > Faecalibacterium faecigallinarum. Next base: position 5,170 of record DWWN01000063.1, read on the forward strand.
AGGCGGCGATGCCGGCGCTGAGGGCGGCGGCCCCCTCGTCCAGCTGGCCGGTGCCGGTGGTGAGCTGGTTGAGGCGGTTGGTCAGGGACACGCCGTCGATGTCCAGCTTGAGCTGCAGCTGGATGCCGTTGAGGGTGATGGCCGGCATGGTGAAGTTGGTCACGTCGGCGGCCACCTCCACCTCGCTGGTCTGGCCGGGCAGCAGGGTGAAGATGATCTGCCGCTGGCTGCCCACGCTGGCTATGGTGCCGCCCGCCGCGCGGATGTTGGAGGCGCTGGCGGTGTCCAGGGTGACGGTGGTCTGCAGGGCGTACTGGTCGAACCAATCGCCCTGGCAGTCGGGGTTGGGGCTGACGTTGAGGCGGATGATGAGCGCGCCGCTGCGGCCGGCCAGGTCAGCGGGGGCGATCTCTTTCCCGTCCAGGATGTAGTGGATCTCGATCAGCCAGGGCAGAGGGGTGGCGGCGGGGTCCATGGTGCCCTCGTAGTAGAGGTCGCCGTCGGATGCAGGGGTCAGGGTGACGGCGCCGTCCGCATAGGCGATGGGGTCGGTGGTGGTCATGTTGCGGACGGCGGTGTAGTCGCCGTAGTCGGTGACGGTGCGGCCCGCCGAGCCCGCAAAGTGGTTGACGGTGTAGAGCCGCTGGACCGTGCCGTCGGCGTTCAGTTTGCCGTAGACCACTTCTTCCTTGGCAGGGCCGGTCAGGGCAGGGGAAGTGTTTTCTTCCGGGTCGGGGGCGGTTTCGCCCGAAGGGGCGGCGTCCTCGCCGGCCTGGCCGGTTTGGGATGTGCCGGCGGAAGAAGCGGCTTCGGGCAGGGGGGAAGTGTCGGAGGCAAAGACCGGCAGGGCTGCGCCAGCCAGCACGGCGGCCGCCAGGACGGCTGCGGCGGCGCGGCGGGGGAAATGGACGAGTTTCATAGGGCGGTGCCCTCCTTGGGCTGTTTGTGGACAATGAGCGGGTCGATGAGGTAGAGGATGCCGGGCAGGGCCAGCAGGACGATGGTGAGGGAAGCCAGGCTGCCCACCCCCAGGAAGTTGCCCAGCTGGGCCAGCAGCTGGTTGGAGGAGATGGCCCCCATCAGGAAGCCCACCACCGCCAGCCCGCTGCCGGTGGTCAGGACCGATGTGGTGACGGTGGCCACCGTGGCCACGATGGCCGGCTTTTTGTCCAGCGTCTCGCGGTATTCCCGGTAGCGGTCCGAAAAGAGGATGGCGTAGTCCACCGTAGCCCCCAGCTGGACCGAGCTGATGATGAGGTAAGCGATGTAAAAGACCACCGTGCCGGTGAAGTAGGGCAGGGCCAGGTTGAACCAGATGGCCGTCTCGATGCACAAAACCAGGACGATGGGCAGGATCAGGCTGCGCTCCAGCACCAGCAGCACCAGGAACACCGCCGCAATGGCCACAAAGTTGACCATGGCCATGTCGCCGGTGATGGTGTCCATCAGGTCGTAGGTGCTGACCCCCTGGCCGGCCAGATACCAGCTGTCGGGGTAGTATTGCTGGGCGATGGCGCGGACCTGCTCCACCAGGGCGAAGGCCGCGTCGCCCTCATAGTCGGCGGCCACCGAAAGGACCATCCGGGTGGTGTCGCCCGACACCAGCTGGGCCAGGGTGGCGTCGTCCAGAAAGCCCGGCGGGATCTCGGAGCCGGCGGTGTCCACATACGAGATGATGCCGGTGACCTGGGGCAGGGCGCGGAGGGCGGCGGAAAGCTCGCTCTGGGTGGCGGTGTCCCCGGCGGGCACCAGCAGGACATAGGTGTCGCTCTGGCCAAAGACGGCCTCGATGGCCTCGGTGTCCCGGCCCACCTCGGTGTCGGCGGCGAACATATGGCCCGCGCCGTAGTAATATTCATTGGCGTTGGAGGCCAGGTAGGAAGGCACCATGATGACGGCGAGCACCGCCACCATGGGCAGCATGATCCGGCTGACCAGCCGCCCAAACCCGGTGAAGGAGGGCAGCAGGGGCTTGTGATGGGTCTTGTCCATCCAGGGCAGGGCAGTGACCACCAGGGCCGGCACAAAGGTAAAGACGGTCAGCAGGCTGAAGGCCACCCCCTTGGCCAGGGCCAGGCCCAGGTCGGGCCCGATCTGGAACTGCATCAGCACCAGAGCGGCAAAGCCGATGACGGTGGTCAGGCCGCTGGACAGGATGGAGGAGGCGGACTTGGTCAGGGCCTCCACCATGCAGTCGCCGGGGGCGGCGCCGGGGCGGGCAGCCCGCACCTCGGCAAAGCGGTGGATCAGAAAGACCGAGTAGTCCAGCGAGACGGCCAGCTGCAGGATGCTGCCGGCGGCGCTGGTGACAAAGGAGATCTCCCCGAAGATCAGGTTGGTGCCGTTGTTGATGAGGATGGCCGCCCCCATGCCCAGCATGATGAGGACCGGCTCGGCCCAGCTGGCGGTGGTCAGGGCCAGGATAAAGACGACGTAGAGGACGGCGATGGCCGCGATCTTGGCCACTTCCACCACGGTGGAGTTGGTGGCCGCCGCGGTGGACACCGCCGAGCCGGTCAGGGCCCCGGCATCGCCCAGCAGGGCGTCGATGGCGGCCACGGCCTCGGCCCGCTGGTCGTCGGACACCGTGATGGTGAACAGGGCCGCCCCGTCCTTATAGTAGGCCGCGACGGTGTCGGGGTCCTGCATTTCCAGGGGGACGGTGACGTCGGCCACATCGTCCAGCCAGGTGACGCTGGTGACCCCCTCCACCCGGGCGATCTGCTGCTTATAGGCCAGGGCCTCGGGGACGGTGACGTCCCGCACCATGGCCCGCACGTTGGGGATGCCGCCGCCGAACGCCTCCTCCATCACATCGATGGCGATGGTGGAGGGGGCGTCGGGGGGTAGATAATCGTTGATGTCGTAGTTGACCGAGACCAGCAGGGACAGCAGCGCGCATAGCACGGCCGCCGCGGCATACAAGGCCAGCACCCGCCTGCGGCGGCGGACGACTGCGGCAAAAAAGCCTTTCCCGTTCATGAAAGGCCTCCTTTCCTGGAAGGTTTTCATCTCTTTATTATAAGAGCTTTGCGCGGAAAGGGAGTGAACAAGCTGTGAATTTTTTTGTACACATCCGCCCTTTTGTAAGGATTGCCAAGGCAGCCGGCAGCCTGTATAATAAGAAAAAACCGATCACAAAGGAGGAACCCCCTTATGGAACATCTGTATGAAAAAGCCTCGGCCAGCGCGGCCTATCTGAAAGAAAAACTGCGCTTTGCCCCGAAAGTCGCGGTGGTGCTGGGCTCGGGCCTGGGAGACCTGACCGCCGGCTTCACCGATACGCAGGAGATCCCCTACGCCGACATCCCCAGTTTCCCCCAGTCCACCGTGGCGGGCCACAAGGGGGCCCTGCTGGAGGGCAAGCTGGGGGATACCCCCGTGCTGGCCATGGAAGGGCGCTTCCACTTCTACGAGGGCTACACCATGAAGGAGGTGTGCTACCCGTTCTATGTGTTTAAGCTGCTGGGCATCGAGACGGTGGTGCTGACCAACGCCGCCGGCGGCATCAACCGCAGCTTTGAGCCGGGCACCCTGATGCTCATCACCGACACCATCAACATGATGGGCACCAACCCCCTGATCGGGCCCAACGACGAGCGGTTCGGGCCCCGCTTCCCCGACATGACCGAGATCTTCAGCCATGACCTGCTGGCCCTGGCCCGCTCGGTGGCGGACGAACAGGGCATCCAGTACAAGGAGGGCGTCTATCTGGGCTTTATGGGCCCCTGCTACGAGACTGCCGCCGAGATCCGCGCCTTTGCGGCCCTGGGGGCCGACGCCGTGGGGATGAGTACCGTCCCCGAGGCGATGGTCTGCGCCTACCTGGGGGTCAAGGTGCTGGCGGTGAGCTGCATCACCAACATGGCCACCGGTATCCAGACCGTCCGCCACAGCCACGAGCGGGTGCTGGAGATCGCCAACCAGGCCGGCGACCGGATGTGCCGCTGGCTGGGCGAAGTGATCCAGAAACTTTGAAACGGCTAAAGAAGAAATTAAAAAAGTCCCGTCCAGCCGACATGTGCGGATGGACGGGACACATACAGGGAAATTTGCCGCTGAGAGTGTGCGAGGCCGCAAGGCCGAGTGCGCGGTTCAGCGGCAAATTTTGTCCCCAGGGACCGCGAAGCTGAGGCGCGTCCAGCGGACGAAACAGCCGAAGCGGAGCAGGGGCAGCGGTCTGTCATTTTCAAGCGCCATTCCTGGCGCGCAGAAAATGCAGGGAACCGCAACCATTAGGGGGAAGGAATTTCTGTCGCGCGACTGCGCGCAGAAATGGGTTCCCCCTAAAGCGTGGCGTTTTTCGCCACGCTTTATGCGCACTCTGCCCAAAAGCGGGGGCGCATTTTCTCACAAAAGAGGTGGGTAATGTGACCGGCTCACATTGACGGGGCAGGGAGGAACCGCTATAATAAAAGCATCCAATCCTTTACCTAAATTTTATATTGGGAGGGCTGCAGGATGGAATTGTACCGGGTCAGCCGGATCGGCGAGGCCGACTATGGCTGTGAAGAACTGCCGGAGGGCGCGCCGGTCCTCTGCGAGGTGGAGCTGACGGGCCTGCCCGGCGCGGAAAGCACAGACCGCCCTGTGACGCTTCTGGTGCCGGACGCCGGCCTGACCGCCCAGGACATCCAGGAAGGGGACACCGTCCTGCTGGCCGGCGGCGCCCTGCAGAAAGGCAGGCCCATCCGCACCAGCGCGCTGATCGGGCTGGGGGCGCTGGGCATCCTGTTCGGGCGGAAGATGCCCGGGGTGCAGGTGATCGCGGACAAAGCGCGGGCGGCCCGGTATGCCGCCCAGCCCACCCTCTGCAACGGGGAAGAATGCCGCTTTGCTTACTGCGACCCGGCGGACGGCAAGCCGGTGGACCTGATCCTGGTGGCGGTGAAAGCCACCGCCCTGGACGAGGCCATCCGGCAGATCGGGGCCTTTGTGGGGCCGGACACCGTCATCCTCAGCGTGCTGAACGGCATCACCAGCGAGGAACGGCTGGAAGCAGCCTACCCGGGGCACGTGCTGTGGAGCGTTGCCATTGGGATGGACGCCAACCGGTCAGGACGGACGCTGATTTTCAAATCGCCGGGCGAGATCCAGTTCGGGGAGCGGGACGGCAGCATCACCCCGCGGGTGGCCGCCGTGGCCCAGTACCTGACCGCCTGCGGCATCCAAAACGAACCCTGCACCGATATCCTCTACAAACAGTGGCACAAGCTGATGATCAACGTGGGGCTGAACCAGGCCTCCGCCGCCTTTGGGATGACCTACGGCGGCCTGGCGGAGGACAACGCCCAGCGGGCGCTGATGCTCTCGGCCATGCAGGAAGTGATCCGGCTGGCCAACGCCGAAGGGGTGCCGCTGCCGCCCGACGACGACGTCACATGGCTGGCGGGGGCCATCCCCCGCTTCAAGCCGGACAACAAGCCCAGCATGGGCCAGGACATGGACGCCCACCGCCCCACCGAAGTGGAAGAATTTTCGGGGGTGGTCCGGCGGCTGTCGAAAAAGCACGGCCTGCCCACCCCGGCCAACGATTTCTTTTACCGTGCCATCCGCGCCATCGAGGCCGGTTGGGGCAACTCTTGAACCCATAGAAAACCGATGCACAAGAAAGGAGCCTGTTTATGAAACGCCATCTGTCCACTTTTGTCCTGTCTGCACTGGCGGTAGCCGCGGTAGGCGGGCTGACCGTCCTGCGCACCGGCCTTGTGGCCGAAGCTGCCTGGCGGCATGACTACACCCCCCTGACTGTGAACACCTACCCCGTCAGCGGGAACTTTACCGACATTTCGGTCACGGACTATTACGCCGACGTCCAGTTCCGGGTCTCCCGGGATGGATCGGTCAGCGTCGTGACCCGGGACGCCGCCGACGTCACCCACACCGTCCGGGTGGAAGGGAACACCCTGACCGTCACCCGTCCTGAGCCCAGCGTCGGCCAGCGGCTGTTCCACCATGACGACGACGATCCCGAGGTCACCATCTACCTGCCCGCCGGCAATTACGGCGCCCTGACCGTCTCCAACACCAGCGGCGACATCGAGAGCGCGGCCCAGCTGGGCTTTGCCTCGGCCAATTTGACCACCGTCAGCGGCGACATCGACCTGAACGGGCCTGTGAGCGGCAAGATCGTCTGCAACACCACCAGCGGCGATGTGGAGCTGCGCTGCCCCACCGCCGGGGATGTGGAGATCAGCACCACCAGCGGCGATGCGGAGCTGAACGACAGCTACATCCAGAGCCTGAAAGTGGTGTCGGTGAGCGGCGACGCCAGCCTGGAGCGTGTCACCGCGGCCGGCGCTGTGACCATCGAGACCACCAGCGGCGACGTGGAGCTGGAGCGCTCCGACGCGGCCAGCCTGACCATTTCCACCACCAGCGGCGAAGTGGAAGGCAGCCTGCTGACCAGCAAGAACTTTGCGGTCTCTTCCAGCATCGGCCGGGTCAGCGCCCCCACGGCGGACCCCGCGGGCGCCCCCTGCACCGTGACCACCACCAGCGGCGATATCCGTCTGACCGTGCGGCCGTGACCGGACGCGCCACGCTCCTAAAAAACGCATACAAGCAAAGCCCGGGAGCGCGCTTCCGGGCTTTTTGAGATGGAGGTACCACCCATGCAGAACGTCTATTTTACCCGCCACGGCGAAACGGTCTGGAACGTCGAAAATAAGATCTGCGGCGTCACCGACATCGCCCTGACCGACCGCGGCCGGGAACAGGCCCGGGCCCTGGGCCGGCAGCTGGCCGCCGGGGACCGCGGGATCACCCGCATCCTCTGTTCGCCTCTGGTGCGGGCCAGAGAGACCGCCGAGCTGATCGCCGCCGAGACCGGCCTGCCGCTGGCGGTGGACGAGCGCCTGCGGGAACAGGCGTTCGGCCGCTACGAGGGCACCGCCCGCAACGGCCCGGCGTTCGCGCTGGCCAAGCTCCACTTTGCCGACCGCTTCGGGGGCGGGGAGAGTATGCTGCAGCTGGCCGCCCGGGTCTACAACCTGCTGGACGAGCTGGCCGCCCAGGAGGACGGCCCGGTCCTGCTGGTGGCCCACAACGGCATTTCCCGCGTGGTGCAGTCCTATTTTTACGAGATGACCAACGAGGAGTTTGCCCTGTTCGGGATCAAAAACTGTGAACTGGTGAAGTACACCTACTGACCCGCGGCGCAGGGGAGAACCTTTTTGGTAAAAATCCAAACGTGCAGAGCGTCCGCGCAAGCGGGCGCTTTTTTGTTGTCCTCTCAGTCTCGTTTCGCTCGACAGCTCCCCCGTGAACGTGGGAGCCTCCCCTTTCCGTCACAGCGCAAAGCGCTGTGCCACCTCCCCCGCGGGGGGAGGCAAGCGTACCTGCGTCGATTTTGGCAAAGTTTGTGGTAAGGCAAAGTAGTAAAAACTTCGTCTTACCACAAAGTTTTCCTTTGCCCACGGGCGTACACTTGGCTCTCCCTCCGGGAGAGCTGGCGAGACGCCCGCAAGGGCGGCGAGACTGAGAGGGGAGCCTCCCACGCGTGCGGGGGAGGTGCCGCCGCAGGCGGCGGAGAGGGCAAAAACAGAGGGGGAGCAAAAAACTGCATAAATATACAAAATTTACCACTCCCACGCTCAAAATTCCTTCCCGCGCCTGTGGCGCGAAACAGGCCGGAAAGACAGGAAGTAAAGAAAAGAAAGCAAAAACCAAA
>DWWN01000064.1 GCA_019119685.1 Candidatus Faecalibacterium faecigallinarum
AGACTGTCAAAAAAGTCCCGCCCGGACGACATGTGCGTACGGGCGGGACACATACAGGGAAATTTGCCGCTGGGAGTGTGCGAGGCCGCCAGGCCGAGTGCATGGTTCAGCGGCAAATTTTGTCCCCAGGGGAATATTAGGGGGAAGGAATTTCTGTCGCGCGACTGCGCGCAGAAATGGGTTCCCCCTAAAGCGTGTCGTTTTTCGACACGCTGAATTCTTTTACGTGCTGGCGTCCTGCCCCAGCAGCTTTTCCAGCGTAGCGCACAGGGCGCGGAAGTCGATAGGCTTGGAGATGTGCGCGTTCATCCCGGCGGCGGTGGTGGCCGCGATGTCCTCGGCAAAGGCGTTGGCCGTCACCGCGATGATGGGCACCGTCCGGGCGTCGGGGCGCTCCATCGCGCGGATGGTCCGGGCCGCTTCGCAGCCGTCCATCTGGGGCATCTGCATATCCATCAGGATGGCGTCGATCTCATAGGGCGCCGCGTTCTGGAACAGCTCCACCGCTTCCTGCCCGTTCCAGGCCTGGAGCACTTCCAGCCCGTTCATGGTCAGGATCTCGTTGGCGATCTCCATGTTCAGCAGGTTGTCCTCGGCCAGCAGGATCTTCCTGCCCGCGAGGGAGAACGCCTCCCCCGCCTTGCCGGTCTTCAGGTCCTCCCTGGTCTGGCGGCTCTCGGCCTCGGCCTGGGCCGTGATGAAGGGCACCGTAAGGGTAAAGGTGGTCCCCTTGCCCAGGGCGCTGTCCACGTAGATCTGGCCGCTCATCTGGGTGACAAGGCTCTTGACGATGGGCATCCCCAGCCCGGTGCCCACCACCTGCCGGGAGAAGAAACGGGTCTCCCGGGCGTAGGGCTCGAACAGCTGGGGCAAAAACTCCTCCGACATCCCGATGCCGGTATCTTTGACCACGAACTGGTACTGCGGGGTGGGCGGGCCGCCCATCTGCCGCACCGTCACCTCCACGCGCTCGCCGGGGGAAGTGAACTTGAACGCGTTGGACAAGAGGTTGTTCAAGATCTGGGTGATGCGGGTGGCGTCCCCCATGACGCAGCTGTCGGTGATCTCACAGTGGACGGCAAAGTCCTTGTTTTCCCGCCGGGCCTGCGGGATGAACGAGTCGGTGCAGGCTTTGACGCAGGCCGCCAGGTCAAAGGCTTCGTTGTTCAGCACCACCTTGCCCTGCTCCATCCGGGACATATCCAGAATATCGTTCACCAGATCCAGCAGCTGCCGGCCGGAATAGGCGATCTTTTCGGCGTACTCCCGGACTTTATCCGGCTCGCCGGTGTGCTGGCGCAGCAGGTCCACCACGCCCAAAATGGCGTTGAGGGGGGTGCGCATATCGTTGGACATATTGTTGAAGAAGGCCAGCTTGGCCTTTTCGCTCTTGCGGGCGGTGGCCAACGTTTCTTCCAGCAGGCGGCGCTCCTGGATCTGGCGGCGCTTTTCCTGGTCCACCTCGCGGAAGCAGAGGACCGCTTCCTCCGGTTCCAGCGTCTCGTCAAACAGGACCCGCACGTTGATCCAGCGCTCGCCGCTCTCGTACTTGCCCAAAAAGTCGCCGCCGTAGTCCCGGACATGGCCGTCCACCAGACTGCGCAGGCTGTCGGTGGAAAAGCTCTTGCGGAACTCGTCGATGGTGTCCGGCTCCATCACCGCGCCGATCACGTGCAGAAAATCCTCGTAGGGGCCCTTGGGCTGCAAGTTTTTGCGGGCGTACGGGGAGCCTTTGATCATCTCGTAGGTGCCGTCCCGGTAGTTGATGCGGAACAGCCCGTAATACGAGTTGCTCAGCACCTTGACCGTCTCGACGCTGCGTTCCACCATCGAGTCCAGCCGCACGTTGCGCCAGACGATGGCCGCAAACCCCGCGCACCAGGCCGCCAGAATGATCCCGTACAGCAGGGTGAACAGGTGCAGCTGGGACAGCATCCGCTCCACCGGCAGAGTGATGAGCACCAGCCACCCATTGGTGAGCCAGGTGCAGTAAGCGCCGCGGCGCACCCCGTCGATGTCATCAATAAAGTCGTCGTAGCGCGCAAAACGGCCCTCCGCGGCCCCCTCCTGCAGGCTGGCGATGTAGGCGGGGAAAGCAGGGTCGTCCATGTCCAGGTCGGTGCGGGCGTACAGCACCTGCCGGCGCCCGTCGCACAGGAAGATGGACGCCCCTTCGGGCAGTTCCACCTGGCCCAGGTCGATCGCCAGGTTTTCGGGGAACACGTCAAAGGCCACCACGGTATCGCTGTGGACGCACTGCTGGGCCACCGTCAGCACGTCCCGGCCGTAGATCACATCGGTGTAAACGTCGGTGATGATGGGCTCGCCGCCCGCCGCCCGGTTTTCCTGCGGCCTCTGGCATTCCGCCCCGCGGCGTGCTACAATAAGGGGGAACTACCCGGCCCCAAAGGGTCCAGACAGAAAGGAAGCTATCCCATGAGAATTGCAGTCACTTACGCCGGCGGCGAGATCTTCCAGCATTTCGGCCGCACCGAACAGTTCAAGGTCTACGATGTGGAAAACGGCCAGGTCGTCCACAGCGAGGTGGTGGGCACCAACGGCCAGGGCCACGGCGCGCTGGCCGGCGTCCTGCAGCAGCTGCACGCCGACGTGCTGATCTGCGGCGGCATCGGCGGCGGCGCCCAGGCCGCGCTGGCTTCGGCCGGCATCCAGCTGTACGGCGGGGCATCCGGCCCGGCTGACGCCGCTGTGGACGCCTTCCTCGCGGGCCGCCTGGCCTACGACCCCGCCGTCCACTGCGACCATCACGGCGAGCACCACGCCGAAGGCGGACACGCCTGCGGCCACCACGGCTGCGCCGGCAACGGCGGGTGCTGATAAGCTGCGAACACAAAAAAACGCTCCCTGAACGCGAACGTCCGGGGAGCGTTTTGTATTGTTATCGCTTTTATTGGAACCAGAAGCCTTTGTAGTCGTACTTGAACGTCCGGTAGCCCTGCATGGTGCACTCGTAGTCGTACTGGCGGATCAGCGCGCCGCCGGCGTCGTACTCGCCGAATACCATGGCGATGCCGCTGTTGACGGCCCAGTGGCCGCTCGCCTCGTTCAGGGTGGAGTTGGACACGATGCTGGAATAGGGCACCGGGAAGGATTCCACCAGTTCCACCGTGCCGGCGTTCTCGTCGATGCGGTAGACGTATGTATAGCTGTAGTCCCCTTCGCCGCCGTACAGGTCGGTGCTCACCCCTTCGGGCAGGGCGGGGTCGTAGCCGTCGCGGGAGGACAGGGCCCAGTAGTTGTTGTTGAACATCCGCAGATAGCACACGCCCTCTTCCTCGCCGGGGGCCCAGGCCACGCTGTGCTGGCCGTACTGCCAGGTGAAGTCGTTCACCGGGGTCAGGCAGTATTCCTCATAGCCGGTGCCCTGCCAGAAAGCCGGGTCGCCGCAGAACCAGCCGATGGAGGCCTCGCCGTGGACGTTTTCCACCTTGATGGCGGTGGACGTCTCGCGGGAGGACACCACCAGGCTGTCGGTGTCGGGCAGGTACTGGATGGTGTTCAGATGGATCCAGTCCTGTTCATCCACCTGCCAGAAGAAGGGGTCGGTGGCGCGGATGGGCCGGGTCTGGGCGTAGTAGCCCGCCATCAGGTCCTTGAAGTCCAGCAGCTCGGTGACTGCGCCGGTGTCGAGGTCGATCTCCAGCACCAGGTCCTCGACGTTGGTGTCGCCGGCCTTTTCGGCCAGGGCCACTACCGTGCCGTCCCGGCCGTAGTCGATGTCGTGGTGCAGCTCGTAGTCCCCCAGGGGGTAGACCTGCTCCACCTCGCCCAGGCCGTTGATCCGGGCCAGCTTGTTGGAGGAAACACAGGTGACGATCTCGTCCCCATAGAACAGGATGCGGTCCATCCCGAAGCCTTCCAGCACCATTTCATAGCGCATGACGCCGCTGTTGTCGTACAAAAAGCCGTAGCCCAGATAGCCGTTGGTCCGCATCATGGTGAACAGCCCGTCGTCCAGCGGCTCGGTGCTGGGGCCGTCGGTGACGTTCAGGATGGTGTCGTAGCCCGAGTGCGTCTCGGGCATCTCGATGGTGAAGCGGACGGTCTGGCGGACGTTGCCCCAGCTGCCCCGCAGCTTCATGGTGACTTCGTTCACTTCGCCGGGCACCAGCCCGATCAGCTGGAATTCGTGGGTGGTGGAATACTCCTTGCCTGAGCTGTCGGCGGCCACGGCGCTGTAGTCGGGGATGCGCTCGTCGTCCACCCGGACGGTGTACTCCACCTGGGTGGGGAAATCCGTCTCAAAATAGAGGTACAGGCCGTTGGCCCCGGTGCCGAACGGGTCGAGGAAAGCCATCGGCGTTTCGGCGGTCCACTGCACCTGCCGGCCGGAGATCTGCTGCCCCCGGTCCAGCATGGCGCGGACCCGCTGCTGGACGGCGGTGTCGTAGTAGGTAAAGCCCTCGTCCTCAATGTCGGTGGGCACCAGCTGCAGCACCGTGATGCTGGACTCCACCGGCGCGTGGCGGATCTCGATCTGCTCGGCCTCATCTACGCCGATCAGGTCGCCGACGTCCACGGCCCAGGCGTCGCGGACGGCAGTCTCCTGCGACGTGAACCACTTGCCCACCGCCGGCACCACGATGGGGGCCAAAAGCAGCAGCAGGACGAGCACCCCCGCCGCAATGGCCAAGGGCAGCCAGATACGTTTTTTCTTCTTCGGTTTCGTGTTCATGGGTGCGTTCCTCTTTCTGAAAAGTTTCTCATGCAAGGATGGGCCTTGACGGCCAAACGCAGCCCGGCCTCCTCCGGCCAGGCTAAACCAAGCTAAGTATAGCACCCGAATGTTATTTTTGTGTCAACAGCGGCAAAGTTTTGCGTTGCCGCCGCCACAAAACACCTTAGAGAGTGTTTTAAAACCATCAAAGTAACCAAACCAAAATACAGGCAAGTGAAACAACGGCATGAAAATAGACAGCCTTCTTTTCATACCGGGTAGAGAAACGGCGATGATTTTTGAGTTTTAGAA
>DWWN01000065.1 GCA_019119685.1 Candidatus Faecalibacterium faecigallinarum
ACCAGCTGGCTGGTGGCCTGGCGCATCCGGTTGATGGTCTCCACCATGTGGACCGGGATGCGGATGGTGCGGGCCTGGTCCGCGATGGCGCGGGTGATGGCCTGGCGGATCCACCAGGTGGCGTAGGTGGAGAAGCGGAAACCGCGTGCGCAGTCAAACTTTTCGGCCGCCTTGATGAGGCCGATGTTGCCCTCCTGGATCAGGTCCAGGAAGGCCAGGTTGTGGCCCACGTGCTTTTTGGCGATGGACACCACCAGGCGCAGGTTGGCCTCGCTCAAAGCGCGGCGGGCGTTCAGGCCGTCCTGCCGGGTCTTGAGCAGCTGCTCGCGGCGCTCGTCGCTCAGGGGGCCGTCCTCGACGGCCTGCAGGGCCTCCTTTTCCTCGGCGGCGTCCTCTGCGGCATCGTCGGGGCGCTCCTTGTCGCGGGCGTCCTCGGGGTCCATCTCCTCCTCCGGCTCCTCGTAGTCGGGCGAGTTCTCGTCCTCCTCAAAGGAGAAGCGGGCGGTGTTGCGCTTGATGTAATCGGGGCGGTTGTACTTGCGCCGGTCGGCCTGCAGGATGCGGGCCGCTTCCGCGCCGGCATGGATGCGGCGGCTCAGCTCCACTTCCTGCTCCGCGCTCAGCAGGGGGATCTGGCCAATCTGCTTTAAGTAATTCTTGACGGGGTCGTCCAGCAACTCATCCATGGCGGCTTTCAGGTCGGCGGGGTTCTCCTCCAGGCGGTCCTCCTCCGGCTCGTCATAGTCGTCGTTGGCGCTGGCCTCAGCGCTCTCCACCTCGGCCAGGATGCTGTCCACGTCCAGAGAGGCTTCGTTCTCCTGGATCTTGATCCCGCGTTCTTCCAGGATGGTGTACAGGCTCTCGGTGTCCAGGCCGCACTCCTGGGCCAGTGCGCGCACTTCGTCCGCGTTGACGGTGCCCTCGCTGGCGCCCTTGCGCAGCATTTCTTTTAAGGTCATACCCATCGTATATACTCTCCTTTTCGCTCAAAAGGCCAGGCAGCCTGCGGCTGCTCAGATCACCAGCCCGCCGTTCACCCCAAACACCTGCCCTGTGATGTAGCCGGCCTCCTCCCCTGCCAAAAACAGCAGGGCGCGGGCCACTTCCTGGGCGCTGCCCAGACGGCCCACCGGGGTCTCCTCGGCCAGGGCGGCCTTATCCCCGGGGGTAAAGCCGGCCATCATATCGGTGTCGATGACGCCGGGGGCCACACAGTTGACGGTGATGCCGCTGGGGCCTTCCTCCCGGGCCAGGGCCTTGGTCAGGCCGATCAGGCCGGCCTTGGCCGCCGAATAGTGCACCTCGCAGCTGCCGCCGGTCTGGCCCCACATGCTGCTCACGGTCAGGATGCGGCCCCATTTGCGGCGGATCATGCCGGGCAGGGCCAGCTGGCACAAATGGAACGCGCCGGTCAGGTTGACGTCCAGCATATGCTGCCACTCGGCAGGGGTGATATCGGTGAACAGCTTCTGCTGGGCGATGCCGGCGTTGCACACCAGCACATCCACGTGCCCCAGCATGATCTCGGCCGCCGTAAAGGCGGACTCGCAGGCCGCGCGGCTGGCCACGTCGCACTGGAGGGCGATGATGCCGGGCAGGCTGGCTTCCAGCGCTGCCGCGGCCTCGGCGTTCGTGTGGTACAGCACGGCCACGCGGTACCCCGCCTCATAAAAGGCGCGGGCAGCAGCCGCGCCGATGCCGCGGTCCCCGCCCGAGATCAGCACTCCCCGCACAGGCGGATGCTGCCCGCCGGCCGGCTTTGCGGCCGGGGCGGGACGGGACGTTTCCGTCCCCCGGACAGACACACTAGGCCGCGCAGCCTCCCCTGCCGCCGGGCGGGCCGGCGGGACCGGATGGGGCTGTGCAGCCGTTTTTGCCGGTTCAGACGCCCGGTCCTCCGCCTGGGGGCGGGGCTTGGGCGCTGCAGGCCGGGGCACGGGGGCGGCCTGTGCAGCCGGTTGCGGCTGCTCGGCCTGTTCGAGCGGTCCCAGATCAAAGGTCAGCTCAAAATCCTCTTCATGCATGGGCTGTTTACTCCTGAATGACATTCGGTATCCTCTGCCGTCCGCCGTCCCGCCGCCTGTACTTTCCCTGCCGGAATCGCCGGCCCTGCGGCATTTTCGGACAAAAAAGCAGATACTTTCGGCAAGATACCAGTATATATTATACACCTTTTGTGCGAAAAAGGAAAGAGGGAGGCGAAAATTTTCTGCCCTCTCAGTCAGCGGCCTGCGGCGGAGAGGGCGGCTTTTTCCATTTGGGGCGCGAAGCGCGCGCGGCACGCAGCCGGACAAAAAAGTCCGCCAGCAGGGCCGAGGCTTCCTCCGCCCGCAGCCCCCGCTCCACCACCGGGTGGTGGTTGAACGGCAGGGCGAACAGGTCAGTCACCGACCCGCAGCAGCCGGCCTTGGGGTCGGCCGCGCCATACACCACCCGCCGGATGCGGCTGTTGATGATGGCCCCGGCGCACATGGGGCAGGGCTCCAGGGTGACGAACAGCTCGCACTCCCACAGCCGCCAGCCCCCCAGCGCCTGGCAGGCCCGGTCGATGGCCAGCAGCTCGGCATGGTGGACGGCGTTTTTCTCGGTCTCGCGGGTGTTGTGGGCGGCGGCCACGATCTCGCCCCGCCGGGCCACCACCGCCCCCACCGGCACTTCGCCCAGGGCGGCGGCTTTTTCCGCCTCAGCCAGGGCCGCGCCCATCAGTTCATGATCGGTCATGGCAGTTTTCTCCTGATCTCGTCACAGCATCTCGGTGGTCAGCTGGCCCAGCAGCAGCACCAGCACCACCAGCATCATGGGGCGGATGACCTTTGCGCCGCCCTTGAGGGCCAGCCGGGAGCCGATCAGGTTGCCGGCAATGCCGCTGATGGCGCAGGGAATGGCGATGTGGAACACCACCAGCCCCGAAGCCAGATAGGTGGCCAGGCTGGCGTAGTTGCTGGCCAGGTTGAGCAGCTTGGCGTTGCCGCTGGCCCGCCGCATATCAAAGCCCATCAGGGTGCTGAAGGCGATGATGGCAAAGGTGCCGGTGCCCGGCCCGAACAGCCCGTCGTAGCAGCCGATGCCCACCCCGATGGCCGCCGCCAGCACGGCGCGGGCCGGGGTCAGGGGCTGCACGCCGGGGTCGTGGTCGGGGCTTTTCCAGCGGGTCAGGATGATGACGGCCGCCACCGGCAGGATGCACAGCATCATCAGGCGCAGGGTGCCGTCGCTGAGCAGCACCGCCAGGTGCGACCCCGCCGCGCTGCCCGCAAAGCTGCCCGCCGCCGCCAGCAGGCCGACTTTCAGGTCCAGCGCGCCGCTTTTCAAAAAGCGGGCGGTGGCAAAGGTGGTGCCGCAGGCCGCGCTGAATTTATTGGTGCCGTAGGTATAGTGGGCCGGCAGCCCCGCGAACAGGTAGGCCGGCAGGCTGATGAGCCCGCCGCCCCCGGCCGCCGAGTCCACCACCCCGGCAAAGCCGGTCATACAGATCAGAAAGAGCATCATCGGCCCGCTCACTGTGATCGCTTCCATACAGATTCCTCTCCTCCAGGCCCCGGCTTATGCTTCCGCGCCGGTCAGCCACAGACGGCCCTCGCAGGCCAGGATCTGGTCCAGGATCATCCGGCTGACCCGCGCCCCGTACACCATGGCGGGGTGGGCGTTGTATTCAATGATGTCGTCAAAGTTTTTATTCATCAGAACGATGACATACTCCCCATACGGGGTGTGGACGATGCCGCCGTCGTTGCGGCAGGCGTCCATGCTGCCGCTCTTGCTGGCCACCCAGATCAGTTCCGGGTCGCCGGTCTCCTCGCAGTCCAGATAGTAGGGCGGGAAACCGGCGGTCAGCATGGCGTTGTAGTGCTGGGAGCGGAAGATGGACAGCATCTCGGCGCTGGCCTCGGGGCTGACCAGGGCGCCCTTGGCAAGCCGCGCAAAGAGGGCGGCATAGTCCCGCGGGGTGGTGGTGCCCAGCTTGTCGTAGCGGTCGAAGTGCAGGGGGTTGTGCAGAACAGTGTGGGCAAAGCCCAGCTCCCGGATACACTGGTTGATGGCATCCAGCCCCAGATAGTCGATAACCATGTTGGTGGCGATGTTGTCCGAGCAGATGATCATCATGGTGGCTGCGTCCCGCACCTTCAGCGCCGCGCCCACCCCCAGGGCCCGCAGCATCCCCGAGCCGTCCACAAAGTGCTCGGGGCGGTAAGTGATGGTCTCGTCCAGGCTGGCCCGGCCCCGGCCGGCCTGCAGGTAGAGGGCGGCCAGGATATAGGCCTTGATGGTGGAGGCCGTCTCGAATGCTTCGTCCGCCCCGATCTCCACCGTGCGTCCCTGCAGATCGTCCACGAACACGCTCATCTGCCCGTGGTAGGAGTAGAGCTCCGCCGCGATCCGCTTTTCCAGCGTCATGTGTTTGTCCATCTTGTTCCTCCTGTTGGGGTCCCTGTCACAGATTTTCTTCAAAGAACCTTCTCGCGTTGCGCCAGAAGATGCCCTCCACCTCGTCCTCGGTGAAGCCGGCCTTGCGCAGCGCGTCGGCCAGCAGGGGCATTTTGGCGCAGCTGTCCAGCTCCAGCGGCCCGCCGATGCCGTCGAAATCGCTGCCCAGGGCGATCATCTGCGCCCCGCCCACCTGTTTGAAGTGGGCCGCGTGCCTGGCGATGAGGGCGGCGGTGCTGCGGCAGTCCGCCGGGTCGGGCTGGTCGTCCAGAAAGACGGTGCAGTAGTTCAGCCCGGCGATGCAGCCCCGCTCGGCCATGGCCCGGATCATCTCGTCGGTCAGGTTGCGGCAGTGGGGCGCCAGCGCCCGGCAGTTGGAGTGGCTGGCCGCAAAGGGCCGGGTGCTGTGCCGGACCACATCCCAAAAGCCTTTGTCGGACAGGTGGCTCACATCCACGATCATGTGCAGCCGCTCCATCTCGGCCACAAAGGCAAGCCCCTTTTCGGTCAGGCCGTGCTCCGCATCGGGCGGGCAGGGCCAGACGAAGGGGGCTTTCTCCTTGACGTTGGAGGCAGCCAGGTCGTTGTCGTAGTTCCAGGTCAGGGTCATCATGCGGACGCCCAGCTCGTACAGCCGGCGCAGCACCCCGAGGCTGCCCTTGCAGCAGCCGCCCTCCTCCACCGTCAGCATGGCGCTGATCCTGCCGGCGGCGGCGTTCCTGCCGATGTCGGCGGCGGTGTAGACCGGCGCGATCCGGTCGGGATACGCCGCCATCACCCGCTTGAACACGTCGATCTCCTCCAGGGCGGTGACCAGGGGGTCCTCCCCCGAACCCAGATCGACAAAGGCCGCAAAGCATTGCAGCAGGTAGTCCCCCGTCTCCAGCTTTTCCAGGTCGATGTGCAGGCCGCTGCGGGCAAAGCTGAGGGGCCGGCCGGCCTGTTCGGCGCGGCGCAGCTCGCTGAGGGTATCGCAGTGCAGGTCCCAGACTTTCATGGTGTGCCTCCTTTAAAAGATGGTGCCCACGGCGGTGAGCTTTTCGTCCAGATCGGCCCGGTAGAAGGTGCTGGCCGGGTCCAGGCTGTTGAGCACCACCCCGCCGCTGGCTGCCGCCCCGGTGGAGTGGATGTACATCCCCTGCCCCAGGTACAGGGCAATGTGTCCCGGGAAATAAAGGGCGTCCCCCGGCTGGGCCTGGCTGCGGGCAATGGCGTGCATGGGCCAGCCCGGCTCGATCCGGGCGTTGCGGTAGATCAGCACGCCGTTCTGCATATAGACGTTGCTGACCAGGCCGGAGCAGTCCACCCCGTCCCAGGCTTTGCCGCCCCAGCGGTACTGCACCCCCAGATATTTGCGGGCCGTCTCGCAGACGGCGCGGCGGAAAGCCGCCTCGCTGCCCCCGTGCCAGCGGTCCAGCGCGTGGCGCACCAGCCCGCCGGCCCCGACCCCCAGCGCACTGGCCAGGGCATCGTCAAAGGGCAGGCCCTCCCGCTGGGTGAACACGGCGTCCTCCTCCCAGCACAGCGGCTCCAGGGATTTGTCCCACACCCAAGCCGCCCGGCCGTCCGCCAGCAGGACCTTCGTCCAGCCGGCGGGCTTTTCTTCCCCTGCAGGCAGGGCCGCCAGGCGCAGCCGGGCCCCGCGGCCCACCGTCAGCAGCCGGACCCCGGCCACCTGCGGGCTTTCCAGCAGGTCGGCGGCGCGGGCCGCCATCACCGCGGGCGCGGCCAGATAAGCCCGCAGCGCTTCTTCTGTAACAAAGCGCAGGTCCTCCCGCCGGACATAGCCGGGGTAGCCGTAAAAGGTGCGCACCTGCACCATGGGGCCGCCGTCGTCCAGGACCTGGCAGCTCTGGCCGTACAGGCCCTCGTCCCCGATGGTGGAGCGCAGCCGGCCCTCCCCATCCCTCTCGACAGGCCGGGGCAGGTCGTAGATGGTGGCCGCAGGCTTGTCAAACAGCGCGTATTGCATGGAATAGACCCCCTTTCATTCGAGCTTTCATTGTAGCATTCCGGCGCGAAAAATGCAAGAAAAAGACGCTGGCGTCCAGCCCGCCCTTCTGTTACAATACAGATAAGAAACCTGAAAGGAGAACCGCTGATGAAAAACCTGACCGCCATCGCACTGGCCGCCGTCCTGACTGCCGGCGTTCTGACCGCCTGCTCGCCCCAAAATGCGGCGGCCGTGTCCCAGGCCCCCGCACCGCAGCCCACCGCGCCCGCCTCCTCTGTCCAGATGGTTCAGCCGGGCCAGTCCGCCCCCGCCTCGGGCGAGATCTCGGGGGATGAAGCCCTCGCCATCGCGCTGGACAACGCGTCGGTCCCCGAGCCAAACGCCTACAACGTCAAGGTGGAGCGGGACGGCGACAACGGCATCCCCATCTGGGACATCGAGTTCGAGACCGAGTACGGCGACTACGACTTTGAGGTGGCCATTTCCGGCGGGCGGATCATCGGGGCCGACTATGAAGTGGACGAAGAATGGCTGGACCGGCTGAGCCGCCATGGGGGCGGCCCCCTCTCCGCCGGACAGGCCCAGGACATCGTAGCCGCCAAGGCCCCCGACGCTTCTTCCTTCCTCATCCGGGAGGAGCACAGCGACGGCCGCCTCTGTTACGAGGGGGAAGCCTACGGCGACGACATCAAGTATGAATTTGAGCTCGACGCCGCCACCGGCGTCATCTACGACTGGAACGCCGACCTGCGCCGGTGATCCCCGCCAGGCCCTGGGCCAAAAGCCCGGGGTCTTGCTACGTTCACCCGCCTCTTGACAAGCCCCGACGCCGCGCTATAATAGAGGGGCCGCGCAGCCGTTGATATGTCAATGATTGATGCGGCAACGATCTGCCCCTGCGGGGGCTGAAAGGAGCAATTTCCTATGGAAAGCGGTTTCCATATGCTGCTGTACCGGGCTTTTCACGCCCAGCGCAGCTGCCTGCGCCCATGGCGGGCGGCGCTGGGGCTGGGGCCCGGCCAGCCGAAGCTGATCGAATATCTGGCCCGCAGCGGTCCATGCAGCCAGCGGCAGCTGGCCACTTACTTTGAGATCGACCCGGCGGCGGTGTGCCGGATGCTGGACGCGCTGGAAAAGGGCGGCTTTGTGACCCGCAGCGCCGTCAAGGGCGACCGCCGCACCGGCATGGTGGAGCTGACCGAAAAGGGCCGCAGTGCCGCCGCTGCCTGGCAGCACGCCTGCGGCGAGATGGAGCAGCAGCTGCTGCAGGGCTTTACCCCCGAGGAAGCGGAGCGCTTTGCCCAGTATCTGCGCCGTGCGCGGGAAAACCTGCGGGCCGTCCAGTCCCACAGGCAAAAGGAGGATGTGCCATGAACGACTTGAAACGCCTTTTTGGCTATATGGGCCCCTACCGGCGGGACATGGCCCTGGGGATGCTGCTGGTGGTGGTCGAGAGCGCCTTTGAGATGGTGATCCCCATCCTGATGAGCGACATCATCGACCAGGGCGTTTCCCACGGGGACGTGCGGGAGATCATGTGGACCGGCGTGGAAATGGCCGTCTGCGCGGTGCTGGCCCTCATCACCGGGCTGCTGTACGCCCGGTACGCGGCCCGCGCCTCCTACGGGTTCGGCGCGCGCATCCGCCAGGCCGAATACGCCAAGGTGCAGCATTACGCCTTCGGCAACCTGGACCACTTCGAGACTTCTTCCCTCATCACCCGGATGACCACCGACGTCACCGTGGTCCAGAACGCCATCAACGGCGGGTTCCGGCCCATGGTGCGCGGGCCTTCCATGCTGGTGCTGGGGGTGGCCCTTTCCTTTTACATGAGCCCCTCCCTGGCCGTGGTCTTTTTTGTCTGCGCGCCGGTGCTGGGCGTCATCCTGTTCTTCATCGTACGGCGGATCGCCCCCATGTACGCCCGGCTGCAGCAGGCTATGGATCACCTGAACACGGTGGTGCAGGAATGCCTGACCGCCATCCGGGCGGTGAAAGCCTTTGTCCGGGGCGACTACGAGGAAGAAAAATTCAAGGAGGTCAACACCGAGCTGATGGGCGTCAGCCTGGCCACCTTCCGCACGGCCGTGCTCAACCTGCCGGCCTTCCAGCTGACCATGTACGCCGCCATGGTGTCCATCCTCTGGTTCGGAGGCAACATGATCCTGCAGGGCAGCCTGACGGTGGGCCGCCTGACCAGCTTTTTGAGCTATGTGCTGCAGGTGATGAACTCCCTGATGATGATCTCCAACGTGTTCCTGCTGATGACCCGCTCCCTGGCCAGCGCCCACCGCATCGCCGCGGTGCTGGACGAGCAGGTGGAGCTGGAAAGCCCCGCCCACCCCGTCACCGAGATCCCGGACGGCGGCGTGGCCTTTGAACACGTCTCCTTCAAATACCACCCCGACGCCGCCGAATACGCCCTGGCCCATATCGACCTTGCCATCCAGCCGGGCCAGACGGTGGGCATCCTGGGCGGCACCGGCTCGGCCAAGTCCACCCTGGTGCAGCTGATCCCCCGGCTGTACGACGCCACCGAGGGCCGGGTGCTGGTGGGCGGCCGGGACGTGCGGGAATACGACCTGACCGCCCTGCGGGACGCGGTGGGCATCGTCCTGCAGAAAAACGTCCTCTTCTCGGGCACGGTGCGGGAAAACCTGCTCTGGGGCGACCCCAACGCTGATGACGAGACCCTGTGGGCCGCCTGCCGGGCCGCCTGCGCCGACGAATTTCTCCAGCGGATGCCCGGCGGCCTGGACGCCGACCTGGGCCAGGGGGCGTCAACGTATCGGGCGGGCAGAAGCAGCGGCTGTGCATCGCCCGCACCCTGCTGAAAAAGCCCAAGATCCTGATTTTTGACGACTCGGTCAGCGCGGTGGACACCGCCACCGAGGCAAAGATCCGCAAGGCCCTGGCCGCCCTGCAGGGCGTCACCAAGATCATCATTGCCCAGCGGGTCACCTCGGTGATGGGCACCGACAAGATCGTGGTGCTGGAGGACGGGCACATCCATGCGGTGGGCACCCACAGCCAGCTGCTGGCCTCCGACCCCATCTACCAGGAGATCTACCATTCGCAGATGAAAGGAGGCGGCGCAGATGCCAGCCAGACAGATCACCGGTAAAAAGCCGAAAAATTTCTGGTTCACCTTCAAGACCCTGCTGGCCTATATGGGGCGGCACAAATTTTTGTTCCTGGCGGTGGCGGTGCTGGTCACGGTCAGCGCCCTGGGCAATCTGCTGGGCACCTATATGATCCGTCCGGTGGTCAACAGCGTAGGCGCCGGAGATGTGAACGCCCTGGCTCGCGGCGTGCTGACCACCGCGGCCATCTGCGGCGTGGGCGCGCTGGCCGCCTTCGGCTACACCCAGACCATGGTCTACGCCGCGCAGCAGGTGCTGTACGACATCCGGCGGGACCTGTTCGCCCATATCCAGTCCCTGCCCCTGCGGTTTTTTGACACCCAGCTCCACGGCGACATCATGAGCTACTTCACCAACGACGTGGACACGGTGGCCGACGCGCTGAACAACAGCTTTGCCATGACCATCCAGAGCTTCATCCAGCTGGCCGGCACCCTGGTGCTGCTGTTCGTCCTCAACTGGCGGCTGTCCCTCATCGTGGTGGTGGGCTACGCGGCCATGTTCCTGTACATCCGGTTCAGCGCCAAACGCAGCACCTCCTACTACACCACCCAGCAGGCCGCCCTGGGCGACGTCAACGGCTACATCGAGGAGATGGTCAGCGGCCAGAAGGTGGTCAAGGTCTTTAACCACGAGCCGGCCAACCTGCGCACCTTCAACGAAAAGAACGAGACGCTGCGCAAGGCCGGCACCGGCGCGCAGAGCTACGCCGCCACCATGGTGCCGGCGGTGGTCAGCATCTCGTACATCAACTACGCCATCGTGGCGGTGGTGGGCGGCCTGATGGCCCTGAACGGCATGACCGACATCGGCAGCCTTTCCAGCTATCTGGTGTTTGTCCGGCAGGCGGCCATGCCCATCAACCAGTTCACCCAGCAGAGCAATTTCCTGCTGGCGGCCATGGCCGGCGCCGAGCGCATCTTCGAGGCCATGCGCCTGCCCCCTGAGGTGGACGAGGGCAGGATCCGCCTGGTCAACACCCGGGGCGAGGGTGTCACCCTGACCGCCTGCGCCGAAAAGACCGGCCGCTGGGCCTGGCAGAAGCCGGACGGCGTCCTGGTGCCCCTGCGGGGCGACGTGCGGTTCCACGACGTGACCTTCGGTTACGAGAAGGGCCGCCCCATCCTGCAGAATATCAGCCTGTACGCAAAGCCGGGCCAGAAGATCGCCTTTGTAGGCTCCACCGGCGCGGGCAAGACCACCATCACCAACCTCATCAATCGCTTTTACGACATCGACGCCGGCTCGGTCACCTACGACGGCGTCGACGTGCGGGACATCGCGAAGGACTCCCTGCGCCAGTCCCTGGGCATCGTGCTGCAGGACACCCACCTGTTCACCGGCACCATTGCCGACAACATCCGCTTCGGCAAGCTGGACGCCACCGACGAGGAGATCGTCCGGGCGGCCAGGATCGCCAACGCCGACAGCTTTATCCGCCGCCTGCCCCAGGGCTACGACACCCGCATCACTTCGGACGGCGCCAGCCTGTCCCAGGGCCAGCGGCAGCTCCTTGCCATCGCCCGCGCGGCGGTGGCCGACCCGCCCGTCCTGATTCTGGACGAGGCCACCAGCTCGATCGACACCCGCACCGAGGCCCTGATCGAAAAGGGCATGGACCGCCTGATGGAGGGCCGCACCGTCTTTGTCATCGCCCACCGGCTGTCCACCGTCCGCAACGCCAACGCCATCATCGTGCTGGAGCACAGCCAGGTGGTGGAGCGCGGCGACCACGACGCCCTGCTGGCCCAGAAAGGCGAATACTACCAGCTGTACAACGGGATGTTTGAGTTGTCGTAATCTCTCCCACAGCAAAAACCGGCCCCCTTTGCCCGAGCGGCGGGAAAGGGAGCCGGTTTTCTTTTGCGTTATTTCACTTCGGTAAAGATATCGTCGGGGCCGGGCTGGTACAACCGCCGGCCGATCATCTCCAGCAGGCAGAGGACCGGGGCCTGGCAGGTCAGCTGGAAATAGCCGTTCAGGCGCACATCGGTCATGTAATAGTTCAGGTTGTAGTCGCTCAGGCGGGCCAGGGTGCAGCTGGCGCTGTTGGTGATCGAGATGATGGTGCAGCCCCGCTCTTTGAGGGCCTGGGTCATGGTGATGATCTGCTCGGTCTCGCCCGACACCGACAGGGCCACCACCGCCACATTGTCGAACCGGGCCCGGGTGTTCACCACGCCGCTCAGCGGGGTGAACGGGTCGTCGATGGCGGTGGCGAAGTACCCCACGTTGCACAGGTACCGCGCCCCGTACCGGGCCAGGATGCTGCTGTTGCCCACCCCGATGAACAGGATGTGCCCCATCCCCCGCAGCGCCTCGACCACCCCGTCGATCTGGGCCTGGGTGGCCGGCGCTGCCAGCCGGGCCAGAAAGTCCTGCAGAGCCGAAATATCCAGGTCGGCCACGTCCCGCTTATCCCGCAGCATCTCCTGCTTGAGGCGCACTTTGAACTCGGTATAGCCGTCGCAGCCAAACTTTTTGCACATATGCAGCACGGTGGTGGTGGAAACATGGGCCTGCGCCGCCAGTTCCCGTATTTTCATATAGACGACTTTTTCGCGGTTTTTGGCGACATAATTGTACACCGACATTTCCAGCGCGTTCAGGCTCTGGATCTCCTCGTTGGAAAACACTGTGCTCCCTCCAAATGTACCCGGTCGGTGCCCAACTTGTGGGCACAATTCGATTTTTACCTATTATAGCATATTTTCGGAGGGAGTGCCAGCGTTATTTCGAGCCGCCGATCCACACCCGCACGACCAGGCCGTGGGGCGAAGCAGTAGCAAAGGAAAGCCGGCCGTGGTGGGCGCGGACGATCTGCTGCACGATCCGCAGGCCCAGCCCGTGCTCGGCCGCGCCGCCGGGGTCGGGGGCCTGGGTGCTGGCCACCGGCGCGCCCCGGTTGAGGGTGCGCAGCTTGTCCGCGCTGACCCCCGCGCCGTCGTCGGCCACCGTAAAGACGCAGCCGCCCGCCTGGGCCGGCCCCACCATCACCTCGATGCTGCAGCCGCCGAGGTTGTGGTCCACGCAGTTGTGCAGGAGGTTTGCCAGCATCCGGCTGAGCAGGGCCGGGTCGCCGGCCACCGTCAGTCGGGCGCCGGGCGCGGCCTCGGTAAAGCTCAGGGCGTATGCGTCGGGCAGGCCGCCGTTCAGCACTTCGCTCACTGCCTGCCGGGCCAGCTCCACCGGGTCAAGCTGCTTGACCTCCAGCGGCCGCAGGGCGTACTCCAGTTTGGTGGTCAGGTTCAGATCGGCCACCAGGCCGGTCAGCTTTTCGCTCTGGCGGCGGATGACCGCTGCCTGGACCCGGGCTGCCTCGGGCAGGGCGGGATTTTCCTCCAGCTCGCTGGCATAGCCCAGGATGACCGACAGCGGGGTGCGGATGTCGTGGGAGACGCCCCGGATCCAGTCGGCGCGGGTGTTGTCCTTCTGGACGATGTAGGCCGCGGCCCGGTTCAGCCCGGCGCTGATCTCCGCCAGTTCGCCGTCCTCCCGCAGATGGACCGGCTTGCCGCCGACCATGCTGTTGATGCCGTTGAGGATGGGCCCCATGGCCTTTTCCACCCGGCGGGTGCTGTGCAAAAACAGCGCCACGATCAGCAGAACGTTGGCGTAGACCACCACGTTGAGCAGCATACTGAGAAAGCTGAAATAGCTTTTGTCCATAGCCAGATAGTATTTGACCATCGAGCCTTTGGGCTGGGCCACCGCCACCAGGCTGCCGTCGTCCTGGGCCCAGACGGTCATGGGCCAGTCCTCCAGATACCAGCGGCTGAGCATGGCCACCGCCCCGGCGCTGTAGTGGCGGGCCAGACCGTCGGGCATCTGGTATTCCCACACCACGTTGCCCTCGGGGTCCAGCACCATGGCCCAGGCGCCGGGGTCCAGCATGGCGGTGGCCTCGGCGTCCGCCTGCCAGCCGTCCGGCCCCTGGGTCAGGTGGCCGCAGAAAGCGGTGATGGAAAAGGTCTCCCGCGGAGGCGTCACCTCGCTGATGAGCAGCAGCCCCACGACCAGCAGGATATTGGCCGCCAGCAGCAGGGCCAGCAGGCCCACGGTGGAAAACACATACCGCCGGAAAAACCGCTTGACCGGGTTCATCGCGCCGCCCCTTTCGCGCCGGGCAGGTCCAGCCGGTAGCCCAGCCCCTTGACCGTCACGATGGACACCGGCTTGGAGGGGTTGGCCTCGATCTTCTCCCGCAGGTGGCGGATGTGGGTGGCCAGGGTGCTCTCATAGCCCTGCCAGACCGGCCCGCAGACCGCCTCGCACAAAGCCCCGGTGGTGACGATGCGGCCGGCGTTTTCGTACAGTTTGCGGAACAGCTGCAGCTCCTTGGCGGTGAGGGGGCTGACCTGCTCGCCCCGCCGGGCCGCGGCGTTTTCCAGATCCACCTCGGCGGCCGCCAGCCGGACGGTATGCCCGGCGGCGGGGCTGGTCCGCCGCAGGATGGCCTGCACCCGGAACAGCAGCTCCCGCGGGAGGAAAGGTTTGGCCAGATAGTCGTCCGCCCCGCACTCAAAGCCGGTGAATTTGTCCTCGGCCTCGCCGCGGGCCGTCAGCATCAGCACCGGCACGCTGCTGCGCTGCCGCAGCTGACGCAGCACCTCGAAGCCGTCCATCCCCGGCATCATCACGTCCAGGATCACGATGTCCGGGTGTCCTGCCGCGCAGACGGACAGCGCCTCGGCCCCCGACCCCGCCGTCAGGACCCGGCTGTATCCCGCCCGGGTAAAGATGGACCGCACCATTTCCAGCAGCTCGGCCTCATCGTCCACGATCAGGATGGTCTTGTCAGTATCGCTCATACGCACGCCTCCTTTGCTGCCCCTATTGTACCACAAGCCGGGCCCGGTGCCTATCGGGGGCGGGCAATCTCAAAGCAAAATCAAGCGGACGGCCCGTTTTGTGGGCAAACTTTGAACACCAGCTTAATTTTTCCTTGTGTTTGCCCCGCGGGTGCAGACAAACCGGCCCCCGCCGCGTTATAATAGAGACAGCCCGTGGCGGTCTGTCCGCTGCGCCTTTCTTTGTGAGGTACCCCCTATGAAATTCCTTTTCAAACTTCTGCGCCGGCTGTTCTGGCTGGCGCTCGCCCTTATCCTGGCCGCTGGCGGCCTGCTGGCCTTCCAGGGCTACCGGATGTACCGCCAGGCCCTGGACGGCCAGAGCCTGGAAGCCGCCCTTTCCGCCGTCCGGTCTGCCCCCGGCTACACCCCCATCGACCAGCTGCCCGAGCTTTATCTGGACGCGGTGGTCGCGGTGGAGGACCACCGCTTTGAACAGCACAGCGGCATCGACCCCATCGCCATCCTGCGGGCGGCGGCGCACGATCTGCGCACCCGCAGCCTGGACCAGGGCGGCAGCACCATCACCCAGCAGGTGGCCAAAAACCTGTTTTTCACCCAGGAAAAGCAGTTTGCCCGCAAGATCGCCGAGGTGTTCATGGCCTTCCGCCTGGAGGGCGCCTGCACCAAGGACGAGATCCTGGAGCTGTACGTCAACACCATCTATTTCGGGGACGGCTACTACGGCATCCACGACGCCTGCGCCGGCTATTTCGGCAAGGAGCCCGCCCAGCTGACCCCCTACGAAGCCACCCTGCTGGCCGGCATCCCCAACGCCCCCTCGGTCTATTCCCTGACCGCCAACCCCGGCCTTGCGGCCCAGCGCCAGCAGTACGTCGTGGGCCAGATGGTCAAATACGGCTGCCTTTCCGCCTGCGAAGCCGCTGCCATCTCCGGGCCGTAAAACAGCAAAAGCCCCCGTTCCCTTCGCAGAAAGGAAACGGGGGCGGCAAACACAAAAGTCGACCGAGAGACGATAAATCCGAACGTTCAATCTGGTCAAAGGTAATCCGTTCCGCCCCTTCCTTATAGTTGAAGGTCACCAGAATGGAGTCATCATACACCACCACGCTGTTGACAAAGCTGTCAATCAGCCGCCTCCGGCCTTCCAGAGTGTTGATGTCCACTTTGCGGAACTGGAGAATATAGAACTGAATCTGCTCCCGGGTGAACTGGGGCTTTTTCATTTCTTCCTTGACAATGCTCAGTTCCAGCTTTTCCTTGGTTTCCTCCATCTCATCCAGCCGACGCTTCACAGAGGCGTTGAAAGCGCCGGCCTGGATGGCGTTCAACAGATTGTCGATTGCCTTTTCGGTATCTGCCAGCTGGCGGCGCAGGGCGGGAAGCTCACTGCTCTCCTGCCCCTGCAAGGCCAGAGCTTGATCGGTAAAATACTCCACAAAGGCATCGTCCATGATGTTTCTCATAACGGAATCCACCACGGCCCGCTCCAAAGGCTCCTTCCGGACGCTTCTGTGCTTGGCTGTACATATCTTCTTCTTTTTGCTGTTGACGCAGCGGTAATAGTGGTATACCCTTCCTTTGCTGGAACTTCTGCCGGATTCCCCCACCATCATTGCCTTGCAGGAGCCGCAAAACAGCTTGGTGGTCAGCAGGTAGTCGTCCTCGGCCTTGTGACGGGCCGGGGCCTTTTTGTTTTTCTGCATCTGGCTCTGCACCCGCTCAAACAAATCCGTCGGGACCAGAGCCGGAATGCCATCCGGCACCACGATATCGCGGTACTTGTATTCACCGATATATTTCCGGTTGTGGAGAATCCCCGAGATAAAATTCAGATCTGCCACTTTGCCCCGCACCGTTGTAACCCCCAGACCATTCAGATGATCCACGATCTCTTTCATGGTGGAGCCAGTGTCGTACATCTTAAAGATATCCAACACAACAGGAGCTGTAATCGGATCAGGCTGGTAATGTTTGTCCGCGTCAATCTGGAAACCAAAGGTGGGTGTGCCGCCATTATACTTGCACTTGAGTGCATTTTCGGTATGGCCGCGGATCACCTTTTCAGACAGTTCCGCAGAATAATATTCTGCCATTCCTTCCAGCATGGACTCCAGGATGATGCCCTCCGGGCCATCGGCAATGTTTTCCTTTGCCGACACCACCCGCACGCCATTCTTTTTTAGAGCGGCTTTGTAATGGGCGCTGTCATAGCGGTTGCGGGCAAATCGGTCCAGCTTCCAGACCACAACCACGTCAAACAGCCCTTTGGCGCTGTCCTTAATCATCCGCTGGAAATCAGGGCGGTGATCCGTCTTGGCAGAAAAGGCACGGTCGATATATTCCTTGACTACCACCATTCCATTCTTTTTGCAGTATTCCATGCACTCCCGGAGCTGGCCTTCAATGGACTCTTCCCGTTGGTTGTCGGAGGAGTAGCGGGCATAGATTACAGCGTTCATCCTGTCACCTCCTCTTCCTCATCTGCCTTTTCTGCAAACATCTGCAAGACAGATTCTTTCATGCGGTTGTAATAAGGCGACTTGGGGTCAAAGCACATCTCCACGAACTGCTCCATCTCAGCACCATTTTTCCACACCTTCGGCTGATAGTGGTACAGCTTTCCCTGCGGTTTCTCACAGCGGGCAAAGATGTAATCCATCGAGACATCGAAAAAGTCTGCATACTTGCGGAACACTTCTACCGTTGGGGTTGACTGACCGTTTTCGTATCGGTTGAGGCTGGACTGGGTGATCCCTAAAAGCTCCGCCAGCTTTGCCTGGGACAGGGACAGGCTCTCCCGCAGTGTACGCAGCCGTTTGCCGACTTCTTTCAACGCCATCGCCTCCTTCCACGCCCATTATACCATATATCGAATTATTTTCAACTCATCATGTGACTTGTAGAATAAAAATATCACGTAGTATCTTCATAGGACTATCGAAAAGCCCTTCGCTTGTAAAAATAAAAGTTCCGTACTCTTCTCATTTCTGAATCACCCCTATCAAACTATAAAAATACCTGGAACACGTCCATTCATTGCAGGAAGCCCTTTCATGAACGTATTCCAGGATTTTGATTCATTCTATAAAATTTTCTCCAAAAGCATCTCTTTGGAATCTCTCATTTGCCTGCTCAGAACAGGGTGATCTGCGGGTGGAATGTCCGCCGCTCCACCACAAGGCGCGGCCCGGTCAGGGTAAAGCTGCCCTCCAGGCGGATATCGGCGGCGGAGGAGCCGACCATCACTTCACGTCTGCCGGGCTGGATGGCAAGCTGCATATCCGCCCCATGATAGGCCAGCTGGTGGCTGTCCAGTACCACCTGCACGGTGCGTTCTTCTCCGGGCTGCAGCGTCAGCCGCACAAAGGCCCCCAGCTGGCGCATGGGCCGCACCAGCGTGCCCTGGCAGTCATGCCAGTAGAGCTGCGCCACTTCGTCGCCGGCTGCTGCGCCGGTGTTCTTTACCTGAAAGCGAATTTGAATGTTCCTGCCGCAGGGCGCCTCCGGCGTCACCTGCAGGCTGCTGTAGGCAAAGCTGGTATAGGACAGGCCATGGCCAAAGGGATACAGGGGCTGATTGCTGGGCTGGTCCAGGTATTCCGCCATGGCGATTCTGCTTTCAAACAGGGGCTGCAAATCGTGGCGCAGCGGGATCTGGCCGGCATGGCGCAGCACCGTCACCGGCATTTTGCCGCCGGGGTTCACCTTTCCCAGAAGGACGTTCACGATGGCCTGCCCGCCTTGTTCCCCGGGCAGCCAGCCATACAGCACGGCGGCACTGTGGGCGTCCCCCTCTGTCAGCGCCAGGGGTCGCCCATCCACCAGGACGGTCACCACAGGTTTGCCGACTGCAAACAGTGCCCGAAGCAAAGCCCGCTGCGGCTCTTCCAGGCCAATGTTGGCGTTGTCCTTGTTTTCACCGCAGGTGGCATCTGCCGAGCGCATGCTCTCCTGGCCGCCCACAACGGCTACCACCACATCCGCCTGCCGGGCCGCCGCCACGGCTGCCTCGATGCCGCCCTCAAGCGGGCGCTTGCTCTCACAACCGGGCGCATACAGGACATGGTCCTTTCCCACCGCCTCTTCCAGGGCCTGGCGCACCGTCTTGCAGCCGGGATAGAAACGGTCCATAAATTCCTCCTGGCCGTGGTAGACTTTATAACTGTCCTGCCGGGCAAAGTTCTCTTTGACAATGGCCAGAATCTGCTCTTCCTGGGCGGGTGTGGGCGCATCCTCCCAGACAATGCCCTTTTCCCGCAGTTCCTCCCGGCGCTGGGTGGTATAGATGGACAGCATCATCCGGCGGAACTGGTCAAACTCACTGCGGTTGAAATCCAGGCTGGTGGCGTTTACCGTTCCCACGCTGGAATAGCCCCCAAAAAAGACCACCTTCGCATCCGCAGAAGGCCCTACCAGCGCAATCCTGCATCCGCCGGACAGGGGCAGAATCCCATCGTTTTTGGCCAGGACCATGCTTTTCTCAGCGCTGATTCGGGACAGCTGCTGCACCGCCGGGTCGGCGGTGAGGGCTGCAAAGTCCTCCTGGGGGGCGCTGTTCTCAAACAGGCCCAGGGTAAATTTGAGGGTCAGCACCCGGCGCACCGCCTGGTCCACTGCCGATTCTTCCACCAGCCCTTCCTCCACAGCCTGAACCAGGTGGGAGAAGCAGGTCCCGCTGGGCTGATCCACATCCATGCCAGCCCGCAGCGCCTGGACTGCGGCGTCCATTTCTGACACAGCCGTCCCAAACCGGTTGCAGGTGCGCTCGATACTGCCGTAGTCCGAGACCACCGGCCCGGCAAAGCCCAGCTTGTCCCGCAGGATTTCGGTGAGCAGATGATGGGAGGTGACCACAGGCTCCCCGTTCAGGGTGCCGTAGCAATTCATGACCGCCATCACGCCGCCTTCCTGGATGGCGGCTTCAAAGGGCAGGCAGTATTCATCCAGCAGGGCGCGCTCGGAGCAATCCGCCTGGCCGCCGTTTCGTCCGCCCAGCGCGTTGCCGTAAGCCAGGAAGTGCTTGGCGGTGGCCATGACTTCCTGCCGGCCCTGCAGACCCTGGATGAAAGCGGTGGCCATCCGGGCCGTCAGCAGCGGCGCTTCGCCGTAGGTTTCCCCCACCCGGCCCCAGCGGGGGTCGCGCCCCAAATCCAGCAGCGGGGAATGGGCCCCATAGATACCGTAGCTTTTGAGCTGTGCCCGCACAGCGCTGCCGATGTCCCGGGCCAGATCGAGCTGCCAGGTGGCTGCCATCCCCAGGGACTGGGGGAATGTCGTGGCCCCGGGGATCTGCGCCCCTGCAATGGCCTCACTGTGGGCCAGAACCGGGATGCCCCAGCGGGTGTGTTCCCGCAGATAGGACTGGACCCGCTGCAAGGTATCCACATCCTGCTGCTGGTCGCCGCTGAGGGCGGAGTTCAGATAGCTGACGGTGCCCATCCCGTAGCGGAACAGCTTGTCCAGCGCGGCGTCATCCAGCGGATGGGGCAGGGTGCAGCAGCACAACTGCGCCACCTTTTCCCGCAGGTTCATCCGGGCGATCAGGTCTTCCACTCTTTGGGGGACGGTCAGGGCGGGGTTGCGATAATCCATGGTTCTTTCCTCCTTACCATTTTTGTATTCTTTTCAGCAAAAGGATACCATAGGGCACGCCGACCGATAAATCTACAAGTTTTTTGCATAGAACGCCGGTACCCTGCCACAAAAAAGGAATAGCCAGCCAAAAAAATGCAGGGTTCAAAAACCGCCCCCGCCGCCAAATCCAACGAAGTGCAGATGGAAAGCCTCCCACCGCAGGACTATACTGGTTGCAACAACGCAAGACCCCCATCTTGCAGAGGAGAACGACAATCAAAGCGGGAGGAAAACAAGATGACTCTACCAAAAATGCTGCACAAAAAAGACCAGCCGGCCGCTGCGCTGGCCATGCCGCAAAAACCATTCCGGGAACGGCTGGTGAACGACCTGAAGTCCAACTGGATTCTTTACCTGATGGCCCTGCCGGCCCTGATCTACTTTGTGGTGTACTGTTACGCCCCCATGGCCGGCCTGTACATTGCCTTTTCGGACTACAAAATCACCGGGAGCCTCTTCTCAGGAAAATTTGTCGGCCTTGAATATTTCATTGACTTTTTCAACAGCTACTACTTTGGCCGGCTGATCCGCAACACCCTGGTTCTGAGCCTGGAGACCCTGATCTTCGGCTTCCCCATTCCCATCATCTTCGCCCTTGTCCTCAATGAGGTCCGCAGCCGCGGCTTCAAAAAGCTGGCCCAGACCGTCACCTACATGCCCCACTTCATCAGCATTGTGGTCATCTGCGGCCTGGTGGTGGACTTTGTCAGCCTGGACGGCCTGTTCAACACCATCATCCAGGCCTTTGGCGGGGAGCCCATCGCCTTCCTGTCCGACCCGGCCTGGTTCCGGCCCATCTATGTGGCCTCCGAAATCTGGCAGAATTTCGGCTGGGACAGCGTGGTCTTCCTGGCAGCCCTTTCTTCCATCGACCTCCAGCAGTTTGAGGCCGCCAAACTGGACGGCGCTTCCCGCTGGCAAACCATCTGGCACATCTCTCTGCCCAGCATCCTGCCCACCATCGTCACCATCCTTCTGATGCGGCTGGGCCATGTGATGAGCATCGGCTTTGAAAAGGTCTTCAACCTCTACAGCCCTGCCACCTATGAGACCGCCGATATCATTGCAACCTTTGTCTACCGCCAGGGCGTGCTGGGTGCCAACTACAGTTCGGCAGCTGCCATCGGCCTGTTCAACAGCGTCATCAATCTGATCATCGTTTTTATCATGAACAAGGTCAGCCGCAAACTGGCCGAAACCAGCCTGTGGTAAACCATCTGCAAAAAGGAGGAAGTCCTATATGGCCCGCACCAAGAACAAAATTAAATCCACCACCGAAGACCGCGTTTTCGACGGCGTATCCTTTGTCGTCATTGCAATCCTGATTTTCGTCTGCTTTTATCCCATCTGGTATGTCTTCTGTGCCTCACTGACCGATCCCACCATCGTGGCGGGTGCAGGCGGCATCCTGCTTTTCCCCCAGAAAATCACCCTGGATGCCTACAAACGGGTATTTGCCGACGCTGAAATCTGGCGCGGTTTGCTGAACACCATTTTCTATACCGTCGTGGGCACCGCACTCAACGTGATCCTCACGGCCATGCTGGCCTACACCCTGTCCCGCAAAAACCTGTTGTTCAAAAAGCCGCTCACCGTCTTTGTCACCTTTACCATGTTCTTCAACGGCGGCATGATCCCCACCTATCTGGTGATCCGGGATCTGGGCCTGCTGGACAGCCGCGTTGCCGTCCTGCTGCCCGGCCTGGTGTCGGTGTTCAACTTCATCAACATGCGCACCCACTTTGAATCCCTGCCGGCCGAGCTGGAAGAATCCGCCAAGCTGGATGGCGCCAACCACTGGACCATCTTCACCCGGGTAATCCTGCCCATCAGCGGCGCAACCATGGCCGTGATGGTCCTGTTCTACGGCGTAGCCCACTGGAACAGCTGGTTCCGCGAGATGCTATACCTGCCCAACAGCCGCGATCTGTGGCCCCTGGCCCTGATCACCCGTGAAATCATCCTTTCCAGCTCCAACGCCGCCATGTCGGACGGTGCCGTCATGACCCAGGAAATGGCCGACGCCATCAAGTATGCCACCATCATCGTCACCACCCTGCCGATCCTGTGCCTGTATCCCTTCCTGCAAAAGTATTTTGCCAAGGGTGTGACCGTCGGCGCCGTCAAGGGTTGACCCCGCTCCGATCCCTGTGAATCAAAGCCGCCGCAGGCAACTGCGGCGGCTTTTGGCGCCCCTGGATCTTTGACGAATGCCGCAAGATCTGGTATATTATAATAAACTGTGACGAAGGAGAGATGGTGCGTGCAAATGACCCGGCGTTTTGCTTTGCGGCAGATTCTGGCCCGGAAACAGTCTTTTTATAAGCTGCTGGCCTCGTTTTTTGTGATGCTTATCCTGCCATTGGTCCTTGTGCTGGCCAACTATTTTTATGCCCGCGGCCTGCTGCAGCAAGAGAATATCAACTATCAGAACGCCGTGCTCACCCAGGCACAGATGTCGATGGATGAGCGTTTGCAGACCATCCAGCTCTATGCCATTGACCTGAGCAATGATACGGTCCTCAATGCCACCCTGAGCCAGCGGCAGGCCGACGACAGCCAGGGCAACTTCGAGTTATGGGAGCTGTCCCGGCATCTCCAGAGCTACAGCGCCACAGCCGGCAGCTTTTGCGATACCACCATCTACTCCCGGCTGTACGACTGTATGGTCAGCGGCAGTTACGTTGACTACCGCGTATCCGAAGGAAGCCTTCGGATGCCGTCAGAGGAAATGAACCGCAGCTTGCTGGAGCTGCTGCAAAACGAGCGGTCCTACTGCCAGTTCTATCTGCTGGGGGACAGCCAGGGTCACAGCCAGCTGGTGATGCTTCATTCCGTTCCCCTGTGGAGCTCCGGCGCTGCCTCCTATGGAACCATCTGCCTGCGGATTGACGGCGATGGTTTGTTCTCCACCATCCGGGATATGGAGGAACTTCAATCCGGCCTTGTCTGTCTGCTGGACCCCAGCGGCACGCCGGCCGTCTGGGCGGGCAGCGAGGCCATGCTGGATTTTGTGTCCCAGGTCAGCGGCCAGCCCATTCAGGACTGGCACGGGGCCAGCTACACCGTCTCCCGGGCGGATTCCAATCTAAAAGGCTGGTCCTATCTGTCTATCCAGCCGGTCCACCGGATGCAGAGCGAGCTGCGGGTTGCCCGCAACCTGAGCCTGCTGGCCCTGGCCCTGGTACTGGTGGTGGGCGCCTGCATCGTCTATTACCTCACCTGGCGCAACTACCGCCCGGTGGAGCATCTTTTGGCCGAGCTGCGCCGCCGCTCTGTGATTCTGGAGAGCCCCGAAGGGACCGGCTTCAACGAATTCCGGCTGATTGAAAAGTCGGTGGCAGATATGCAGCACTCCATGAAAGAGGTGCAGGAAGCCCTGCGGCAGGAAATCCCCCGCATTCAGGAGAGCATTCTGCTCCAGCTGCTCAAAAATGACGTGAGCAACTATGAAACCTACCGGAAACTGCTTGAGGAGGTGGGCATCCTCTTCCCCTACCAGCAGTTCCGGGTGGTGCTGGCCCGGCAGGTGCCCAGCGAATCCCATGAGCTGTCCGAGCAGGCTCTCACCAATATTGTGCTGCGGGACCAGCTGTCCCAGCTTGTGCCCGGCGGCATCACCTACACCGCCGTGACCCTGGACAATGACAGCATCGTGTGGATTCTGAACGGCAGCGGAGCCCGCTTCGACCAGGACACCCAGGACATCCTGGGCCGGCTGCAGGATACCATGCGGGAGCAATACGGCCAGCTGCTGTGGCTCTATGTCAGCTGGATCGACCAGGGCCTGGAGTCGGTACCCCAGGGATATTATGCCGTGACCCAGACCCAGGCCCAGCAGCCCGGCGGCGGCATCCGGTACTTGCAAAAGGAAAAGGACGTCTGGCCCATGGATCGCAGCCTGAACAGCATTGCGGCTCAGCTGCAGAACTTCATTGCCACCGGCGACGCCGCCCAGGCTTCCGCGCTGCTGCATGAAAACCTGGACGCCAACCTGCGGCGCCGCACGGTGGAGCTGTACCAGGCCCAGGGCTACTGCATTGGCATGCTCAACATCATCCTGGAAGCCTACCGTGTGGAGGACCCCGCTGTGCTGCGGGTGGAGGGTGCTTCCCCCTTACAGCAGATCTTCCAGCGCAGGAACATCAACGAGCTGGAAGAACTCCTCCAAACCCTCATCTGCCAGCTGTGCCACTATGTGGAGGAGAACCGCACCAGCCCCGCTTCCCAGCTCATCCAGAAAATTCAGGCCTATATGCAGGAAAATTACGGCGACGTGGATCTCACCCTGACCCGTGTGGCCGACCAGTTCAACCTGACGCCCAATTACCTTTCCATCTTTTTCAAGGAAAATGCCCATGATACCTTCCTGAACTACCTGACACGGCTGCGGCTGGAAGAGGCCAAACGCCTGATGCGGGACACCCGCCTTTCCATCACTGAAATTTCCGAGCGCGTGGGCTATGCCAGCGCCAACAGCTTCACCCGCGCGTTCAAAAAAATCGAGCATGTCACCCCCACCCAGTACCGGGAAAGCAGCGTTCATTCGTAATATTTACGCCCGTCGCACAAAATTGTGTGACGGGCGTAATTTTTGCATAGGCCCTTTTTCGGCGCAAAACACAAAACCGCGGTGCTTTCCAACATAATGCAGATATACAAGCTCCGGCGGGTCGTGTATCATAATGACCAGAAAGAGCGCAACGCTCAACCCCACGAATTCCAGCACGAAGAAGGAGGATTTCCCTATGAAACGCATCTCCCGCCGCAACTTTATGAAAATCGTCGGTGCAGGCGCCGCCGCTCTCGGCCTGGCTGCCTGCGGCGGCAGCGAGTCGGAAAGCGCCGCATCCACCGCTGCATCCCAGTTTACGGGTGAAGCCGTCACCGCCACCTATCCCCTGGCCAACGGGGACAAGACCCTGAACATTTATATCCGCAATGCCACCTCCGGCGTGGTGCAGAACTATCATGACATCAAAGCCTTCCAGGTCGCAGAAGAAAAGCTGGGCGTCAACCTGACCTTTACCCATCCCGCCGTGGGCAGCGAGTCCGACCAGTTCAACCTGATGATCGCCTCCGGCGAGTACCCTGATATCATCATCTGGTCCTACAGCACCAGCCCCATGGGCGTTGATGAACTGATCGACGAAGGCGTCCTGATGGATATGGACAGCTGCATCCGCCAGTACGCCCCCAACTATCTGGCGGCGGTGGACACCCCTGCCCACGAAAAGGAAGTCCTCTCCAACAGCGGCACTTACCAGGGCATCTACTGCTTTACCCTGGGCGTGCCTGTCTCCTCCGGCCCCTCCATCCGCGCCGACCTGCTGGAAAAGTACGGCCTGGATGTCCCCGTCACGGTGGACGACTGGGAGAACGTCATGACCACCATCCGGGACAACGAGCCCGGCGTCACCTATCCCTTCACCACCTACCGCAACTACATTGGCAACGCCAACCTCAACCTGCTTCTGCCCGCCTATAAGACCAGCACCGAGTTCTGCTCTGACGGCAACGGTGGCGTGGTGTTCGGTCCCTCTACCGACAACTACCGCCAGTTTGTCACCAAGCTGAACGATTGGTACAACAAGGGCCTGCTGGACCCCGAGTTCATGTCCAACGACAGCGCTGCCAACAACGCCAAGCTGGTCAACGGCAGCAGCATTGCTTCCGTCCTCTCCCTCAACAGCGGCATTGGCAACGTGACCACCACCGCCCGGGCCAATAACCCCGACTTTGAACTGGTGGGCGTGGCCTGGCCGGTGCTGAACGAGGGGGACACCCCCTGCTTCCACCTGGACGGCGGCGTTGCCCAGGTGGGCGTCCAGGCGGTGGTGACCTCCTCCTGTGCCGACCCCGCTCTGGCCACCCAGGTGCTGGATTACTTCTTCTCGGAAGAGGGCAACAACCTGCTGTGCTGGGGCATCGAAGGGGAAAGCTACACCGTCAATGCAGACGGCAGCAAGACCTTCACCGATGCCGTCATGAACAACCCCGAGGGCAAAACCCCCTCTGAGGCTGTCCTGGCCTACGCCCTGCCCTCCTACGGCTTCGTCAACCCCATGGACGAGGACGCCTATATGCAGATCACCCTCACCATGCCCGAGCAGGTGGAAGCCCGCACCCTGTGGCACAGCCTGGACCAGGGCGTCTGCCTGCCCCAGCTGACCATCGCGCCCGAACACCAGAACGACTACAACATGATTATGAACGAGGTGGACACCTACGTGCAGGAAATGCTGATCCGTTTTGTCACCGGCCAGTCCAACATCGACGAGAGCTGGGACACCTATGTCAACACCCTGAACGGCATGGGCCTGGATGTAGCAACCCAGTATGTGACCGACGCTTACAACGCTTTCCAGCAGCGCTGATTTCTTTTACATTCCGGCAGTGTCTGCAGGTTTTCCTGCAGGCACTTATTTTTACAGACCCAAGGAGGTTTTTATGCGCACTGTTACTCTGCTGCGGGAGGGCTGGCAATTCAGCAGCTGCTCCTGGGACGGCACCCACCAGACCCTTCCCACCGGCCAGGACTGGGTGGACGTCACCCTGCCCCATGTGTGGAATGGGGACGATCCCAAGCAGGAAGGGCCCAGGCTCTACCGCTGCACCCTGACCCTGGCGGACGCCGCCCGGCCTGCGTTTGTGGATTTTGGCGCGGTGGCCGGCATCTGCCACGCCTGGCTGAACGGCTGCTATCTCGGCTGCCACAAGGGCGGCTATGCCCGTTTCCGCTTTGCCCTCACCGGTGCCCGGGCGGGCAGCAACGAGCTGCTGGTTTTGGCCGACAACACCCATCGGGACTACATTCCCCTGGGCGGTGACTTCAACAATTACGGCGGCATCTACCGCCCGGTCCACCTGATCCAGACCGGGGCCACCCACTTTGACCTGCTCTATTACGGCACTTCCGGCCTGACGGTGGAGCCCGGCCCCGACGGGAAGGTACAGGTCAGCGCCCGCATTGCGGGCCCGACGGAGGGCGTCCAGATCCAGTATGAGGTACTGGACCAGGGAGAGGCCTGTGCCTGCGTGACCCGCCCCGCCTCGGCCCCCCAGGCCTGCCTCCAGGTCTCCCGGCCCCACAGCTGGGACGGGCGCAAAGCCCCCTATCTCTACGCCTGCCGGGCCCGCCTCCTGCGGGACGGCGTCTGTCTGGATGAGGCAAGCCTGTCCTTCGGGTTCCGCTCCATCGAAATCTCCCCGGAACAGGGCTTTTTCCTCAACGGCCATCACCTGAAGCTGCGGGGCGCCGCCAAACATCAGGACTGGGAGGGCTGCCGCTGCGCAGTTTCAGAGGCACAGCAGCGGCAGGACATCCAGCTGTTCTGCGGGATGGGGGCCAACGCGGTGCGCCTGTCCCACTACCAGCACCCCGACCTGACCTATGACCTGTGCGATCAGGCAGGCCTTGTGGTCTGGGCCGAGATCCCGCTGCTGGCCCTGCCGGATGGCAACGAGGCCGTCTTTGAAAACGCCAAACAGCAGCTCACCGAGCTGATTTTGCAGCTCAAGCACCACCCGTCCATCTGCTTCTGGGGGGTAGAGAACGAGATTTCGATGGCGGGCGAGAGCCTGGAAATGTACCGCAAGATCGGCCAGCTGCACCAGCTGGCCAAGGAGCTGGACCCCACCCGCTTCACCACCCTGGCCAACATCAACGCCGTCAAGCTGAACAGCCAGCTCAACCATCTGACCGACGCCGTGGGCTATAACATCTACTTCGGCTGGTACTACGGTGAAGCCACCGACTATGGCCCCTTCTTTGACCGCTTCCACAAGAAAAATCCCGACATGCCCCTCTGCCTGTCCGAGTACGGCGCAGACAGCCTAATTACCCTCCACCGGGATGACCCCAAGCCCGGCGACTGCTCCGAGGAATTCCAGTGCCGCTGGCACGAAACGGCCTATCCCCAGATTGAGGCCCGGGACTTTGTGTGGGGCAGCTTTGTGTGGAATATGTTTGACTTCGGCAGCGCCAACCGGGCGATGGCCACCTCCAAAGGGCGCAACTGCAAAGGCCTTGTCACCTATGACCGCTCGGTCTGCAAGGATGCCTATTATTTCTACAAAGCCTGCTGGAGCGAGGAGCCCTTTGTCTATCTGACCGGCCGGCGTTATGCCCGCCGCTGCGGCGAGACCACCACCGTCAAGGTGTACTCCAACGCGCCCTCCGTCACCCTCACCGTCAACGGGCAGGTCTTCGCTTCTCAGGAAGGAAGCCGGGTCTTTGTCTTTGACCAGG
Source organism: Candidatus Faecalibacterium faecigallinarum (assembly GCA_019119685.1). Taxonomy (GTDB): domain Bacteria; phylum Bacillota; class Clostridia; order Oscillospirales; family Ruminococcaceae; genus Faecalibacterium; species Faecalibacterium faecigallinarum. The sequence goes on from DWWN01000065.1 coordinate 28,222, forward strand.
TGCCTCTGGCCCAAGGAGACAACCGGATTGCCGCTTCGGCGGGCAGTCTCACCGATGCCATTACTCTGACCCGTGTGGCACAGCCGGAACAAAGCTACATCTATGACGATCCCAACCCCGGCTTCAATGTGAAAAACTGGTTCACCCTCCAGGAGAGCAAGGAGGATCTGTTCCCCGCCGACCACTACTCCATCATGGACGAGATGGGCGATCTGATGAAGAGCCCTGAGGCCTGGGCCCTGCTGGAGCAGGAAGTCCCCCGCATTACATCCGACCCTCTGACCCGGATTTTGACCTACGTCACTCTCCTGCGCAAGATCAACACCAAGAGCAGCCAGTATTCCGAGGACTTCGTCAAGGAGCTGAACCGCAAGCTCAACGCCATCCCCAAGCCCCAGGAGCTGATCTCCAGGGACGAGGACTGAAAAGGAGCGATTTTCCATGATACAACAGCATGTTTGCTCCACCCCCTGCGGCGACATCCAGGGCGTAGCGGCTGCCGCCCCCGGCGTCACCGCCTTCAAGGGCATCCGCTATGCCGAGGCCGGCCGCTGGGAATACCCCAAGCAGGTCACCCACTGGGAGGGCGTCTACGATGCCTCCCGCTTCGGCCCCAACGCCATGCAGGATGCCGCCTTCACCCCCGAAGACCAAAACGGCCGCTCCCCCTTCTACTACCATGAGTTTCGGGAAGGGCTGGACTACAGCTACAGCGAGGACTGCCAGTATCTGAATATCTGGGCCCCCGACAACGCCGAAAAGGCCCCGGTGATCGTCTACATTCACGGCGGCGCCTTCCTCAGCGGTTCCGGCTGGGACAAGGCCTTTGACGAACCGGTCTGGCCCCAAAAGGGAGTCATCGCGGTGACCCTCAACTACCGGCTGGGCCTGTTCGGCTACGCCTGCCTGCCCGAGCTGGCCGCCGAGGCCGGCCACGCCGGCAACTACGGCCTGTATGACCAGCTGTGCGCATTACAGTGGGTCCACGACAACATTGCCGCCTTCGGCGGCGACCCCGACAACATCACGGTGATGGGCCAGAGCGCCGGCGCCCACAGCGTCCAGATGCTGTGCAGCACCAAAGCCGCCCAGGGCCTGATCGCCAAAGCCGTCATGTCCAGCGGCGCTGGGGATGATTCGGTGCTCTTTGCCGGGGACTGGGTGATGGAACACAAATACCCCTTCTGGACTGCCTGGAAGGAGGCCACCGGTGCCTCCACCCTGGCCGAACTGCGGGCTCTGCCGCCCCAGGCCCTGCTGGAAGCCATGGGCAAACAGTTCACCGCCCAGGGCTTCGGCAAGGTGATGGCCAACATGGGCCCGGTGTGGGACAATGCTCTGTTCCCCGACGAGGGCTTCACCCTGCCCATTCCCTATCTGGCCGGCGGCAACACCCAGGATATGAAGCCCGAAATGACCGCCGACGCCCTTCGGTGGTGTCAGAAACAGCCGGCGGACAGCTATGCCTGGTGCTTTGCCCGGCAGCTGCCCGGGGACGACAAGGGCGCCTGGCACAGCGCCGATCTGTGGTACTGGTTCGGCACCCTGACCAACAGCTGGCGGCCTTTCAACGATGGGGACCGGGCCCTGTCCGGCGCCATGGTATCCTACCTGACCCATTTTGCCGCCTCCGGCAATCCCAACGGTGCCGGGTTGCCGGTGTGGGAAACCGCCCGGCACAGCGGCCAGGTACTGCGGCTGGATGTCCTCGCCCCTGCCATGGCCGGCCTGGGCAAAGAAGCAAAAACCAACGTTTTTGGATGGTAATGATGACGGAAAGGAGCGCACCCTTATGGTTGACCTGAAAGCCAACCCCTTTTATCTGACCGATGCACAAATCCAGTGGGTGGAAGATACCATTGCCGGCATGACCCTGGAGGAAAAACTGGGCCAGCTGTTTGTGATTTTGCAGGCACAGCCTGGCTTTGGGGAAAAGCAGGTGGAAAGCCTACTGAACCAGTCCCACATGGGCGGCCTGCGCTGGCAGAACGGCGGCAATAAAGAGCAGATCTACAGCCAGCTGACCACCTTCCAGAAGCACAGCAAAATCCCCCTTCTGATCGCAGCCAACTGTGACGACGGCGGCAACGGCGCTGCGCCGGAAGGCACTTTTGTGGCCACCGCTGTGGAGTGCGGCGCCGGTGAAGGCACCGAAAACGCCTATCACTTGGGCCTGGTGGCCGGCCGGGAGGCCTCGGCTCTGGGTGCAAACTGGATGTTCAACCCGGTGTGCGACGTCTACCAGAACTGGCGGAACACCATTGTGAACACCCGGGCTTTCAGCTCTGGCCCTGACACCGTGATTGCCAACGCCAAGGCCTACATCCAAGGCATCAAGGACGCCAACCCCAACATGGCCTGCACCGCCAAGCACTTCCCCGGCGACGGCGTGGAGGAGCTGGACCAGCACCTGGCCATGGGCGTCAACAGCCTGAGCGTGGAGGACTGGGAAGCCACCTTTGGCAAGGTTTACCGGGCTCTGATTGCGGACGGCCTGGAGGGCGTCATGGTGGGCCACATTGCCCTGCCTGAAATGAGCCGGAAGCTTTGCCCCGGCATCCAGGATAAGGACATCAAGCCCGCCACCATGGCCCCTGAACTGATCACCGGCCTGCTGCGGGGCGAGCTGGGCTTCAACGGCGTGGTCATCACCGACGCCACCCACATGGTGAGCATGACCGCCACCGCCAAGCGGAAGGACGCCATTCCCGGCGCCATCATCGCCGGCTGCGACATGGTCCTCTTTGCCAACGACATCGACGAGGACATTGCCTACATGAAGGCCGCCTATGACAAGGGCGACCTCACCGAGGAGCGCCTGTCCGACGCCCTGCACCGGATTCTGGGTATGAAGGCCCACCTGCACCTCTACGAGGAAGCCGTCCGCATCCCGGACAAGGCCGGCCTGGACTGCATCGGCTGCGCCGAACACCAGGCTTACAGCGACCAGGCCGCCGACAGCTGTATCACCCTGGTGAAGGATACCCGCGGCACCCTGCCGGTGAATCCCGCCCAGAAGAAGCGGGTGTTTCTGGTGTATGTGGGCTCCACTCCTACCTCCAAGGGCTACAATGGCGACCCCGTCAAACAGGTGGTGAAGGAGGAGCTGGAACAGGCCGGCTTTGAGGTGGACCTGTGCCCCAACTTCTACGCTCTGGAAGTGGAAAACGGCGTCACTCCCATGAACATCGTCAAGATGATGGGCCATTCCAGCCGGGAAGAATTTATTCGGACCCACGACTGGGCCCTGATTGTGGTCAATGTCAAGGGCTACGCCCAGGAGAACAATGTCCGGCTCCGGTGGAGCTGCAACCACAGTATGGAACTGCCCTGGTACAATGAGGAGATTCCCACCGTGGCCATGAGCCTCAACTACACCAACCACCTGATCGACCTGCCCCAGATTCATACCTTCATCAACGCCTACGGCCCCAAGCGCAACCACATCCGGGCCGCCATCCAGAAGATCACCGGCCAGAGCGCGTTCAAGGGCACCGCCGATGAGAATGTGTTCTGCGGCCGGTGGGATACCCGGCTGTAAGGAGGAAACGCTGTGACGCTGCAAGCATTTGCCAAACAAAAAGATTACCTGATCTGCGTAGACTCGGACGGCTGTGCCATGGACACCATGGACATCAAGCACTTCCGCTGCTTCGGTCCCTGCATGGTGGAGGAATGGGGGCTGGAAGAATGGGCCGAGCCCATTCTGAACCGCTGGAACGCCATCAACCTCTATTCCGGCACCCGGGGCATCAACCGGTTCAAGGGCCTGGCTCTGGCCCTGACCGAGATCGACAAGGTTTACCGCCCCATCGAAGGGGTGGCCGAGCTGGCCGCCTGGGCCGAACACGCCCCTGAGCTGTCCAACCAGGCCATCGCCGAGGCCGCCAAAACCGCAAAGGGGCCCGCCCTGGCCAAGGCCCTGTCCTGGTCCAAAAAAGTCAATGCCGCCATCGACGCTCTGCCGGAGAGCGACAAGAAGCCCTTCCCCGGGGTGGCCGAGGCACTGGCCGCTGCCCATCAGGCAGCAGATGTGGCCATTGTCTCCAGCGCCAACCGGGAAGCTGTGGAAGAAGAATGGACCCGCTGCGGCCTGCTGCCCTCGGTGGACGTGCTCTGCTGCCAGGACAGCGGCTCCAAGGCCGCCTGCATTGCCCAGCTGAAAGCCAAGGGCTATAACCCCGCCCACATCCTGATGGTGGGGGACGCCCCCGGCGACAGGGCCGCCGCCGGGAAAAACGGGGTTATGTTCTACCCCATCCTGGCCCGCCACGAGGCGGAAAGCTGGGCCGAATTCACCGCCAAAGCCCTGCCCGCCCTGCTGAGCGGCAGCTATGGCCCATACGGCCAGGAAATGGCCAAGCGTTTTGAGAAGAACCTGCTGTAATCTTCTCCTTTTCTCACCCATGGCCGGCAGGCTGCACCGCCCGCCGGCGGAGACCGGCTCCTTCTGACATTTTCTCAACTCTTTTTATCCTTTTTTCTTCTCTTTCTGACTGAGGACACATCCCCATTCTGTCCTCAAAACAGAGAAACCCGGACTCCCCTTTCCTGCCTTGGGTGAGTCCGGGTTTTATTTAGTTTCACTTCTGCAACAACACCGCACTTTTGAGCATGAATGGGAATGATTGGAGATATGGGCAATCTGGATTTCGTGCCCGCACAGAATAGCACCGGAAAAATACATTGACCGGTGCTGAGGGCTTTGTGTATTCGATGCTTGATCTGGAATACGAAAAGGCCGGGGTGATTTCAAAGAGGGGTATCCCCTCTTTGGCTCTGGGTTTCCAATAGGGGCGAGCAGCATCCCTGTTGGCACACAACTTTGGAACCAAAGTCTAGAGCGTGTTTTAAAACCCGGAAGTTGTGTGCAAAGTGCCAATATGGTAAACTCATAATATGAGAAGACATGAATTAAGCGAAGCACAATGGAACAAAATCAAAGATTTGCTGCCCCCAGAACGAAAAC
>DWWN01000066.1 GCA_019119685.1 Candidatus Faecalibacterium faecigallinarum
GGGAGCTGTGAGTGGCGCAGCGCTCCGATTTTTGCAAGCGCCCGCCGCGGCGCGCCGCAAAAATCGGCTAAGCGCAAGAGGGGCTGTCGAGCGAAGCGAGACTGAGAGGGCTAAAGCATAAATATACAAAACACACCCCTCCCCTTACCCCAAAACGCACTCCCGCGCCGGTGGCGCGAAACGAGCCGAAAAGATAGGAAGTAAAGAAAAGAAAGCAAAAACCAAAAAATAGTAAATCGGGGCTTGACACCGGGGGGGGTATGCTATAATGCTTTTGAAAGGAAAGGACCTTCCTTTCAGCCTGTTTTGGGTCTCTATCTTTTATACACCATAAGGAGGAAAAAATCATTATGAAACTCAAGAAGATTGCTTCCCTGGCTCTGGCCGGTGTCATGGCTGTTTCCATGCTGGCTGGCTGCTCCACCACCACTGTTAATCCCGAGCCCAATCCCAATCCCGGCGATGATGAGCCTGCGGTTTCTGGTTACTCCCAGATGCTGTACAATCATCTGACCAATGCCGCCAAGAAGAAGGTCACTGCTCAGGACAGCAACGATGTGAACGATGCTCTGGCTGCCGCTATGAAGTACGCCGCTGGCAATACCATTGCTGGCAGCTACGACGATTACATTGATGGCGACACCCATGTGGTCAACAATAGTGACTGGAGCAATGCGGCGGATTCTCTGAAGAACGGTGCCAATGCTCTGATCAATGAGCTGGCGGCTGAGAACACTCTCAAGGATTCTATTTGGCAGGCTTTTAATGTTCTGGATCCTGACACCACTAATTACCAGCGTGACAACATGAACATCTCCATGCTGTTTGTGGCTGACGGTCTCAAGAGCAAGGAAGCTGTCATGGATGAGGTTGCCGACCTGATCGATCAGCAGGTTCAGTGGCTGGAAGATGACTATGACCTGTCCGGCGATATCTGGCAGGATAATGATGGCCACTCTATGAACACCGATTACGAGTACACCATGTCTGTTGCTGCTGACACCATCACTCTGACCGCTGACCACGGCAAGAGCATGACCTTCGTGGCTGTCAACATCGCTCGCGTCTAATCAAAAACGTACTTATAACAATCCTGGCCGCACCATACCGGGATTGATATAAGGAGCTGGCAGGCGTAAAACCCTGTTGGTTCAAATGCTCCACCCTTTTCATGTGACGACAAAAAGGGACTACCTCACCAGTAATTCCTTCTGTTGTTGATCGCACCAAAACAAAAGAACTTTTGCGTCACGAAAGATAGGGTCCCTCTGCGGGGGCTGGCGGAAGCCGGCCCCCGCATTGTTTGCGCCTGAGAGGGGAGCGAGCGAAGCGAGACCGAGGGCGCCAAAGAAGCGGGAAAACAAACTTCCTCTTTCCATACAGGCGAAAGTATGGTAAAATGTCGGTAGGGAACCCGCCGGCTTGCGCCTGCGGGCAGAGCCTGCGGACCGGCGGCTGGGCCGGGCGCGGCTGTGTGTATGGTTCGTCCCGGCGGCCTCTGGGCGCGTGCGGGACCCAAGGAGTAGGAGAAGCATTATGGTTCGTATCACTATGGAAGACGGCGGCGTCATCGACATCGAGCTCGATAAACAGTCCGCCCCCATCACCTGCGAGAATTTTGAAAAACTGGTCAAGTCCGGCTTTTACGACGGCCTGACCTTCCACCGCGTCATCCCCGGGTTCATGATCCAGGGCGGCTGCCCGCTGGGCAACGGCACCGGCGGCCCCGGCTGGAAAATCAAGGGTGAGTTCGCCGCCAACGGCGTGGCCAACCCCATCAAGCACACCCGCGGCGTGGTCAGCATGGCCCGTGCGGCCGACCCCAACAGCGCCGGCAGCCAGTTCTTCATCATGCACAAGGACGCTCCCCACCTGGACGGCCAGTACGCCGCCTTCGGCAAGGTAGTGGCCGGCATGGATGTGGTGGACCGCATCGCCGCAGTCCGCACCGACTGGAACGACAAGCCCGCCACCCCTGTCCGCATGAAGAGCGTCGTCCTGATCGACGAATAAGCTATAACAGCAGCGCCCCCGCCTGAACCGTACAGAACGGCTCCGGCGGGGGCGTTTTTATGTGGTTATGCGTCGGCCAGGGCCCGCAGGGCAAGGCCCTCTTTTTCGGCCAGCTTGCGGCCCATCAGGACGCCCATCACGCTGGCCATCATCAGGCCGCGGGTCCAGCCCGAGCTGTCGCCCAGGCAGTGCAGGCCGCGGATGTTGGTATCCAGGTTCTGGTCCATCTTGACCTTGTTGGAGTAGAACTTCAGCTCGGGGCTGTAGAGCAGGGTCTCATAGGCGGCGAAGCCGGGCACCACCATATCCAGCATCTTGATGAACTCGATGATGTTGGTCATGGCACGGTAGGGCATGGCGGCGGTGATGTCCCCGGCCACCGCGTCGGTCAGGGTGGGGCGGACGTTGCTGCGGGCCAGCTCCTCGGGCCAGGTGCGCTTGCCGTCCAAAATGTCGCCGTAGCGCTGGACCATGATGCGGCCTGCGCCCAGCATATTGGTCAGCTCGCCCACCTTCTGGGCGTAGGCGATGGGCTGGTTGAAGGGCTCGGTGAAGTTGTGGGACACCAGGATGGCGAGGTTGGTGTTCTCGCTCTTTTTCTCCTTGTAGCTGTGGCCGTTGACCACGGCCAGGTCGTTGTCGTAGTTCTCCTGGGCCACAAAGCCGCCGGGGTTCTGGCAGAAGGTGCGCACCTTGTTCTTCCAGGGGCGGGGATAGCCGATCAGCTTGGACTCGTACAGCACCCGGTTGACCTTTTCCATCACCTCGTTGCGGCACTCCACCCGGACGCCGATGTCCACGGTGCCGGGCTTGTGGGCGATGTGGTGTTCGGCGCAGAGCTTTTCCAGCCAGTCGGCGCCCCGGCGGCCGGTGCCGATCACCACCGTATCGGCATAAATGGTGCGGGGCTGGCCGCCCGCCTCCCGGACGATCACCCCGCGGCAGACGTCGTCCTCCAGCAGGATGTTCTCGCACTCGGTGGAAAAGAGCATCTCCACCCCGGCGGCCCGCAGGTGCTCTTCCACGGCTTGGTAGAGCTGGTGGGCCTTCTCGGTGCCCAGGTGGCGGATGGGGCAGTCCACCAGCTTGAGGCCGGCCTTGATGGCGTTTTTGCGGATCTCCCGGATCTCCTCGCCGGTGTAGATGCCCTCCACATGGGGGTCTGCGCCGAAGTCCAGGTAGATCTTGTCGGTGTAGTCGATCAGCTTTTGGGCGAAGTCGGCGCCGATCAGGGTGGGCAGGTCGCCGCCCACCTCATAGGACAGGCTGAGCTTGCCGTCCGAGAACGCCCCCGCCCCCGAAAAACCGGTGGTGATGGCGCAGGTGGGCCGGCAGTTGACGCAGTAGCCCAGCTGGGCTTTGGGGCAGCGGCGCTGCTCCACCGGCTTGCCCTTTTCCACCAGCAGGATCTTTTTCCGGCTGCCGTGGCGCAGCAGTTCCACGGCCGTAAAGATGCCGGCAGGGCCTGCACCCACAATGATCAGATCGTATTTGTCCATTCTCTTTCTCCTTAAAGTATAAAATTGACCCATGGAAATCGGTCCTGTCCGGCTGACATATGCGGCCGGGCAGGACGCAGGCAGGGAAATTGCCGCAGAGAGTGTGCGGGCCGCCCTGGGGCGAGTGCGCGTCTCTGCGGCAAAGGCTGTCCCCGGGGACTGCGGAAAAGGGGCGGCGGCCTGCCGTATGGGGGCGGCCCCCCTGAAGCGCGCAGGCGTTATTCCTGGTGCACTTCCGCGCTCTCGTCTACGGTGTCCAGCTCCCGGGCGGTGGCCTCCACATCGGCGGAGGTGCGCGGGGCGCCGATGACACCGTCCCCGTCCAGGTCCAGGCCGGTGGCAGCCTCCAGGGCCGACTGGGTCTCGGCATGGAGCTTGTTGAACCGGCGGACCGCCAGCGCGGTGTAGATGGCGCCGCCCAGGTTGAAGGCGCCTTCGATCAGCAGGATGATGCCGATGCCCATGACCAGGGTCTCCATGGCGCCGAAGGGGTCGAAGATCATGATGGCCCCCAGCACCACGCTGAGCAGGGCCAGCAGGATGAACCACTTCCAGCTGGGATAGCCGCAGCGGCGCAGCTCCAGGGCGTTCTGCAGCCGGCCCAGGCTGTCGAACAGCACGAACAAGCCGAACACGATGGGCAGGATGCGGACCACGATGTCGCTGCGCAGGATCAGAAAGCCGCCCAGGCCCAGGCACACCAGCCCCGAGATCAGGGTGAAGGAGCTCTGGAACACCTTGCGCTCAAAGGTGAAATAGCGGATCAGCTGGACGGCGGCGCAGGCCAGCACCACTCCGCCAAGCGCATAGCAGACGATGTTCAGAGCCACGCCGGGCACCGCCAGCAGAAACAGCCCCAGCGCCAGGTATAAAAGGCTCATGAGGATCAGGTTCCATTTCAGGTTTTTCATCATAACGGATGCCTCCTTTGGGGCAGGGCCCTGTCTTAGTATTCCTTCCGGCGGGCCGAAAAAATGGGCAGAATGCGCCCGCACCCTGCCCATGGTTCAACGGCTTGTTTGTTTCGCGGCGTGTCCCGGCCTCCCGGCGGCATCAGCCCATGGATTTCTCCTTGGCTTCCACAGCGGCCAGGATCATCTTGACACAGGCATCCTTGCCGAGAGCGGCGTTGACGCTCAGGTCATAGTTGTGGACGTCGCCCCAGCGGTTCTGGGTGTAGTAGTTGTAGTAGGCGGCGCGCTGGCGGTCGGTCTTGTCGATCTCGTCCCGGATGCCCTTTTCGGTGGTGGCCTTGACGATGGGGTTGGTCTTGGCGTATTCCCGCCGCCAGGCCAGAGGGGCGTGGACAAAGACGTGCAGCACATCGGTGCGCTCCCGCAGGACATAGTCGGCGCAGCGGCCCAGGATGACGCAGGGGCCTTCCTCGGCCAGCTTTTTGATGATCCGGCTCTGCAGGATGAACACCTGGTCGCTCAGGGGCAGGTCGGTGCCCATGGTGTACAGGCTGTACAGCAGGCTGTGGGTGTGGCGCTTTTCGCTTGCGGCCACAGCTTCTTCGGACAGGCCGGAGTCACGGGCCGCCATGGTGATCAGCTCCTTGTCGTAGAGCTTGACGCCCAATGCGTCGGCCACATCCTGGGCGATGAAGCGCCCGCCCGTGCAGTACTCCCGGCTCAAAGTGATGATCGTTTTTGCCATAATCGTTCCTCCCATCGTAGTGCATGGACAGCCGGGCCTTGGCCTGGCTGGCTGCGTGCCAGAATGTGTGTAATCAATCCGCGCCGGCTGTCCCGGCGGGGTGAGGCAACAGGATCTCGGCCACCCGCATCTGGCCCGTCTGGTCTACGGCATAGACGCAGCACCGGCCCCCGGTCTGGGCCGCTTCGGCGGGGAAATGCAGGCCGCCGGCTTCGGTCCGCTCCATCCGGCGGAAGGTCTTGTGGGCGGTGGTGGCGTGGGCCACCCCGTCGTAAAGGGTGCAGGCGGTCCAGCCGCTGAAATCCTCGGGCAGAGGGTCTCGCACCCCCTTGCGGGTAAAGAACCATTCCCCGTTCCCGGCGTCCTCCAGCCCGCAGCGGATGCGGCAGGGCCGGGTGGTGGGGACACCCCGGGGCTTGGGCCGCAGGATGATGGCCCGCCCGGTGAAAAACCGCTGGAAGTCGGCGGCCGGCATGGTCCGTGCCACTGCGCCGTCGCTGGCGGTGGGGTCGTTGAGGAGGACATAATTGGCCAGGATGTCCTCGTCGTGGCCAAAGCCCCGCAGGGCCATCCAGACCCGGACCGGCTCTTTCTGGCCGGCCAGGCGGGTCTCCATCTCCACGCCCACCGAGCAGCCGTCGTGGATCTGGGCCCGCAGCTCTTTCAGGTCCAGCCAGCCCTGCCAGGCGGGGTAGCCGCAGCAGGCCGCGGCGGCTACCGCGTAGGCCGCGTTGTGCACCCCGTTGGTGGCCCCGTCGAACATGGTGTAGGCCACTTCTTCGGGCAGGATGTCCTCCCCCCAGCGGTTCATCAGGGAGGCCACCACCAGGGAAAGATCCATTTCCCGGCCGAAACTGGGGTCGCGGCCGGACAGTTTGTATTCGGGCAGGTAGAGCCGGCGGTTGATGACGGCGCCGTCCTGCCGCTCCCAGGCCAGGGGCCGGACCGCCGCGGCCAGCAGCCGCACCGCCGGGGTCACCTTGCCGTCGTTGGAGGACAGGTTGACCTGCAGCTGGATGCCCACGCCGCCGCCGGGAGCGGCCACCGTGACGGTGTCCCCCAGCAGAAAGACCTGGCCATCCCCGGTCTGGGTATGTACGCTGCGGCGGGGGTAGTCGGGGGCCCACTTGCCGAAGCTCATCCAGTTGGTCCAGTCCCCGCCGGCATAGACCCGGCAGCGGACTTCCAGCATGGTGTTGTCGGGGGCCAGGGCGTTCCAGCTGACGTTCAGGTTGCAGAACGCCGGCATGGCCAGCTCGGGCGATGTATAGCTGCCGTAGGGCAGGTAGCGCCCGGCGGAACTGTCCAGCACCAGGCACCCGTTTTCGAGGGCGACGTTGTCCAGCGCCCCGCGGGAAAACGTCTCGGTCCCCTGTAAGATCAGGTTATTTTTCTGTTCCATCCCCGGTCGTTCCCTTCCGCGGCGGCCATACGCCGCTTTCGGCCTGCGCCGCCTGGGCTTCGTCCTGCGGCTCGCCGCCCTCCTGCCGCTCGGCGGCCAGGGCCTGGGCCAGTTCGGCTTCCTTCTTGGCGCGGATCTGTTCCTCGATGTGGAACACCCGCTCCAGGTCGCCGCTGACGATCTGGCAGCACAGCTCACAGGTGAACCAGAAGCCGAACACGATCATCAGCAGGATGCCCAAAGGCATGCACAGGATGACCAGCCCCCAGAACACGATCTGGATGATGGAGGCCGCCAGGGCGTGGGGCAGGAACGCCAGCATACACCGCACACTGTTGGCCAGCGTCTGGCGGAAAGGCTGGTCCAGCAGGACCACCTGGGGCCACATATAGGCGAACAGCATGTGGAACACCACCAGGTTGAGGACGGCGGCCACCCACATCCCGGTGTCCACATTGACCCCCTGGGCCAGCATGCTGAAGCAGAAGTAGACCACAAAGATCTGCAGCGTCACGATGACGCAGTAGACGATGCCGGGCAGGATGCTGGCCTTGAAGTTCTGGCGGAAGGCCCGGCGGTAGGTGGTCCACCAGTAGCCGGGCTCGTCGCGCAGGGCGCGCAGCACCGTGTCGTACATGCCGGCCAGCACCGGGCCGGCCAGGATGCCGCCCACAGCCGCGCTGACCACCATCACCAGCAGGCTGTTCATCAAAAAGCCGATGTACACCAGGCAGATCACCGGGGCAAAGCCCAGGCAGGCCAAAAGGTTGGCGAGGAACATCCCGTTCATGTCCCGGCCCACCAGCTCGAAGAAGCGGCCGACGCCGGTCTTGCGGGGGGCGTCCTTGTCAACGCCGGGCCCCTCTTTGGTATAATTTGTAAAAAGTCCCATGGTGCATTCCCTCTCTCGGGCGGCTGTCAAAACCGCCCAGCATAAAAAGCAATTCCCGGATGCTTTTGTTCATAATACATAATACCTGTATTTGGCGGATTTTGCAAGACCCCACGCCGGGCGGTTTTGTAAAAAAACTGTTTCCATCTCCCATTTTCCGGCAAACTGTGTTACAATGGATGCAACGACGAAAGGGGAGAGATTTGATTTGAAGATCCTGTACGTCCTGCGGACGATCATCATGTACATCTATATGTTCGGCTATATGCTGCTGTATTACCCGGTGCTGCGCCGGGGCGAAAAGGCTCTGGCCGCCGGCGACCGCGAGACGCTGCGCCGGATCGTGAACGAGCATATCCCGCGCTGGTGCCGCGGCCTGCTGCGGGTGGCCGGGGTCCAGCTGATCGTGGAGGGGCAGGAGCACATCCCCGCCGGGCAGCCGGTGGTCTTTGTGGGCAACCACCGCAGCTATTTTGACATCCCGCTGGTTTTGGTCAGCCTGGACCATCCCCACGGCATCCTGGCAAAAGAGGAGCTGGCCCGCATCCCCCTGCTCAGCCGGTGGATGCGCCTGCTGGGCTGCGTCTATGTGGAGCGGGACGACGTGCGCGGCTCGCTGCAGGCTTTGAAGGACGCCTCGGCGGTGGTCAAAGGCGGGGACAGCTTCACCATCTTCCCCGAGGGCACCCGCTACAAAGGGGAAGAAGGGGGCGTGGGTGAATTCAAGGCCGGTGCCTTCCGCATCGCCATCAAGTCCGGCGTGCCGGTGGTGCCGGTGGCCATCAGCGGGGCCCGCGGCCTGTACGAGAGCCACAACTACATCGTCCATCCGGGGACGGTGCGGGTCACCATCCTGCCCGCCATCCGTACCGCCGGCATGAGCAAGGACGAGCAGCGCCAGCTGCCCGAGGCCGTCCGCCAGAACATCCTGGCCGCCCTCAGCCGCCTGGACCATACCGTCATTTAAGGAGCGCGACCATGGCAAGTTATCGTTACGAACGCAACATCACCGAGGAGGACGTGCGCCCCGTCAAGGAGCGCACCTATACCCGCAAAGAGCGCTGGAACAACTGGTGGGACTATAACCTCAAGTGGGTGGTCATCGCCGTCATTGCGGTGGGTTTTGTGGGGTACTGCTTCATCGGGCAGTATTTCTTTACCGTCCACCCCGACTACAACGTCGCGGTGGTGGCGCCCTATTACCTGCCCGAGGACACGGTGAACGCCCTCGAGACCCAGCTGGCCGCCTTTGGCGAGGACCTGAACGGGGACGGGGAGACGGTCGTCACACTCAACGTGTACACCCTGAACTACAGCGAGGACACCCAGTCGGACACCGACGCCTACCTGACCATGGCCGGCACCACCAAGCTGGCCGCCGACGTCCAGGGGGCCATGAGCGCCATTTATATCCTCTACGACCCCGCCGGCTTTGAGGAGAACACCGGCTCGCTGCGGTATCTGGACGGCTCCCTGCCCGCCGGGGACTCGGACGAGGACTGGTGGAACATGGTCTACCGCTGGACCGACTGCCCGGTGCTGACCGGGCTGGACCTGGGCAGCTACGGCCCCGACGCCACCCAGAGCGGCTCGGGCGACAGCCAGGAGTATATGAGCCAGTTCTACATCGGGTTCCGCGGCGCGTGGAACGAGGGCTCGGCCAAGAGCATCGCCCCGGGCGAGCCTCTGTGGGAGAAACTGACCGCCGGGGCCGTCTCGACGGCTGCGGAGGACGCCTCTTGAAGCGGCTGCGCCTGGTCCGCCGGTGGAAAAAGCCCCGGCGGCCGGCGGCGCGCCCCGCTCCGTCCCGGCCGCCCCGCCCTTCCGAGCTGGATAACCCCTACGCGCCCTGCTATGGGCAGCCGCGGAGCTTTGCCCAGCTGCGGCGGCAGACATAACGGCATTGCACAGCGCCCTGTTTTTCGTACAGAGACAGGGCGCTTTTTCTTGTTTATTTTACTGAATTTTCCCTCGGTGTCAGTCATGAAAAACTGTTTCCTGTGCGATTGTCTGGCCGTCCGGTATATGGTATAATAACTGCATGACAAACTGCATGACAGACCATAGACAGTTGTATTTTGACAAGAGAAGGGAGTGACCCGCCATGGATACCCTGGAACAGGCCCGTCAGGAGATCGACGCGGTGGACGCCCAGCTGGCCGCTTTGTTTGAGCGGCGGATGCGGGCGGTGGTGCAGGTGGCGCAGTACAAAAAGGCCCACGGCCTGCCCATCCATGACCCTGCCCGGGAAGAGCAGGTGCTGCAAAAAGCGGCGGACCGCATCGAGGACCCGGCCCTGCGGCCCTATTATCTGGACCATGTCCGTAACCGGATGGCCCTGGCCCGCCAGTACGAGGCGCTGCTGCTGGGCCAGAACCGGGTGGCCTATCAGGGGGTGGAGGGGGCGTTCGCCCACATCGCCCTGCGGGAGCTGTTCCCCCACGCCGAGGCGGTCAGCTGCCCCACCTGGGACGAAGTGTTCGCCAAAGTGGCGGCGGGGGACGCCGCCTGCGGGGTGGTCCCCTTTGAGAACAGCCACGCCGGGGACGTGTCGGCGGTGCTGGACCTGTGCTATAAGCACACCGAGCTGTGGGTGGTGCAGGTGTACGATCTGCCGGTGCGGCAGAACCTGCTGGTTTTGCCCGGCGCCAGCCTGACGGAGATCCGGCACGTCTACAGCCACCAGCAGGCCATCTCCCAGAGCGAGACCTTTTTGAAGCAGATGCGCCTGCCCTGCACCGCCATGGACAACACCGCCATGGCCGCCAAATTCGTGGCCGAAAGCGGGGACCGCTCCAAGGCGGCCATCGCCAGCCGGGAGACCGCGGCCCTCTACGGGCTGGAAGTGCTGGTGCCCGACATCAACACCGACGGCGACAACACCACCCGCTTCATCGTCATCAGCCGGGAAAAGCCCACCCGGGGCAACCGCTTTTCCCTCCTGTTCACGGTGGACAACAAGCCCGGCAAGCTGGCCGCCGTCATCCAGAAGATCGGCGCTTCCGGCTTCAACATGGAGTCCATCAAGAGCCGGCCCATGCCCCATATGCCCTTTGAATATTATTTTTACGCCGAGCTGGTGGGCGACCCCGCCAGGGCCGAGAGCGAGGCCCTGCTGCGGGAGCTGGACCGCACCTGCCGGACGGTACGTATGTTAGGAGTGTATACAAAATGAGCGAAGCGTTTCTTGGCACCAAGCTGACCATGAACCTGGGCCCCCGCAGCTACGAGATCATCCTGCGGCGGGGGGCGCTGCAGAACCTGTACCAGTTCGCCAACCTCAACCGCCGGGTCGCCGTCGTCACCGACGACGGGGTGCCGCCCCTGTACGCCCGGCAGGTGGCCGACCAGTGCCGGGAGGCCGCCATCATCACGGTGCCCCAGGGCGAGGCCAGCAAGAGCCTCAAGACCCTGGAGAGCGTGCTGCAGCAGATGCTGGCCGCCGGGCTGGGCCGGGGCGACCTGGTCGTCGCGGTGGGCGGCGGCGTCGTGGGCGATCTGGCGGGCTTTGCCGCTGCCGTCTATATGCGGGGCATCGACTTTATCAACTGCCCCACCACCACCCTGTCCATGATCGATTCCTCCATCGGCGGCAAGACCGCCGTGGACCTGGGGGACACCAAAAACGTGGTGGGGGCGTTCTGGCAGCCCAAACTGGTCATCGTGGACGCCGACACCCTGTCCACGCTGCCCCGCCGCCACTTCATCAACGGCCTGGCCGAGGCCGTCAAGGCCAGCCTGCTGGCCGACCCCGAGCTGTTCGGCATCTTTGAAAGCGGCGATGTGGACGCCGAAATCGACACCATCATCTACCGCAGCCTGAAGTTCAAAAAGGGCATCGTCGAGCAGGACGAGACCGAGCACGGCGCCCGCAAAGCCCTCAACTTCGGCCACACCATCGGCCACGGCATCGAGGCCGTCAAGGGGATCAAGGGCCGCCGCAAGACCGGCCTGTTCCACGGCGAGTGCGTGGCCCTGGGGATGCTGCCCATGATCGAGAACAAAGCCCTGCGCAAGCGCACGCGGGCAGTCTACCGCCGCCTGGGCCTGCCAACCCGCACCGGCTTTGACAAGGAAAAGGTCTACGCCGAGATGCTCCACGACAAAAAGGCCCAGGGCGGCCAGATCACCCTGGTCAAGGTGCCGGGGCTGGGCTGCTGGCGGACCGAGACGGTCCCGGTGGAGAGCCTGCGCGCCCTGCTGGGCCTGGAGGACAAGGCATGAAGAACACCTTTGGCAGCGCCCTCGGCCTGACCATCTTTGGGGAGAGCCACGGCGCGGGCGTGGGGGCTGTCCTGGACGGGATGGCCGCCGGGGTGCCGGTGGACCAGGCGGCCCTGGCCGCCCTGATGGACAAGCGCCGGGCCCGGGGCGACGGGCTTTCCACCGCGCGGGTGGAGGCGGACGAGATCCGCATCCTGTCCGGCGTGGTGGACGGCCACACCACCGGCACCCCCATCACCCTTTTGATCGAAAACCACAACACCCGCAGCGCCGACTACGCCGCCACTGCGGCCCTGCTGCGGCCCGGCCACGCCGATTACACCGCCTACGCCCGTTACCGCGGCTTTCAGGATGCCCGGGGCGGGGGGCACTTCTCGGGGCGGATCACCGCCGGCCTGGTGGCCGGGGGCGGCGTCGTGCTGGGGGCGCTGGAACGGGCGGGGGTGCGCATCGCCACCCACATCGCCCGCTGCGCCGGCCTGGCCGACACCCCCTTTGCCCAGGACGACCCGGCGGCCCTGGCCGCCCAGCTGGATGTCCTGGCCGCCCGCGGGGCGGGCTTCGCCCTGCTGGACCAGAGCGCCGAAGCGCCCATGCAGGCTGCCATCCGGGCCGCAGGCTCAGAGGGGGACAGCGTGGGGGGCATTTTGGAGACGGCGATCCTCGGCCTGTCCGCCGGCGTGGGGGAACCCTTCTTTGACAGCGTGGAGAGCGTGCTGGCCCACATGGCCTTTTCGGTGCCCGCCGTCAAGGGCATCGAGTTCGGGGCCGGGTTCGGCTTTGCAGACCTGCGGGGCAGCCAGGCCAACGACCCCCTCCGCATCCGGGACGGCCATATCTACACCGAGACCAACCGCAACGCCGGGATCAACGGGGGCCTTGCCAACGGAATGCCGGTGGTCTACCGCACGGTGGTGAAACCCACCCCCAGCATCTACAAAGAACAGCGGACGGTGGACTATAAAGCGGGGGAGAACGCCAGCCTTTCCATCAAAGGCCGCCACGACCCCTGCATCGTGCCCCGGGCGGCGGTGGTGCAGACCTGCGCGGCGGCCCTGGCGGTGGGCGACCTGCTCACCGCGCGCTACGGCGAGGGTTGGATGGTCCGCCCCGACACTTACCGGGAGGAGGGCGCTGCATGGAATACGGTCTGATCGGCTCCAAGCTGGGCCACTCTTATTCCAAGATCATCCACGAGCGGCTGTGCGGCTATGAATACGAGCTGCACCCCCTGCCCACCGAGGCGGAGGCCCGCCGCTTTTTGGAAGAACGGCCCTTCCGGGCCATCAACGTCACCATCCCTTACAAGCGGCTGGTGATGGAATATTGCGATGAGATCGACCCCCGCGCCGCAGCCATCGGCGCGGTGAACACGGTGGTCAACCGGGACGGCAAACTGTACGGCTGGAACACCGATTACATGGGCTTTGCCCATCTGTGCCGCAGCCGCGGGGTGGCGTTTGCGGGCCGCACCGTCCTGATCCTGGGCACCGGCGGCACCCACAACACAGCCGCCGCGGTGGCGCGGGATGAGGGCGCAGCCCGCGTGCTGACCGCCAGCCGCCGCCCCGACCCGGCCAAGGGCTGGATCTCCTACGAGGAGGCGGTCCGGTCGGGGGCGCAGGTCGTCATCAACACCACCCCGGCGGGGATGTACCCCGATGTGGGGCAGTGCCTTCTGGATGTGGCCGCCATGCCGGGGCTGGAAGCGGTGGTGGACGTGGTGTATAACCCCGCCCGCACCGAGCTGCTGCTGTGCGCGGAGGAGGCCGGCGTCCCCGTGACGGCCTGCGGCCTCGAAATGCTGGTGGCCCAGGCGGTCTGGGCGGCGGAATATTTCCTGGACAAGCCCTTTGCGGACCGGGAAGGGGAGATCCGCCGCAGCGCCGCCGCCCTCCGGCGGGATATTTTGAACGTGTCCCTGGTGGGGATGCCTTCCAGCGGCAAGACCACCCTGGGCCGGGCCCTGGCCGCGGCGCTGGGCCGTCCCTTCGTGGATTTGGACGAGGAGATCGTCCGGGCGGACGGCCGCAGCATCCCCGAGATCTTTGCCGCCGAAGGGGAGGACGGCTTCCGCGCCCGCGAGACCGAACAGGTCCGCCGCTTCGGCAAGGAGAGCGGCCTGCTCATCTCCTGCGGGGGCGGCGTGGTCAAACGGCCCGAAAACGTCCGGGCCCTGCGCCAGAACGGGCTGGTCCTCTTTGTGGACCGCCCGCTGGAAGCGCTGGCGGTGGGGGGCGGGCGGCCCCTTTCCTCCAGCCCTGAGGCGCTGCGGGCGATGGAGGCCGAGCGGCGTCCCCTCTACGAACAGGCCGCCGACGCCGTCATCCCCAACGACGGCACGGCGGAGGATGCGGCGGCCCGCGCCCTGCAGGCATTGAACGAACTGTTTGCACAGTGAGTATATAAAGCGAAAAGAAAAACAGAAAGGAAACGAGCACCCATGATTATTTCCACCAAAAAAGGCACCCCGCAGGAAGAACTGGACAAGATCGTCGATCAATTTGAAAAGCAGGGCCTGTCCGTGACCCTGATCTCGGGCACCGATTACAACGTGTTCGGCCTGGTGGGCGACACCACCAAGCTGGACGAGCGCAGCATCCTGGCCAACCCCTGGGTGGACAACGTCACCCGCGTGTCGGCCCCCTATAAGCGCGCCAACCGCCTGTTCCACCCCGCCGACTCGGTGATCGACTGCGGCGGCGTCAAGATCGGCGGCAAGGAGAAGATCGCCGTCATGGCCGGCCCCTGCAGCATCGAGAGCGAGGAGCAGGCCCTGCGGATCGCCAGCAGCGTCAAGGCCGGCGGCGCGACCCTGTTCCGCGGCGGCGCGTACAAGCCCCGCACCTCGCCCTACTCGTTCCAGGGCCTCGAGACCGAGGGCATCCTGGACATGGTCAAGGCCCGCGAGGCCACCGGCCTGCCCATCGTCTCCGAGCTGATGAGCGAGGAGCGCATCCCCGAGTTCGAGGAATATGTGGACGTGGTCCAGATCGGCGCGCGCAATATGCAGAACTTCCAGCTGCTCAAGGCGGTGGGCAAGATGCACAAGCCGGTGCTGCTCAAGCGGGGCCTGTGCAACACCATCGAGGAGTGGATCATGAGCGCCGAGTATATCATGGCCGGCGGCAATGAGAACGTCATCCTCTGCGAGCGCGGCATCCGCACCTTTGAAAAGTACACCCGCAACACCCTGGACCTGTCCGCCGTGCCCATCATCCACGAAAAGACCCACCTGCCGGTCATCGTGGACCCCAGTCACGCCACCGGCAAGTCCAACCTGGTGGAGCCCATGATGATCGCGGCGGTGGCCGCCGGCGCCGACGGCCTGGAGGTGGAGGTCCACTACGACCCCCGCCACGCCTGGAGCGACGGCGCCCAGTGCCTGACCCCCGATGCCTTTGCCCAGGCAATGGCCAAGTGCCGCCAGGTGGCCTGGGCCATCGGCCGGGATATGTGACCCATGACGGTTTATATCCGTCCCGGCCCGCCGCCCTCCGGCGTCCTGGCCGCGCCCCCCAGCAAGAGCATGGCCCACCGGGCCGTCCTCTGCGCGGCGCTGGCGGACGGGGAGAGCCGCCTGACCGGCCTGGCCCACAGCCAGGACATCGACGCCACCCTCGCGGCAGCCGCCGCGCTGGGCGCGCAGGTAGAGGCAGGGGAAAGCTGGGCCCGCATCGCGGGGGCGGCCCCGCTGCAGGCCCCCGCCGCCCCGGTGGACTGCTGCGAAAGCGGCAGCACCCTCCGCTTCCTGATCCCGCTGGCGGCGCTGACCGGCCGGCCGGTGGCCTTTACCGGCCGGGGGCGGCTGATGCAGCGGCCCCAGAGCGTCTATCAGGAGCTGTTCGCCTCGCAGGGGCTGCGGTTCGAGCAGGAGGGGGATACCCTGACGGTGGCAGGGCCGCTGCGCCCCGGCTGCTTTTCGCTGGCGGGGGATGTGTCCAGCCAGTTCATCAGCGGGCTGCTGTTCGCGCTGCCCCTGCTGGACGGGGACAGCCGGCTGTGCCTCAAGCCCCCGGTGGAGAGCCGCAGCTACATCGAGATGACCCGGGCGGCCCAGAGCCGCTTTGGGGTGGCCAGCGCATGGCTGGATGAATACACCCTCGCCGTCCCCGGCGGGCAGGCATACCGCCCCCGGGATATGGCCATCGAAGGGGACTGGAGCCAGGCGGCTTTCCCGGCGGCGCTGGGCGTGCTGGCCGGGGACGTCACCGTCACCGGGCTGGAGCCCGGCACCCTGCAGGGGGATGCCGTCATCCTGGACATCCTGCGCCGGTGCGGCGGCAGGGCGGAGGCGGTGCCCGGCGGGGTGCGCTTCCAGAAAAGCGCGCTGCACGGGACGAAGATCGACCTGGCCGACTGCCCCGACCTGGGGCCCATCCTCATGGCGCTGGGCCTTCTGTGCGAGGGGGAGACGGTCATCACCAACGCCGGCCGCCTCCGCCTGAAAGAGAGCGACCGCATCGCCGCCATGGAGCAGGAGCTGCGCAAGCTGGGCGGCCGGATCGAGAGCGACGGCGGGACCGTCACCGTCCGCCGCAGCGCCCTGCACGCCCCGGCCGGCCCCCTCTGGGGCCACAACGACCACCGGGTGGTCATGAGCCTGACGGTGCTGGCCGCGGCCGCCGGCCTGCCGGTGCAGATCGACGGGGCTGAGGCGGTGGCCAAGAGCTGGCCCGGCTTCTTTGCCGCTGTGCGGCAGCTGGGCGTGGAGGTGCAAACCGATGCTTGACAAATCCAAACGCTATCTGATCGTGGGCCTGGGCCTGCTGGGCGGCAAATACGCCCTGGAACTGACCAAAGCCGGCTTTACCGTGGACGGCATCAACCGCAGCGAAAAGCACCTGCAGTACGCCCTGGAAAAGGGCTACATCCGCAGCGGCAAGACCCACGATTTCGAGGACCTGGTGCGGGAGGCCGACTACGTCATCTTTGGCCTTTACCCCACCACTTTGCTGGAATGGTTCCGGCAGTACGGCCATCTGCTCAAGCCGGGCTGCATCTTCACCGATGTGTCGGGCGTCAAGACGGGGCTGGTGGAGCCCATCCAGGCGATGTGTCCGCCGGGGGTGGAGTTCATTGCCAGCCATCCCATGGCCGGGCGGGAGACTTCCAGCGTGGAGCACGCGGCGGAGGTCAACTTTGCCCCCGCCAACTTCATCATCACCCCCACCCCCCGCAACACCCCGAAGGCCATCGTCTGGATCACCGAGCTGGCCGAGGTGCTGGGCTTTGAGCACATTTCCACCCTCACCCCCGCCGAGCACGACCAGATGATCGGCTACGTCAGCCAGCTGTGCCACGCCATCGCGGTCAGCCTGATGTGCGCCAACGACAACACCGCCCTGTGTGAGTACACCGGCGACTCCTTCCGGGACCTGACCCGGATCGCCAAGATCAACGAGACCATGTGGTCCGAGCTGTTTTTGTGGAACCGGGAGAACCTGATCGCCGAGATCGACCAGTTCGGCGCGGCGCTGGGCCAGCTGCGGCAGGCCCTGGCCGACGGCGACCGGCAGGGATTGGAGGAGATGTTCCGCCTGTCCACCCGCCGGCGCGCCATGTTCGACAAATAACAGCCGGGCTGCGGCCCGGGACCAGCGTGGCGAAAAACGCCACGCTTTAGGGGGAACCCATTTCTGCGCGCATACGCGCGACAGAAATTCCTTCCCCCTAATATCCCCCTGGGGACAAAATTTAGCACAGAACCGCGCACTCGCCGCAAAGCGGCTCGCACACTCTCTGTGCTAAATTTCCCTGTATGAGTCCCGTCCATCCGCACATGTCGGCTGGACAGGACTTTTTCGACAGTCTGAGCCGGGCTGTAGCCCGGAACAAGGGAGGTTTCGCCATGGCCAGACAGGAAAAGCAGAAACACAAGCTGTTGGCCCTCGCGCGCATTTTTGAGAGCGAGACCGACGAGCGCCACCGTCTGACGGTGCCCCAGCTGGCCGAAAAGCTGGCCGCCCAGGGCATCCCCTGCGAGCGCAAGAGCATCTACACCGACATCGAGGCCCTGCGGCAGATGGGGTATGACATCCTGCTGCAGCGGGGCCGGGGCGGGGGATACTGGCTGGGCAGCCGCACCTTCGAGCTGGCCGAGCTCAAACTGCTGGTGGATGCGGTGCAGAGCTGCCGGTTCATCCCGCGGGACAAGACCGGCGACCTGATCGCCAAATTGGAGCAGCTGGCCAGCCGCTACGACGCGGCCCAGCTGCAGCGCCAGGTGTACGTGGCGGGCCGCCCCCGCAGCCAGAACCCCGCCGTCCTCTACACCATCGACGCTTTGCACGAGGCCATCAACACCCACCGGCAGGTGTCCTTCCACTACTCAAACGGCAGGGACCACACCGTCAGCCCCTGGCAGATGGCCTGGAACGACGGCAGCTACTACCTGATCGCCTACCAGGACTACGACACCCCGGCGGGCATCCGCCATTACCGGGTGGACCGCATGAGCCAGGTGCAGGTCCTGCAGGAGCGGCCCTGCCGCGGCAAAGAGCTGCTGAGCGGCTTTGATCTGCCGGCCTACCTGAAAAAGCACTTTCAGATGTACGGCGGGCCCGAGTACCGCGTCACGATGCGCTGCACCGCCGATCTGCGGGAGGCCATGCTGGACCGCTTTGGCCGGGACCTGATCCTGTTCAAAGAGCCGGATGGCGGCTTCCACTTCACCACGCCGGTCTGTGTCAGCGACCCCTTCCTGGGGTGGGTGTGCGGCTTTGGCGGCAAAGTGACCGTCACCGCCCCCGCCGAGGTGCGGGCCCGTCTGGCCGCCCTGGGCCAAAAGCTGCGGGAAACGTACTGACGAAAAATATCTCCAAAAATATGCTTTGCCGGTTTGGCAGGCATAAAACGTTCAAGCGTCCGTGATCAGCGGGCGCTTTTCTTTTTGGGTTGTTTCTGCTCCGCAGGGGCCAGAGGGCCAGGGAGGGTGTTTCGATTCCCCCTCCCTAGGCCCTCTGGACTCCCTACCCACCCGCAACGACCAGGGGGTGTCCCCCTGGAGCCAAAAAGCAGAAGGTCGCTCTGGGCGTCTGGCTGAAAAAGCTCTTTACTGCGCTTTAGAGGAAATTGCGCATCGCTTTTTCCGAGCGCCAGCCGCCCGCCGCTCCGATTTCGTATGCGCGCCCTGCGGGCGCGCCTTTTTCTCCCCTCTCCGTCACAGCGCAAAGCGCTGTGACACTTCCCCCGCGGGGGGAGGCAAGTGTACCTGCGTCAATCACGACAAAGTTTGTGGTAAGGCAAAGTCACAAAAAAGTTCGCCTTACCACAAAGTTTCCCGCTGTCCACGGGCGTGCACTTGGCTCTCCCTCCGGGAGAGCTGGCGCGGAGCGCCTGAGAGGGGAGCCTCGCCCGCGTGCGGGAGAGGTGCCGCCGCAGGCGGCGGAGAGGGCCAAAACAGCGAGAAAAAGCAAAATTGACTGAATAAACATACAAAACAACTGCATAAAAATCCGAAATATACTCTCGCGCCTCCGGCGCGAAACGGAGTGCAAGGTTTGAAAATAAAGAAAAGAAAGCAAAAACCAAAAATTTGTAAATCAGGCCTTGACACCGGGGGGGGTATGCTATAATGCTTTTGAAAGGAAAAGGACCTTCCTTTCAGCCTGTTTTGGGTCTCTATCTTTTATACACCATAAGGAGGAAAAATTCACTATGAAACTCAAGAAGATTGCCTCTCTGGCT
>DWWN01000067.1 GCA_019119685.1 Candidatus Faecalibacterium faecigallinarum
ATCTACTTCTACAACCATGAGCGCATTCAACTGAAAACAGGACTGGCTCCGCTTACGCTTCGCCAGTCCTGTTAAGCTCCCCACTACACGAGGGTCTTTTTATTCATGTCTACTAATTCTGGGGCAGTTCAAACACTGGGAGGCGGCTCGGTTTTTATTTGGGGGCGTTACTGTTACGCCCGGCGCTGCCGGACGGTCCAGTCCAGAACGGCGGCCCCCACCTCGTCCGGGGTGAGGGAGGCGGTGTCCAGAAAGTCCACGTTGTCTTTGGCGGCAAACCAGGCCCGCTTGAGGGGCAGCAGGGCGGTGAGGGAATGTTCGAAAAAGCCCCGGTCCCGTGCGGCGTCCCCCTCTTTGCGGCGGCGCAGCACCGGGTCCGGCGCGTCCAGAAAGAGGATGCGCCGGGGCATGCACTGCCGCAGGGCGGCCAGCTCGGGGGCCAGCAGCTCCTCCACCGGCCAGTCCCGGCCGATGGTGCGGGGGTAGTGGAGGGTATAAAACTCGACCTCCTCCGCGCCAAAATCCAGGACGGTGCAGGGGTACGCCTGGGCGGCCTGCCAGCGGCGGACCTCCTGCCCGATCCACAGGCGCTGGATGGCCAGGTAGTCGGGCAGGCGGGTCTTGTCCAGGCCCCGCCGGCGCACCTCGGCCAGGACGGCGGTGTTGTCCTCCAGGCAGACGTGGAGGGCCGGGTCATGGGAGGCCAGCCAGCGGGCGGCGCTGGTCTTGCCCACCGCCATGCTGCCCTGCAGGGCCAGCACCAGCGGCCGGGCGCAGGGGGTCAGCCCCGGCTCGCAAACCATTTGATCTCATCCTTGCCGGCAAAGGCCGCACCCGCAAAGCCGGCGGCTTCGAGGCCGGCCAGCTGCTTGCCCAGCTTTTTGCCTTGGGCCAGGACGGTGACGGCGTAGTCGGCCCGCAGAGCTTCGGCCTTGGCCAGCACGGCGGGGAAGTCGGCCCCGGCGGGGTAGAGCAGGGCCACTTTGGGCTTGGCCCCGGGGATCTGGTAGCCCTGTTCCAGCAGGATGCCGCAGACCCGCTCGAACCCGATGGAGAAGCCCACGGCCGGCACCTGCTGCCCCAGGAACTTGCCCACCATGTTGTCGTAGCGGCCGCCGCCGGCCACCGCGCCGGCGAACTGGGGGCAAACCACTTCAAACACCATGCCGGTGTAGTACCCCTGCCCGCGGACCAGGCTGGGGCAGTAGGCGACCTTATACTTGCCCCCGGCCAGCCGGCCGGCGGCCTCCAGGACGTATTTCAGGTCATCGGCAATGGCCGGGTCAGAGCAGCGGGCGGCCACCGCCTCGAGGGTGACGTCCCCTTCGGCCAGGAAGGCGGCCAGGGCGTCCACCGCGGCGGGGGGCATCTGCTTTTCGGTCAGCTCGGCCCGCACCCCTTCGGGGCCCACCTTGTCCATCTTGTCAAAGGTGATGCAGACCGAATCCAGCGTGTCGGGGGCAAAGCCCATGCTCTCCAGCATCCCCCGCAGGATGCGCCGGTCGTTGATGTTGACGGTGAACCCGTCGAACCCGATCTTGAGCAGGGCCCGGGCGGTGACGTCGATCAGCTCCACCTCGGCGTTGGGGCTCTCGTCCCCCAGAATGTCGATGTCGCACTGGACGAACTCCCGCAGGCGGCCCTTCTGGGGGCGCTCGGCCCGGAACACCCGGTCGGTCTGGATGACCTTGAAGGGGGTGGGCAGGACGTTCCGGTTGGCCGCGTAGTAGCGGGACAGGGGCAGGGTCAGGTCGTAGCGCAGGCCCATGTCGGCCAGCTGGCTGTAGTTGCCGGCGTCCAGCGCGGCGGTGAGCTTTTCGCCCCGCTTGAGCACCTTGAAGATCAGGTTCAGGTTCTCGCCGCCCTCGGACTTGTCCAGATTCTCCATGTCCTCGAGCATGGGGGTGGAGATCCGCTCAAAGCCGGCGGCGCGGTAAACTTCGAGGATCTGGCCCTGGATGTAGTCGCGCAGGGCCTGTTCGGCGGGCAGAAGGTCCCGCATACCTTTCAGGGGTTGGATTTTCATATGGTTTCCCTCTCTCTATTGTGGATGTCGGTGGCGTGTTGTCTCTCATTATATAAAAGAAAAGGCGGGCTTGTCAACCAAGGCCGCCCAAACAGCCCGGAAAGCGGGCCAAAAAGGCGGCGGCCGGGTTTAGGAGGAGAAAAACGTAGAATACTAAAGGCAGAGCAAAGGGGGCGTATGGATGCAGGGAAAGAAATTTGTGGCCGCCCATCCCTGGGCCATTCTGGCCGCGGGGGCGGGCATCCAGCTGCTGACCGGGCTGCCGGCGGCCTGGGGGGTGCTGCAGCAGCCGGTCCGGGAGACGTATGGCCTGGGGGAGCTGGGGGCGACCGCGGCGTTCAGCGTCCTGATCGCGTCGTATGGGGCCGGGTGCGTGATCGGGGGCTTTTTGCAGGATAAGCACGGGCCCCGCTGCGCGGCCCTGTGGGGCACGGCCCTGCTGGAAGCCGGCCTGTGGGGGGCGGCGTTCCTGCCGGCGGGGGCCGGCTGGGCGGTGGCGCTGGCGTTCAGCGTGCCGGCCGGGCTGGGGACGGCGTTCCTCTACCCGGCTATCCAGTCCTGCGCGCAGAAGTGGTATCAGGGGCGCAAGGGCTTTGCCACCGGGGTGATCGGAGCGGCGGCGGGGTTGTCGGGAGCGTTCCTGGCCCTGTTCATCCGCACCCTGACGCCTTTGTGGGGGTTGCGCCGGGTGTTCGGGGCGCTGGGAGCCCTCAGCCTGCCGGTCTGTCTGGCGGGGGCGGCCCTGCTGCAGGACCCGCCCCGGAGCGCCCCGGCGGGCCCCAAAGCCGGGACGGGCCCCGACTATCCCCCCGGCAGGATGCTGCGCACCCGGCAGTACTGGCTGTGCACGGCGGCGGTCTGCCTGTCCACCCCGGCGGTGCTGCTGTTCAGCCCCATCATCCTGCGGCTGGGGGCCCAGCGCGGCCTGGCGGAAGGGGAGGCGGTCTGGGCGGTGGTGCTGGGCAGCGTGGGCAGCACCGCCGGCCGCCTGCTGATGCCCCTGCTCAGCGACAGGCTGGGCCGCCGCCCCACCGATCTGCTTTTGTTCGCGGCGTCGGCGGGGCTCTCGGCGGGGTTTGCCTTTGCCCGTGGGTGGGCCGTGGTGGGGGTGTACGCCGGGCTGACGTTCTGCTATTCGGCGCTGGCGGCGGTCCTGCCGGCTTTTTCCACCGACCTGTTCGGCCTGCCCCATGCCGGGGTGAACTATGGCTTTCTGGCCCTGGGCCAGAGCGCCGGCAGCCTGCTGTTCCCGCTGCTGGCGGGGGCGCTGGGGCTGGAAGCCGGGCGCCACTGGCTGGCTTTGGGAGCCGCGGCGGCGGGTTTTGGCTGCATCTGGTTTCTAAAGCCCACCGAAGCAAAGACCCCCAAAATGTAAATCGAACCCCAAAAGCTACAAAAGAGAATCAAAATGCGCGGGCGCCTTGACAAGACAATAACGATCCGGTACACTAAATCTAGGTACGTCCGGGCCTACCGGACACTGCAAGGTAAAGAAGAAAGGAACAGCATCATGAGAAAACGTATTGCAGCGCTCGCGCTGGCAGCCGTCATGGCCTTTGGCCTGACCGCCTGCGGCGGGGGCAGCTCCTCTTCCACCGCGGCCCCGGCTTCCTCCGGGGAGGCGGGCGGCGTGTCGGGCGAGTTCACTGGCACCGCCACCGGCATGGGTGAAGTCACCGTCACCGTCACTCTGACCGACGGCGTCATCACGGCCTGCAAGGTCGTGGGCGACAGCGAGACCGAGGGCATCGGCTCGGTGGTGGTCGAGAGCGCCCCGGACGAGATCGTCTCGGGCAACAAGGGCGCCATCGACGTGGTGTCGGGCGCGACCATCACTTCCGACGCCATCAACGAGGCCCTGGCCGCCGCGCTGGCAGCCGCCGGTCTGGACGCGGCCGACTTCACCGGCAATGAGGACGCTTCCGCCGCTGAGGACCGCGTGATCGACACCGACATTGTCATCGTGGGCGCGGGCGGCGCAGGCATGACCGCCGCTATCACCGCCGCTGAGGCCGGCAAGGATGTCGTCATCCTCGAGAGCCAGGCTATGGTGGGCGGCAACTCGGTCCGCGCCACCGGCGGCATGAACGCCGCCGAGACCCCGGCCCAGGACGAGAATGAATTCACTGAGTCTGCCGGCGTCGAAAAGACTCTGGAGACCGCCGCCTCCGAGTGGGCCGACAACGAGACCATCACCGCCCTGGCCAACACCGTGGCCGAGCAGTGGGCCGCATACCAAGCGAACCCCGAGGGCTACTTTGACTCGGTCGAGCTGATGGAACTGGACACCCTGATCGGCGGCCACGGCATCAATGACCCCGCTCTGGTGGAGGCTCTCTGCTCCAACTCGGCCGACGCCATCGACTGGCTGGCGGAACAGGGCATCGAGCTGACCAGCGTTTCCAGCTTTGGCGGCGCGTCCGTTAAGCGGATCCACCGCCCTGTGGACAGCGAGGGCAAGACCATTTCCGTGGGCAGCTACATGATCCCTCTGCTCCAGTCCAAGTGCGAGGAGCTAGGCGTTGAGATCCTGCTCAACACCACCGCCAACAAGATCCTGACCGACGCCGACGGCGCAGCCGTGGGCATCGAGGCCACCGACAAGAACGGCGCAGCCGTCACCGTCAACGCCAAGGCCGTCATTCTGGCCACCGGCGGTTTCGGCGCCAACCTCGACATGGTCGTGGAGTATAAGCCCGATCTGGCAGGCTTTATGACCACCAATGCGCCTGGCGCGCAGGGCCAGGGCATCGACATGGCCGTGGCCATCGGCGCGGGCACCGTGGACATGGACCAGATCCAGATCCATCCCACCGTTGAAGCCAATACCGCAGCCCTGATCACTGAGGGCCTGCGCGGCGACGGCGCTATCCTGGTCAATGCCGAGGGCAACCGCTTCACCGACGAAGTGGGCACCCGTGACGTCGTGTCGGCCGCCGAGATCGAGCAGCCGGGCAGCTACAGCTGGCTGATCATCGACCAGGCTATGGTGGACGCTTCCGGCGTCATCCAGGGCTACATCGAGAGCGGCTTCACCTTCAGCGGCGAGACTTACGAGGAGCTGGCCGAGGCCATCGGCGTGGATCCCACCGCTTTTGCTGAGACGATGAACAACTGGAACGCGGCTGTCGCCGCCGGTGTGGACGAGGAGTTCGGCCGCACCAGCTTCACCGAGCCGCTGGACACCGCTCCCTACTACGCCATCAAGGTCACGGCCGGCATCCATCACACCATGGGCGGCCTGACCATCAACCCCCAGACCCAGGTCCTGGCCGGCGACGGCACTGTGATCGACGGCCTGTACGCAGCCGGCGAAGTGACCGGCGGCGTCCACGGCGGCAACCGTCTGGGCGGCACCGCTGTGGCTGACTTCGTGGTCTTTGGCCGCATTGCGGGCGAGCAGGCAGCCGCTTACGCTGCATGACCCAGCAGCCCAAACCGTGCCGCTGGCTGGTGAACCTCGTGTTTGCCGCAGTGGTGCTGCTGGCAGCCGGCGGGCTGTGGCTGGCTTTTGGCCGGCCGGACAGTCCGGCGGCGTATGCCAAAGCCGATTTTGGGATGGGCGTGGTCGAATGGCTTCCTCTGGACACCGACTATGACTACTATTATGAGGTGGGCGGCTACATCGTCCACCTGCAGGTCAAGGACGGGGCCGTCGCCTTTCTGGACAGCCAGTGCCCGGACCACGTCTGCGAGGACTTTGGCTGGCTGAGCCAGCCGGGCCAGTGGGCCTGCTGCGTGCCGGCGGGGGTCTTTGTCACCATCGAAGAAACAAGATCATGACCCGGGGGCTGCCGTACCTAGTGTGCGGCAGCTCTTTTTTGCGTGGCAGCCTGCACTTTCAGAGATTGCAGTGAAATGGTGAAAATGGGATGAAAAATTTGGCATGTAAAAGCGTGTCTTTTTAAAAATTTTATGAAAGAAAAATATTTCTTCTTGTCACTGACGCCACGTGTGTTATAATAAGGGAGCAATCTCCCGCAGACAAGGGGGCAGCATACCCTTTGGCGGGCGACAGACAGCAAATCAGGAGGAAAGATAACCATGACCTGGAAGAAAAAGAAGGGCGGGCCGGCCGGCCAGGAGCCCCAGGCAGAGGCCGGGGCAGCGGCAGGCGCCGGCCTGGCCAGCCTGTCCAAGTACAAAAAGTATCTCAAGTGGGCTGTCCCGCTTGTTGTTGTGGTGGTGATCGTCGCGGCGGTGGCCATCTATCAGTCGAATAAGACCCAGACCGCGGAGGTAGCCCCCGAATATACCCAGGCGTCGGTCACGCGGCGCACCATCTCCCAGACTTTGAGCACCACCGGCACCCTGCAGGCGGCCAACAGCTACACCGTCCGCACCCTGGTGGAAGGCGAGATCCTCTCAGCCGACTTTGAGGAAGGGGACGAGGTGTCTGCGGGCCAGCAGCTGTATCAGATCGAGAACAGCGACGCTTCCACCAGCGTGGAGCAGGCCCAGATCAACCTGGACCAGGCCCAGCGCAACTACGATACCATCGCCGATTACCGCTACGTCCGCTCGCCGGTGGCCGGCACCGTCTATTCCCTCAAGGTCAAGGTGGGCGACGAAGTCACCTCCGGGCAGGAAGTGGCCGTCGTGCAGGACGCCAGCCAGATGGTCCTGCAGCTGACCTTCCCCTCCGCCGATGCGGCTTCCTTCTCGGTGGGGCAGAGCGCCCAGATCACCCTGGACGGCACCTTTGAGGTGCTGCAGGGCACCATCACCGAGGTGTCGGGCAGCGACATCCTCAGCTCGGGCAACGTGCTGGTCCGCAATGTGACCATCACCACCCCCAACGCCGGCACCCTGAACACCACCCAGTCGGCGACCGCCACCGTCAATGGCATCAGCTCCACCAACAGCGCGACTTTCAATTATAAGGAACAGCGCACCCTGACCGCCTCCACCGCCGGCACTGTGGCTTCGATCTACGTGCCCGAGGGCGGCGCAGTGGCCAAGGACGGCATCGTCATCGAGCTGGCCGGCGAGGATCTGGAGGAGACCATCCAGAACGCCTACGAGAGCCTGCGCAGCCGCGAGATCTCGATGCGCAACGCCGAGGAGACCCTGGCCAACTACACCATCACCGCCCCCATCAGCGGCACCGTGATCCAGAAGAACTACCAGGCCGGCGAGACCGTCGAGAGCGGCAAGGATATGTGCATCATCTACGACATGGCCTACCTGGAAATGACCATCAACGTGGACGAGCTGGACATCAACCAGATCAGCGTCGGGCAGGACGTGTCGGTCACGGCCGACTCGGTGGACGGCGTCTTTAACGGCAAGATCACCCGTGTGTCCATGGTGGGCAAGACCGACGGCGGCACCACCACCTACCCCGTCACCGTTCAGGTGGAGGAGTACGGCGCCCTCCGCCCCGGCATGAACGTCAACGCCGAGATCGTGGTGGAGCAGGCGGCCGACGCCATCGCCGTGCCCAACGCCGCCATCGAGCGGGGCGACGTGGTCCTGGTGACCACCGCTTCCCCCAGCGCGGCCAACGCCATCGCCGATATGCCCGCCCCCGAGGGCTACGTCTACGTCCAGGTGGAGACCGGCGTCAGCGACGAGAACTACACCGAGATCACCAGCGGCCTGCAGGAAGGGGATATCATCGGCTATGTCTCGATGAGCACCTTCAGCTATGACGACTATGGCACCAGCGATATGATGGTCCTGGGCATGATCGCCCCCGCTCAGGGAGGAATTGGATGAGCGCTTTGATCGAATTCAACGAGGTGTGCAAGTATTACCACATGGGCGACACGGTGGTCAAGGCGCTGGACCACGTCACCATGCGGATCGAGGCAGGCGAGTTCGTGGCCATCGTGGGCCAGTCCGGTTCGGGCAAGTCCACCTGCATGAACATCATCGGCTGTCTGGACGTGCCCACCGCAGGCACCTATAAGCTGAACGGCCGGGATGTGGGCAAGATGCGCCGCAACGAGCTTGCCGCCATCCGCAACGAGATGCTGGGCTTCGTGTTCCAGCAGTATAACCTTTTGCCCAAGCTGAACCTGATGGGCAATGTGGAAGTGCCCCTGATCTACGCCCGGGTGCCCCGCAGCCAGCGCCGGGCCCGCGCCAAGGCGGTGCTGGAACAGGTGGGCCTGGGCGACAAGCTGAAAAGCAAGCCCAACCAGCTTTCGGGCGGCCAGCAGCAGCGCGTTTCCATCGCGCGGGCGCTGGTCCGCAACCCGCCCCTGATCCTGGCCGACGAGCCCACCGGCGCGCTGGACACCCACACCGGCCGGGAAGTGCTGGGGATGCTGCAGGAGCTGAACCAGCAGGGCCACACCGTCATCCTCATCACCCACGACAACTCCATCGCCATGCAGGCGCCCCGGATCATCCGGCTGGAGGACGGGCGGATCGTCTACGACGGCGACGCCCATTCCCCCGAGGCCTTTGTGGCCAGCCCCCTGTTTGAAGCGCAGATGGAGGAGTTTCAGAAAATGCGCGCCAGGGAAGGAGGCGCAGGCTGATGCTTTTGCTGGATACCTTCGTCCTTGCGCTGAAAAATATCTGGAGCAACAAGATGCGCACCATCCTCACCATGCTGGGCATCATCATCGGCGTCACGGCGGTCATCGTCATCGTCGGTTTGGGCAACGGCATGACCGAGTCGGTGCGGCAGAGCTTTTCGGCCATGGGCATCAACAGTATGCAGGTGAACATCTGGGGCCGCAACTCCTCCCGCAACGCCTCGGTGGACTATATGTACGGCGTGGTGGAGGACCATCCCCAGTACCTGCGGGATATCTCCCCCTACCTGCAGGTGACCGGTGGCCAGACCGTCAAGGAAGGCCGGGACACCTACCGCTACACCGGCGTGTACGGCGTCAATGAGGACTACACCGCCATGGCGAACTACACCATGGCCGACGGCCGCGGCCTGCAGTACATGGACATCAAGGAGAACAAGTACGTCTGCGTCATCGGCGACTACCTGGCCCGCGAGGCGTTCAACGGCAACGCCGTGGGCGAGGACATCAAGGTGGGCGCTTACCGTTTTGAGATCGTCGGCGTGCTGGCCGCCAAGGGCAGCGACCCCGAGCTGCAGGAGGGCGGCGAGGACGACCGCATCTACATCCCCTACACCGTGGCCATGAAGATCAACAAGACCAACACGGTGGACACCTACACCGTCATCATGGCGGATGAAAACGTGGCCAACCAGGCCAAGACCACCATCGAGGACGCCCTCTACGCAATTTATCAGGACGAAGATACGTATTATGTGTACAGCATGAGCGAGCTGCTGGAGCAGATGAACCAGACCATCAGCATGGTGGTCATGGTCCTGACCCTGATCGCCGGCATCTCGCT
The DNA here is from genome assembly GCA_019119685.1 of Candidatus Faecalibacterium faecigallinarum. Taxonomy (GTDB): domain Bacteria; phylum Bacillota; class Clostridia; order Oscillospirales; family Ruminococcaceae; genus Faecalibacterium; species Faecalibacterium faecigallinarum. Next base: position 9,362 of record DWWN01000067.1, read on the forward strand.
GCTGGTGGGCGGCATCGGCATCATGAACATCATGCTGGTGTCGGTCAGCGAGCGCACCCGCGAGATCGGCATCCGCAAAGCCATGGGCGCCCGGGAGCGGACCATCCTGTTCCAGTTCGTGGTCGAAGCGGGCACCACCTCGGCCCTGGGCGGCGTGCTGGGCATCCTGCTGGGCTATGGCCTGTCGGCGGCGGCCACGGCCGTGGTGCCCATCATCATGCCGGGCGAAGCGGTGGCCATTTCCCCGGGCACCAACGCGGTGCTGGTCTCCTTCGGCATCTCGGTGGGCATCGGCGTGGTCTTTGGCTACCTGCCGGCCCGCCGCGCAGCCCGTCTCAACCCCATCGAGGCCCTGCGCTACGAGTGACGCCCCGCCCCATGCTGTAAGAACTATGAGGAGAAAAGCGAACATGAAAAAACGATTTTTGTCCCTCCTTCTGGCGGTCTGCATCCTGATCCCCATTTTTGCCGTCCCGGCTGCGGCGGTCAACAGCAACACCGCCATCCAGACGGCCCGCACCATGGGCGTGCTGGACGCTGCGACCGCCCAGTCTCCCGAGGCGCTCAGCGCCCAGGTCACCCGGGGCGAGTTTGCCCGGATGCTGACCATGGTCTCCTCTTACCGGGAGACGGTCAATGAGCAGATCCTGGTGGGCAGCCTGTTCACCGATGTGAACAGCGACACCGCTTATGCGCCTTACATCCGCATCGCGGTGCAGCAGAACTGGCTGACCGGCTACACCGACGGCACCTTCCGCCCCAATGACCCCGTCACGCTGGAGGCGGCCTGTGCTTCGGCCCTGCGGCTGCTGGGTTTTGCGCCCTCTGACCTGAGCGGCGCGTTCCCCGCCGCCCAGCTGAACAAGGCCACCGAACTGGGCCTGCGCGCGGGCCTGAACCGCGGCCAGGGCGAAGCGATGACCCGCAGCGACTGCGCAGTGCTGCTGTACAACACCCTGACCGCCACCACCAAGAGCGGTTCCACCTACGGCAACACCATCGGCCTGACCGTTTCGGACGGGCAGGTGGATACCTCCGCCATCCTGGCCCGCAGCCTGAAGGGCCCCTTCATCGCCGGCGAGAACGAGACGCTGCCCATCAACCCCACCACCATCTACCGCAACGATGAAGTGACCGATTCTCCCGCGCTGAACGTCAACGACGTCTACTACTACAGCGAGAGCCTGAACTCCCTGTGGATCTACACCACCAAGGCTTCGGGCCGGATCATCTCGGTGTCTCCCAACGCGGCGGCGCCCACCTCGGTGACGGTGGCCGGCGTGACCTATCAGATCGGCAGCACCGACGTGGCCTACCGCATCTCCTCCCTGTCGGGCGGCGGCGTGGGCCAGGTGGTCACTCTGCTGCTGGGCATGGAAGATGTCGCCGTGGGCATCCTCACCGGCGAGGAGGTGGACCTAAGCTACTACGGCGTAGTGCAGTCCTCCAGCCGCTCCCTGACCACCGATAACGGCGCCGACGTGATGCAGACGGTCCGGGTGCTGTGCACCGACGGCACCGTCCGCAGCGTCCGCGTGAACAAGAACCTGAACGTCCCCACCGGATGGCTGGTGTCCATCACCTCCAGCCCGGAGGGGGAAAAGCTGCAGTCCATCAGCGAAAAATCGGTGAGCGGCCTGTTCAGCGCCGCCAACCGCACTCTGGGGGACTACAAGCTGGCCAACGACGTGGAGATCCTGGACACCCTGCCCGACGGCAGCGCCGGGACGGTCCGCCTGGACCGCCTGGACGGGGTGACTCTCTCCAACTCCGACGTCCGCTACTACTCCCTGAACGGCCAGGGCGAGATCGACCGCCTGGTCCTGGATGACGTCACCGGCGATATCTGGACCTACGGCTGCCTGATGTCCTGGAGCACCAACAAACGCAACTCCACCACCGACAGCCTGACCAGCCTGCAGCCCAGCGACGTGCTGATGCAGATGGCTTCGGGCCTGCTGACCGGCTCCCTGCTGAACGATATCTGGGGCGAGCTGACCGGCAGCACCGGCCGGTGGACCAGCCTGGCGCTGGGCCTGCTGGCCGACAACACCAGCGGCCTGATGAGCACCGTTCTGGGCACCATTGCCGGCGGCGCCAACTACACCTACATGAACGGCTCCTCCTACACCACCGACACCACCAGCGTCCTTTATCCCGTGCTGGCGGGCGGCATCGGCGTCCGGCATGAGGTCAACGGCGAGGTGCGGGGGATGGTGCAGCTCCAGCCCATCCTGATCGACAGCCTGGGCCCTGCCTCGGTGACCACCGCCGGCGGCACCCGCTACGAGACGGCCGACAATATGCAGGTCTACCTGTGGCACATGGGGGTATACTATCCCACCCTGCTGCCCACCATCAACGCCGACGACTATTTCCTGATCGGCTGGGTGGACTCCTGCACCGCGGGCCACCAGGTGCGGGTGCTGACTGCCCTGCGCAAGAACTGACCATGGGGGCGGGTCTGGGCCGGTACACCCCCGGCGCGATCCTGTTCCGGCAGGTCTGCCAGCTGCTGCTGCCCCGGCGCTGCCCTCTGTGCGGCCGGGTGCTGGGCGGGGTGGCTGCCTGCCCCGACTGCGCCCTTGAACTGAAGATCCGGGCCCGCTGGCAGACAGATGGCCCTCACGCGCCGCCGCCCGCCCTGGGCGGCGGTATTGTGGCGTGGGCGGCTGCCCCGTTCTGGTATGCCGGCGGCATCCGGGAAGCATTGCTCAACGCCAAATACCACGAACAGCCATGGACCGCCGTTCAGCTGGGGTGCATTCTGGCCCACCAGCTGTTCGGGGCGGAGATCCGGGTGCGGGGCGGCGTGGAAGTGCCCACGCCCCTGGAAACGCCGCCGGTAGACTGCGACCTGCTTGTCCCGGTGCCGTCCTCGGGGCGGGGGCGCAGCTACAACGTGCCCGCCCTGATGGGCCTGCCCCTGGCCCGCGCTCTGGGCATCCCGATGGAGGAGCGCGCCTTGCGCCGCACCCGGCAGGGGACAGCCCAGGCCGGCCTTTCCCGAGAGGAACGCCTCATCCATACGGCGGGGCTGTTTCGGGCCAATGCGGACTACGCGGCCGGCCGCCGGGTCCTGCTGCTGGACGACGTCCTCACCACGGGCGCCACCACGGCGGCCTGCGCCCGCGCCCTGACGGCTGCCGGCGCGGAATCGGTGGCGGTGGTGGGCTTTGCCGCCTCCCGCCAGAACCGCACCCTGCCGGCTGTGCCGGGGGTGCCCTTTGACCTGGACGCCGAGCCCGACGACATCGAAGATTTCTAATAAGGAAGGATACGGAAGATGAACCCGAGAAAACAAAGGTTTTACATCGCGGCGGCCGGCGTGCTGGCCGTCATCGCCCTGCTGTGGTCGTTCATTGGCAGCCCGGTGGTGCTGTGGCATAACCATCAGCTCAAGACGGCCCTCACCGGCCTGACCGACACCTCCATCACCCTGGAGCAGGCGGTGCCCTTCAGCTGGGACGAAGTCTATACCTTTGCGCCGTATACTTCCGTGGAAGAAATACAGGAAGTTATCGGCACCACCAGCTTTAACCTGAAAGAGGCCGAGAGCGAAGGGGTGCTGCAGCTGGTCTTTCTGGACGGCGGCGCGGTGACGGCCGCGGTCTGCGCTGCCCCCGCCGCGCTGGGCTACGACGTGGACCTGGCCTCTGCGGTAGACAGCACCCCCTGCAAGCTCACCCATGGAGAGAACATTTCCTTTGCGGTGGAGCGGGACGGCGGCGTAGTCCGGCTGACGGCACAGGCCGCGCAATAAAAACCGAAAAAAGTGCTTGACAAAACCGGCCCGGTCCGGTATAATAATGAAGCTGTGAGCCGCAAGGCACACAGCGATATCCGGGTGTAGCGCAGTTTTGGTAGCGCGCTTGAATGGGGTTCAAGAGGCCGTGAGTTCGATTCTCGCCACTCGGACCAAAAGATAGAAATCCGAACTTTATCTTCCGAATAGGAGATGGGTTCGGATTTCTTGTTTATACAGACAATCTGGATTTGATCCGGTAAGTAAAACAAGGCGGGCTTTCCCTTTGATGAACGGGGAGGGCCCGCCTTGTGCTTGTTAGACGGATTTTGAGGGCTCTAGAAACGCTTTTAAGCCTGTCTGCAACAATTTGATTATCCATGACTGCTGCATTTCTAGGGCTTCTATGGGCTTGTGAAATGCTGCACCAATACAATATAAGTTAAATCTTCTTCAGAGCAAGATGGGACTATTTTGGACTGAAGATAAGACAATGCGCTTTGTGTGATGTAAATCAAGTGCCCAGCTGGGCACTTGATGGAGAATCGGTTGATTTATCCAGTCATGGAGAGGCCTTGCTGCTTCAGCTGCTGCTCCTCTTTCCACTGAGCAAACTGGCGCTGACCTTTTTCGCTGGCATAAAACTTTTCAATCTCCGGCAACAGGACCCGAGCCAGCGCTTCCATCTCGTGCTGTGGAATGCCGGTGCCGTAATCATTGATTGCTTTCTTTTTTGCCAAATGATTACCTCCCATGCTCATAAGCCCTGTTTCATGGGGTGATTTCGTTCTGTGGTTCCCCTGTGGGCATACGCATCCAGAACCTCTTTGGGAATGCACTCCAGAATCTCGAGGGCCTCCTGATACTCCCGCTGGAGCTTGGCATCTTTCAGCTGCTTCAGCACACTCTCGTGGGTCGCCTCGTCCAGAGACTCCGAGAGCGTTTTATTTTTCTTCTTGAGCTTTTCATTCTCAGCCTTGGTACTAGTGAAGGCTGTACTGTACTTTTTCAGCTGGGTCCGCATTTTCTCCACGGCCGGGATATAGCTGTCCAGCAATTCGGAAATCTCGGCGGCCCGCTTCTTGCCGTTCAAGGGACCGATGCCGGTGAGCAGCTGGTCCAGCTTCTGACGCTGCTTGGTCAGGCGGGTCATCTCTTTGAAAATGCGGGGCGGGATATGGTCACGGCCCGTCTGGCTGGCGCTCTCGCCGCGCTCCAGGTCGGCATATTTGACGACCATGTGCTCCCAGAACTTGTCCTGCCACCAGCTCAGCTTCTTTTTGTTGCCTACAATTTCTTTGGCGCTGAGTCTCCCATCTGGCGTCAAGGGGACAAAAGAAAGGTGCATATGGGGCGTCTTCTCGTCCATATGCACCACGGCGGAGATGATTGTTTCTTTGGCTTGATACTGCTCCAGGAAGTGGAGCGCTTCTTCAAAATACTGCCGGATTTCGGGCAGCTTTTTGCCCTGAAAGAATTCCGGTGTGGCGGTGAACAGGACTTCCACCAGCCGGACACTGTCCTTCCGGGTGCGGCAGCCGGCGGCGCTGATCTGCCGCTCGGCCTCGGCCCGGTAGCGCTGGGGCGGTTCGATCAGGTGGAAGTTGTGCCTGCTGCGGGAAAGGTCAATATCGGGGTTGCTGGCGTACTTTTCTTTTCTGCGCTCGTTATGGGCCTCGATGTTGGTGATCTCCGGCCCCTTGTATTTGGCAAAGCGCATGATGGCGTATTGTGGTTGGCTCAATGGCGGCCCTCCTTTTTGGCAATTCAATCGTATTGATGACGGGCATAGTAAAAACTCCTTTCTTTTGGATAGGTGGATGAGCTTCGACTATAAAAGTGGTGCTGGACATTTTGTCCAGCACCAACCAAGCCAAAATCAAGTTACCAAAATGATAACTTGATCCAACTTGCGCAGCATGGTAGAGTTGCCGTCCAAACTTTACGAGGATGAAGTGGTCGGATTCAAAATGAATCCGACTACTTTAGAATATTAAAGTTTTCAGAGATCTCCGGTGGCACTGGACATTTTGTCCAGTGCCATCAAAACCGAGTTGCCACTGTGATAACCTGGCCAAATCTGAGTGGCTGTGGACAAAATGTCCACAACCACTTTAGGAGCGTAAAGGATTGCGTATATAGCGCGTTTTGGGCTTTTCGCTACGTACGTGCGTACAGATATTGTACAAGATCAAGTGGTCATTTTGACCACTTGATTACAGGGATTGGAATCAATGCAGATACACTTCCGAAAATGCTATCTGATAAAAAGAACGTGGACATTTTGTCCACACCTAGTTCAGAGCCTTAAAGTTTTCGGAGATCTTCAGTGGTACTGGACATTTTGGAGCTGTTGACAAAATATACAAAGGCTATCTCATATGGTATAATAGAAAAAAGTACGAAAGATTAACTATTAAAAGTCAACCCTAAAAATGAGTGGAGGTGAAAGAGGAGATGGCTCAAAAAGGGTATAGCAAAGCAGAGGCCCGAGCGGGCCCCGGTTAGCAAGGCGGAAGCGGTCAGACAGAC
>DWWN01000068.1 GCA_019119685.1 Candidatus Faecalibacterium faecigallinarum
AGCCGCGCGCTCTACCGGGCCATCCTGTGGGCGGCCCACAGCGAGGACGAGCTGCACACCTGGTTCAGCTCCAACTACAACGTCGAAGTGCACGCCTACGTGAAAAACGGCAAGTACTGCGTGGTGAACAATACCTACGAGCCCCAGGACACCACCGTCTACACCACCGGCGGCGCCAGCTTTGCGCTGCATCTGGAGGCCAACGAGATCCGCTGGTACGAGATCGGCTGAGCGCCGCGCAAACCGCCGCAGGCCGTCGAAAAAGGGAAAATGGTTCAAGAGCTGCATCTGCCGGTTTATCACTGTCTGTGTCTGATGCTGGAGAGCAGATTTTTTGCCGAATAAGTTGAATAAAAATAGAAACGGACCCGTTGAGGGTCCGTTTTTTCGTAGTCAATTATGTGCCTGCCAATAAAAAGAAGGGCTCAAGTGAGAGAATTCCCGTTTTAGCGTATCGAAAATGAGCTGGCAATCGATGTTTTTGATAAAATAGCCTTTACTGCAATTGCCTTTGCCTCACCCCTCCGCCTGGACCTGCGCGCGGTACTCCATCGGCGTGATGCCGTACAGCTTGTGGAAGGTCTTGAGGAAGCTGCTGTAGTCCGAAAAGCCGTTTTCGGTGCAGGCGACAAGGATGCGCTTGCCGTCGGCGATGTCCTGGCGGCAGCCCTGCATCCGCAGCTCGGTCAGGTAGTCGTGGATGCTCTGCTTGGTGTACTCCTTGAAAACGCGGGACAGGTGCTCCCGGCTGACGTAGGCGTATTGGGCCAGCTTGGTCACGGTCAGGTCGGGGTTGCGGTAATGCTGGTGGATGTAGCTGGTGACGGTGGCGACCAGGGCGTTGGTGGAGGTGGGCTTGCCCAGCCCGTCCTCCCGGATGGCCTGCCGGATGATGAGGACGAGGCTGACCAGGATGCTGCGGTACATCAGGTCTTTGTCATGGGCGTCGGGGATGGCGGCGGCCGCCGCGGCGCGCTCGATCATGGGGCGCACCTGCCAGCGGCCGGTGACGTCGCTGTGCAGGATCATCAGCTCATGGGGAATCTGGCATCCCTCCGACAGGGGGCCCAGCATATCCAGCGTTTCGCGCCAGAAGGCGTCGTCCATCTGGATGATGAGCCGGTCGTAGGTGTCGTAATAGCCGGTGTGGACCACGCCGGGCGGGATCAGCATCAGGTCGCCGGGATGCAGCTCGTATTGGCCGCCGTTGACGTAATAGTGGGCTTTGCCGCTGACCATGTAGATGTATTCGTGATAGGGGTGGTAGTGGGTCACAGACTGGCGCACCCGGCGGTTGGAGTACCACCCCACCACCACTTTGTCCAGGGAAAGGCGGCGGCGCGCCTCCTCGGGGGTGATGTTGGGATCGGGGTAGGCGGGGATGAACGAACGCATAGAGACCTCCTTGTGTAAACAAGAGAAATTGGTATATCACAGGATGCAAACATTATATCACATAATCCTGGGATTTTCTATGTAAAATTTGCTATAGTTATTGCGGAAGAAGAAAAAATTCATAAAAAGCACAAATATTGGAGATTGTTATTGTGCATTTTCTGCATATCTGTGATACAACACCCGGATGCAGAGGATGCAAAAAGTGATACTTTGTCGGAGCCAAATGGCGGGATACGAGAGGAGGACGCTCGATGGCAGCACAATACCAGGGCAGGATCGACCACACCGAGGATTCGATCCAGGCGCTGTTCCAGGCGCAGTACAATACCTACCGGCTGGGGCTGGTGGTGGTGACGGCGGTGGCCGGCGTGGCGCTGGCGGCCGCCGGGCTTTTTGCGCCGGTGCCGGTGCTGGCCCAGGGCCTGCTTTTGCTGGCAGGCTGTATGCTGTTCGTGGGGCGGGATTTCCCCGCCATCGTCCGGGCGGAAAGCGTCATCGAGGCGCGGGGCGGGGCGCTGCCCTCGTCGGTCTGCACCTTCTGCGCCGGCCATATGGAGCTGGAAGAAGGCGGCGTGAAAAAGAAGCTGCGCTATGAGCAGCTGGACCGCATCGTCCAGGACCGGCAGTACCTGTACCTGTTCTTTGGGCCGGATTCGGCGGTGATGGTGGAGCGGGCCAAGATCGAGCCGGGCACCGCCGAGCAGGTCATGGACCTGGTCAGCCAGCGCAGCGGCAAACAGTGGGAGTCGGCTTTCTCGCTGCTGACCTTCAACATCCGGGACATCATCCGGATCTGGGACAACCGCAAGGCGGGCAAAGCCGGCCGCAAAGGCCAGGGCAAAAACGCCAAAAAGCCCGGCAGGAAGCGGGCCGGGTAAACGCTGTGGTACGTTCCGTCTCTGTGCGGCGCTGAGGAGTGGCCCGCCTGGGCGGTATGATAAAAACAATGCAAAAAGGAGGAGAGCCAGGAAAAGAAAAAGGAGATTCGGAAGGCGGCCGCCCTCCCGCAGGGCGGGCCGCAAGCAAAAAGGAGGTTATCTATCCCAATGAAAAAGCTGATTTCCCGCCGTCATTTTTTGGCGGCCCTGGGCGCCGTGGCTGCGGCAGGCGCACTGTCCGGCTGCGGCAGCCAGACAGCACGGACCAACGCCAACGGCGAGCACGTCTTTGAGCTGACCCTGTCCCACGGCCTGGCCGAGGACCACGCGGTCCACATCGCGCTGAGCTCCTTTGCCGACGCCGTCCGGGAACAGTCGGAAGGCACCATCGACATCCAGATCTTCCCCAACGCGACCCTGGGCAGCGAGGTGGACAACATCACCCAGATCCGCGCCGGCGCGCTGGATATGGCCAAGGTCTCGGCTTCCACCCTGGGCAACTTCCAGCAGGAGTGGAACGTGCTGTCGGTGCCCTACGTGTTCAACGACCAGCAGCACTACTACAACGTCATGGACGGAGAGATCGCCCAGGACTTGTACCAGCTGACCGCCGAAAAGGGCTTTATGGGCCTGACCTGGATGGATTCGGGCGCGCGCTCGTTCTACACTGCCAACACCCCCATCCACGAGCCCGCAGACCTGCACGGCCTGATGATCCGCACCATGGACTCCCAGATGGCCATCGACATGATGGCGGCGCTGGGCGGCTCGGCCACGGTCACCAGCTATTCGGAGATCTACACCGCCATGCAGCAGGGCGTCATCGACGGCGCGGAGAACAACGTCACCGCCCTGCGCGACCATGCCGACGTCACCAAGTATTACTGCTTTGACGAGCACACCCGCATCCCCGACATCCTGCTGATGTCCACCGAGACCTGGAACGCCATGTCCGACCATCAGCGCGAGATCATGACAAGCTGCGCCCGCACCATGACCGAGGACTACAAGACCGCCTGGACCGAATTTGAAAACGAGGTCCTGGCTTCGGCCGAGGAAAAGGGCGTCGAGCTGATCTACGATGTGGATCTTCCCGCCTTCCAGGAGGCGTGCCAGTCCATTTACACCGACCTGCAGGCCGAGCAGCCCGAGGTATACGCCTACGTCGAGCGGATCCAGCAGGCGGCCCAGTGATGCAAAGGAGGAAATGAGACTGTGAAAAAGTTTGAAAAGATCCTGGACACCGTCATGCGTTTCCTAATGGCGCTGTCCATGTTCGCCCTGCTGGCGGGCGGCACCTGGCAGATCTTCAGCCGCCTGGTGCTGGGCGACCCCTCCACCTTCACCGACGAGTTCCTGCGCTACGTCCTGATCTGGGCCTCCCTGATCGGCTCGGCCTACTGCTTCTACCGGGACGAGCACCTGGCCCTGGACCTGGTCAAGAGCCGCGTCAAGGGCACCGCCGCCGTCGTTTTGAATGTCTTTATCGAGGCGGCCACCCTGTTCTTCGTCTGCTATGTATTCATTTACGGCGGCGCGACCCTGGCCATGAACGCGCTGAACATCTCCTCGGTCATGCACATCCCGTTCAGCATCCTGTATTCCATCCTGCCCATCTCGGGCGTGTTCATCGTGCTGGCCCGCATCCTCAAGTATGCCCAGCTGTTCTCTGAGAAGAAAGGAGGCAACAACTGATGGTCGTACAGGCTACCCTGAGCCTTTTCGGCTCCTTCTTCGTCCTGCTGCTGGCGGGCGTCCCCATTTCGGCCGGCATCGGCATCGCCTCGGTGGTCACCGCCCTGTTCAGCATGCCCGCCGACATCTTTGCCCTGATCGCGGCCCAGCGCTGCTTCTCGGGCCTGGACTCCTTCTCGCTGCTGGCCCTGCCGTTCTTCACCCTGGGCGGCAACATCATGAACAAGGGCGGCATTGCCCGCCGCCTGATCCGTCTGGCCCGCCTGCTGGTGGGCAAGATCCCCGGTTACCTGGCCGCCACCAACGTGCTGGCCAACATGTTCTTCGGCGCGGTCTCCGGCTCGTCGGTGGCCGCCACCTCGGCCATGGGCTCGATCCTGAGCCCCCTGGAGGCAGAGGAAGGCTATGACCCCAACTACTCCGCCGCCGTCAACATCTGCTCGGCTCCCACCGGTATCCTGATCCCCCCGTCCGGCCCGCTGATCCTTTACTCCATCACCGCCGGCGGCGTCTCGGTGGCGGCCCTGTTCATGGGCGGCTACCTCACCGGCATCCTGCTGGGCCTGTGCGTGGGCGCTCTGACCATCTACCTGGCCGTCAAGAAGGGCTATAAGGCCTCCACCGTCAAGGACGAGGACCCCGCCATCAAGATCTGGATCGACGCTGTCCCGTCCCTGCTGGCCGTTATCCTGGTCATGGGCGGCATTTTGGGCGGCTTCTTCACCGCCACCGAGGCCGGCGTGGTCATGTGCCTGTACTGCCTGCTGCTGGCTGTCCTTTACCGCGAGATCACCTTCAAGACCTTCTACGATATGCTGGCCGACACCATGAAGAGCTCGGCCACCATCCTCTTCCTGATCGCGGCGTCCTCCATCATGTCCTACGTCATGTCCTATTCGGGCATCCCCGCCGCCATCAGCGAGGGCCTGATGAGCATCTCCAACAACCGCTACGTCATCCTGCTCATCATGAACGTGTTCCTGCTCATCATGGGCTGCTTCCTGGACCTGACCCCCGCCGTCCTGATCTTCACCCCGATCTTCCTGCCCATCGCCACCAGCATCGGCATGAGCCCGGTCCACTTCGGCCTGATGCTCATCACCAACCTGGGCATTGGCTCGGTCACCCCGCCCGTCGGCTCCTGCCTGTTCGTGGGCTGCGGCGTCGCCAAGGTCAAGATCGAAGGCGTCACCAAGTACATCATCCCGCTGTTCTGCGGCATGGTGGTGGCCCTGTTCCTCATCACCTACATCCCGGCCATCCCCATGATCGTGCCGTATCTGACCGGCCTGGTGGACACCTTCTGGTGGGTCGCCTGATTCTCTGCCATTCCTCCTCCTAAGGGTGTATCTGAAAACTCCCCAACGCTGTTCTATTCTACCCAAAAGCCCCATCTGCCGCGTTGCATTCGCTTGCATTCCACCAAGGAGTGCGGCGCTCATGCGCCTTGCATCTGGCGCTTTTGGGCGAATATCCCAGCATTTCTGAATTCTCAGATACACCCTAAGCGGCGCTGCCGCTGGTTACCTAAAAGGCCCCCGACTATCTTGCCCGGCAAATGGTCGGGGGTCTTTTTCATGGCGGTGCCGGTGTGCTATACTGGCATCGAACATCCCAATCCCCCGAAAGATTAACTATTAAAAGTCAACCCTAAAAATGAGTGGAGGTGAAAGAGGAGATGGCTCAAAAAGGGTATAGCAAAGCAGAGGCCCGAGCGGGCCCCGGTTAGCAAGGCGGAAGCGGTCAGACAGACG
>DWWN01000069.1 GCA_019119685.1 Candidatus Faecalibacterium faecigallinarum
CGTTGAAAGCGGCGCGCACCGCGTCAAAGGCGGCGTCGGCCTCGGCGCAGTCCGCCAGCGTGGCCGACCAGCTTTCCAGCAGGGCGGCGGCCCGGGTGCGGGTGGCGGCCTCTTCCGGCAGCAGTGTGCCCGCCGCTTTGCCTTCCTCCAGCCGGGCACGGTAAGCCCGGCACAGGGCGGTGAACAGGGCGGCGGGGGCGTCGGCCCCGTCGTTCTGGTCCAGCTTGCGCCGGTAGCTGCGCAGCTGCTGGTAGCAGGCGTCGGTCACGGCGTCGGCGCCGCGGGCCGCCGCAAAGCGGGTGTTCAGGCCGGCCAGCAGCAGGCTTACCAGGCTGATGCGCTCGTCGAATCCGGCCTGCAGCGCCCGTTCCAGCACCGCGTCGAACGGCTTGCCCTGCAGGATCTGTTCCACGCCGTAATCCTGGTGGTATTTGCGGTACAGCACCCAGTAGGCGGCAAAGTCCCGGGCGACCTCCGGGTGGCGCAGATACTGGCCGATCACGCCCTCGTCCACCGGCAGGTCCAGCTTGACGGCGGCCAGCAGGTAGGCGGAAAGATCCTCCCACCCGCGGGCGGTGACGAACTGCGGTCCGTCCACGTCGTTCTCGATCTTATAGAAATGCTGGGGGCGCAGTTCCAGGTAGGCGGTCACCGCCGGATGCAGCCGGTGGGCGCGGGCGTAGGTCTGCCAGACGCTGAGCTTGGGTTCGATGTCGATGCGGCGCACCCGGTCCAGCGTGACCAGGTCGAACTCCCGCACGCTCTTGTTGTACTCCGGCGGGTTGCCCGCGGCCACGATGACCCAGCCCTCGGGCACGGCCTGGTTGCCGAAGGTCTTGCACTGCAAAAATTGCAGCATGGTGGGGGCCAGCGTCTCGCTGACACAGTTGATCTCGTCGATGAACAGGATGCCGCTGCGCTTGCCGGTGCGCTCCATCGCCGCATATACGCTGGCGATGATCTCGCTCATGGTGTACTCGGTGACGCTGCGGGTCCTGCCGCCGAAGTTCCGCTCCCGGATAAAGGGCAGGCCCACGGCGCTCTGGCGCGTGTGGTGGGTGATGGTGTAGGCCACCAGGGCGATATCACATTCCCGGGCGATCTGTTCCATGATCTGCGTCTTGCCGATGCCCGGCGGGCCCATGAGCAGGATGGGGCGCTGCCGGATGGGCGGGATCAGCGGGCGGCCGGTATCGTCACAGGCCAGGTAGGCCCGCACGGCGTGTTGGATCTCCTCTTTGGCACGTTGGATGTCCATGATCTATCTTCCTTTCGGTGGGGGTGCAAATTCCTCGGGGTGCAAAACCAGCCGCATGGCCCAGGGGGGCACGTCGGGCGGGGGCGCGCCATTTTCAAGAAACAAAAAGGCAACGTCGAAGGGCGGGCGGCGGGCCGGGTAGGTGCCCTTGCCGTCGGTAAAATACAGTGCGCCCTGCATCTCCCGCAGGGGGCCTTCGGCGCGCAGCTGTTCGATGCGGGCGAAGGCCGGGCGGAAATCCGTCCCGCCGCCGCCCACCAGCCGGAAATTTTCGGTGTAGCGGTCCAGGTCGCCCAGATCGTGCAGCCAGGTCTCCTCCCGCACGGCATTGTCTGCCTGCATGACCAGGATGCGGCACTGGCGGAAAAAGCTGTCCTGGCTTTTCAGCAGGGTGAAGGTCTCCCGCAGAAACGATTTGACCAGGTCCCCGGCAGTGGATTCGCTGGTATCCAGCACGATCACAAAGTCCCGGATCTTCTTGCTTTCCCGGGTCTCCAGCGGTTCGATCAGCGGCAGCTTGCCATAGGTGCGCAGGCCGTAGGTGTAATAGCCCAGGTCGAACTCGTCGGGGTCCAGGCGGGGTTCCTCCCGCCAGACGGCGAACCGGCGCAGAAAATCCCGGTAGCTGCGGCGGCTGCGGCTGGCCTGTACCTGGGCCTGCAGCGCCTGGGCTCCCTCGCTGGCGCCCGCCTGCTGTCCGGCCTGTTCCATCTCCAGCTGGGTCTGGCGGCCCAGCTGCTCCCACTGGCGGCCCTGGACCCGGGCGGCGGGGCTGTCGGGGTCGGCGGGCCAAAGGCGGTGGCTGTCGCAGAAAAACTCGGCCCGCATAGCCTCCCGCTCGGCGGCACTGCTACCGGCCAGCGCCTGGTAGATGGGTCCGGCGGCCAGAAAACCGCCCTGCGCCCGCAGCCGGGCGTAGGTCTGCTGGCGCACCCAGCCCACGGGGCGCTCGGTGGCGGCGGTGTGCAGGGAATCCAGCACGTTTTCCACCGCAATGTCACAGGCCAGACCCCACAGTTCCGGGTCCCGCCGGTCCCGCAGCCACGGGTGGCGCAGGATACAGTGCAGCAGGCTGTGCAGCCAGGCCCGCGGCAGGTAGCGCCGGTTTTTGCGGTACAGTTCCAGCACCCAGCCCGGTGGGTAGTACAGGTGGGCGCCGTCGGTGGCAAAGGCCGTCTGGGCGCTGTTCAGCGGGGCGGGGGGCAGCGCGCCCAGCGCGGCGTTCAGATACCGCTGGTCCAGGTACAGTTCCCCGCGGATCTGCTCCATCACGCGGCGCGCCATGGCCTGTTCCCATTCGGTCTGGGTCTGTTTGTGCGGCATAGGGCGTTCCCCCGTTACAAATCATCAAAGTCGTAGCGCTTGGCGGCGCGCTTGGGGCGCGCCAGCAGAATGGCGGACCCGGCGCTCCACCCGGCGCGGGCGCAGCGGGCGGCAGCCTCCCGTACCGGCAGGCCCAGCCTTACCAGCAGGCGCAGGGCTTCCTCCCACCGGCCGGCGATGGCCAGGGCAAAGGCGGCGCCGGTGTGGGCGGTCAGGTAAAACTCATAGTCGGTGCGGGCGTCGTCCCGCAGGGCGAAGGGGCACAGCAGCCGCCCCAGGGCCATGCGGACCATCTTTTCCTCCGGTTCGCCCACGCAGGCCTGGGCGAAGGCGGCGTCGTAAGCGGCATAGTCCACGCTGCCGCCCGCAAAGCACTGCCGCATACGGTAGCCTTCCCCCTCGATGCTGTGGTTAAAGATATGGGCGGGGGTGTTTTCGTCCAGCAGTTCCATATATTCGGGATAGAACAGGCGGGCCCCCGGCGCGTTGAGAAAAACGGCGCTCACATCGGCGCTCACCGCACCCAGAAGCTTCTTCAGGCCGGTATCGTCACCGGGGGCGGCACGCAGGGCGAAAGTTTCCAGCGCCCGACAGTTGGTGAACAGGTCGCTGCCCAGGCTTTCCAGCCCGGGGCCCAGCTCCACCCGGCGCAGGCGGCGGCAGTTGTAAAAGGCGGCGCTGTGCAGCACCCGCACGCTGTCCGGCAGCGTGACTTCCTCCACAAAGTTCCCGGTCACGGGGTGGGTGTCGGCGCTGCCTTCGGGCCAGAGGGTTCCGCCCTGCAGCGGGCGGTCGGCGAAGCAGTAGGGGCCGATCTCGGTCACCGGCCGCCCCGCAACGGCGGCGGGCACGTCCGGGCAGGGGGAATCCCCCAGCACGCGCAGCACCCGCGCCCCGCCCTCGCAGAGTTCCCACAGCACGGCCATTTTCCCCACCTCGCTTTCTGTCAGCGCCATTATAGCATAAAACCGGCGCGGCTGAAAGGGCAGGGGATAAAATCGCCGCCCGGGCACAAAAAAAGACCGGCAAACCTGCCGGCCTGAATATGGTTCAAAATATGGTTCAAATCTGTCCCCGGCGGCGGGAACGCGCGGTCACAGCTTGAAGCTGTCCTTCAGCGTCACGATGCGGTTGTACACGCCGGGGTGCTTGCTGTCGGGGGTGAAGTAGCCGGTACGCACGAACTGGAAGCGGTCGCCCGGTTTGGCGCCGCGCAGGCTTTCCTCCAGCTTGGCATGGGGGATCACCGTCACGCTCTCGGGATTCAGGTAATCCTTGAAGTCCGCGCCTTCGGGGATGCCGTTCATGTTGGCTTCGGTGAACAGCTTGTCGTACAGGCGGACCTCCGCGTCCTCGCAGTGGGCGCAGCTTACCCAGTGGATGGTGCCCCGCACTTTGCGGCCGTCAGCCGGGTTGCCGTTGCGGGTCTCCAGGTCGGCCTCGGCGTGGATGGCTGTGATGTTGCCTTCCGCGTCCTTGTCCACGCCGGTGCAGCGGACCAGATACGCGCCCATCAGGCGGACCTCGCTGCCCGGGGTCAGCCGCTTGAATTTCGGCGGCGGCACTTCAAAGAAGTCGCCGCGGTCGATCCAGACTTCCCGCGTGAAGGCCACCGGGCGGGTGGAAGTATCGCCCGCTTCCCGGTTGGGGTTGTTGGGCAGTTCAAAAGTCTCGCATCGATCGGCGGGGTAGTTGTCGATGATGAGCTTGACGGGGTCCAGCACCGCCACGCGGCGCGGGGCGCTCAGTTCCAGTTCGGCGCGCAGCACGGCTTCCAGCTGGCGCATGTCCACCAGGCTGTCGGCCTTGGCGATACCGGCCTCTTTCACGAAGGTGAAAATGCTGGTGGGGGTATAGCCCCGGCGGCGCAGGCCGCTCAGCGTGGGCATACGGGGGTCGTCCCAGCCGTCCACGATCTGTTTCTCCACCAGTTCGCGCAGATAGCGCTTGCTCATGACGGTGTTGGTCACGTTCAGGCGGGCAAACTCACGCTGTTTGGGGAATTCGCCGCCGAACAGGTTGCGCACCACCCAGTCGTACAGCGGGCGGTGGTTCTCAAATTCCAGGCTGCACAGGCTGAAAGTGATGCCCTCGATGGCGTCCTGGATCGGGTGGGCAAAGTCGTACAGCGGGTAGATGCACCACTTGTCCCCCTGGCGGTGGTGGGATACATGCTTGATGCGGTAGATGGCCGGGTCGCGCATGTTCATGTTGGGGCTGGCCAGGTCGATCTTGGCGCGCAGGGTCTTTTCACCGTCGGCAAATTCCCCGGCGCGCATACGGCGGAACAGGTCCAGGTTTTCCTCCGGCGTGCGGTCGCGGTAGGGGCTGGGGCGGCTGGGCTTGCCCGCGTCGCTGCCCCGGTACTCCTGCATTTCTTCCCGGGTCAGGTCGTCCACATAGGCTTTGCCCTCCCGGATCAGCTGTTCGGCATATTCGTAGCACTTTTCAAAATAGTCGCTGCCGTAGAAAATGCCGCCGTTGGGGTCCGCGCCCAGCCAGTGCAGGTCCTGCAGGATGCTCTGCACATATTCGTCGTCCTCACGGGCGGGGTTGGTATCGTCAAAGCGCAGATTGAACAGGCCGCCGTAGTGTTTGGCGATGGTGTAGTTGATGAAGATCGCCTTGGCCGAACCGATATGCAGATAGCCGTTGGGTTCCGGCGGAAAACGGGTATGCACGGTGTCGACCTTGCCTTCGGCCAGGTCGGCGTCGATGATCTCCGTCAAAAAGTTGGAAAATTTTTCTTCTGCCATAAATCGCACCCCAAATTTTTAGTGTTTTTTTATTGTATACTATTTCCCGGCGGTTGACAAGGCCCCGGCACAAAAGTCAGAGGGAAACCGGCGGCAGTTCGGGCGTGCGCGGGATGGATGCCCCAAACGGCGCCGCCCCGGCCTGCGGGATATTCCGCGGGCCGGGGCGGCGTTTTGTTGGCGGGATCAGGAATCCGAATCCAGCTTGAGCACGGCGGTGAAGGCTTCGCTGGGCAGGGTCACGCTGCCCAGTTTGCGCATCTTTTTTTTGCCTTCCTTCTGCTTTTCCAGCAGCTTCTTCTTGCGGGTGATGTCGCCGCCGTAGCACTTGGCCAGCACGTCCTTGCGCAGGGCCTTGACCGTCTCGCGGGCGATCACCTTGCCGCCCACAGCGGCCTGCACCGGGATCTCGAACAGGGTGCGGGGGATGTTGTCCCGCAGCTTTTCGCAGATGCGGCGGCCCTTGGCGTAGGCGTTGTCCCGGAACACGATCATGGACAGCGCGTCCACCATCTCGCCGGCCAGCAAAAAGTCCAGCCGCACCAGGTCGCTCTGCCGGTATTCCTTGAACTCGTAGTCGTAGCTGGCGTAGCCCCGGCTGCGGCTCTTGATGGCGTCGAAAAAGTCGTAGACGATCTCGCCCAGGGGCATGGCGTAGTGCAGGTCCACCCGGACGTCGTCGAGGTATTTCATGTCGATCAGGACGCCCCGCTTCTGCTGGCACAGGTCCATCAGGCCGCCCACATAGTCGTTGGGGGTGTAGAGGTGGACGTCCACAAAGGGCTCCTCCTGCTTGGCGATCTGGGAGGGGTCGGGGTACTCGGAGGGGTTGGAGATGGTCTTGACCTCCCCGTCGGTGAGGGTGATCCGGTACTGGACGCCGGGGGTGGTGGTGACAAGGTCGAGGTCGAATTCCCGTTCCAGCCGCTCGGTGATGATCTCCATGTGCAGCAGGCCCAAAAAGCCGCACCGGAAGCCGAAGCCCAGCGCCGCGCTGTTCTCGGGCTCGTAGGTCAGGGAGGCGTCGTTCAGCTGCAGCTTTTCCAGCGCGTCTTTCAGGTCGGGGTAGCGCTTGCCGTCGGCGGGGTAGACGCCGCAGAACACCATGGGCTTGACCTGGCGGTAGCCGGGCAGGGCCTCGGGGGTGGGGTTGTCCGCCAGGGTGACGGTGTCGCCCACCCGGGTGTCCTGCACCGTCTTGATGCTGGCGGTCAGGTAGCCCACCTCGCCGGCGGACAGCTGGCTGCAAGGGGAAAGGCTGGTGGCCCTCATGTGGCCCACCTCCACCAGGGTGAACTTGGCCCCCGTGGCCATCATCAAAATGGTGTCGCCGGGCTTGACCGTCCCCTCGAACACCCGGATATACACGATGACGCCCTTGTAGCTGTCGTAGACGCTGTCAAAGATCAGGGCTTTGAGGGGGGCGTCGGGGTCGCCGGCGGGGGCGGGGATGTCCGCCACCACCCGTTCCAGCACCTGGTCCACGTTGAGGCCGGTCTTGGCCGAGATGCGGGGCGCGTCCATGCAGGGCAGGCCGATGACGTCCTCCACTTCCTGGGCTACCTCGTCGGGGTGGGCGCTGGGCAGGTCGATCTTGTTCAGCACCGGCACCAGCTCCAGGTCGTGCTCCAGGGCCATATAGGTGTTGGCCAGGGTCTGGGCCTCCACGCCCTGGGTGGCGTCCACCACCAGGATGGCGCCCTCGCAGGCCGCCAGGCTGCGGCTGACCTCGTAGGCGAAGTCCACGTGGCCCGGGGTGTCGATCAGGTTCAGCTCGTAGGTCTGTCCGTCTTTGGCGGTGTAGTGCATGGTGACGGCCCGGGCCTTGATGGTGATGCCGCGCTCCCGCTCGATGTCCATGTTGTCCAGGATCTGGTCGGACATGGTACGCTCGTCCACGCTCTGGGTCAGTTCCAGGATGCGGTCGGACAGGGTGGACTTGCCGTGGTCGATGTGCGCGATGATGCAGAAATTGCGGATATTCTTGTTTGCCATGGTTCCTCCATAGATGAACGGGGTAAAGGTTCAGCGGGTCAGGTGGTCGTCAACGGCGACGGCCTGCCCCTGCTCCAGATAGACCCGGGGCACCCGGCGGGCCACGCCGCACAGCACCTCGTAGGAGATGGTGCCGGTCTTGAGGGCGATGCTCTCGGCGGTGTCCCCGGCGGTGCCGCCGCCCCACAGGACGGCGGTGTCCCCCTCGGCGGTCTGCGGCACGGCGGTGACGTCCACCAGCATCTGGTCCATGCAGACCCGGCCCAGCACCGGGCAGGGGACGCCGTGGATGTCCACGACGCCTTTCCCCTCGCTGAGCAGGCGGGGATAGCCGTCGGCGTAGCCGGCGCAGAGGGTGGCGGCCAGGGTGGGGGCTTTGGCGGTGAAGCGCCGCCCGTAGCTGGCCGACTGGCCGGGCTGCAGCTCCTTGACCATGCTGACCACCGTTTTCATGGCCATGACCGGCCGCAGGCCGGGGCAGGGTACGTCGTGGCTGGGGGGATAGCCGTACAGGATGATGCCGGGGCGGCCCATGCAGCGCGCCCGGGGCAGGCCGGCGGGCCAGTCCGGGTGGAGCAGGGTGCCGGCTGAGTTGTCGCAGTGGACCAGGGCGGGTTCCTGCCCGGCCGCCCGCAGGGCCTCGAAGGCCCGGACGAACAAAGCGTGCTGGGCGGCGGTGTAGGCCACGCTGTCCGCCCCGGCCTCGTCGGCCACCGAAAAGTGCTGGAACAGCCCGGTCATGTGCAGGCCGGGCAGCCCGGCGGCCTCGATCATTTCCCGGATGGCAGCGTCAAAGCCGGCCTGCAGGGCAAAGCCGATCCGGCCCATGCCGGTGTCGGCTTTGAGGTGGATGTCCACCTGCACCCCGGCGGCTGTGGCCCGCTCCGACAGGGCGCGGGCGTAGGCCAGAGAGTAGCAGCACTGGGTGATCTGCTGGCCGGCCAGCACCCCGGCAAACCGGGGGTCGGTGCGGCCCAGGATCAGGATAGGCAGGCCGATGCCGCCCTGCCGCAGTTCCAGCGCTTCGGTCAGGCGGCTGACCGCCAGCCAGGCGGCCCCCTCCTGGGCAAAGACCCGGGCACAGCGGACTGCCCCGTGGCCGTAGGCGTCGGCTTTGACCACGGCGCACAGGGGCATCCCGCCCGCCTGCTGCCGGGTCAGCCGGAAATTATGGCGCAGGGCGTCCAGGTCGATCTCGGCCCAGACGTGGCGCTCAAAAGGGATAGCGTCCATGATACCCACCTCTCATTCTTGCGGCGCGCCCTTGGGCCCGGCCGTCCGGCCAGTGTGCAGGGGCCGCCATCCGTCGATGCCGCTTTCCTGCAGCGCGTGCAGGGTCTTTTGGCGGAAAGCGTGGTCGGTGCGGCACCGCTCGCGGACAAACTCCTTGGTCTTTTCCCGGGTGGTGGCGCCGTCGGCCGGGCAGCGGCTCTTGACGATGGGCAGACCCGCCTCGTAGACGGCGGCCTTGACCTCCGCCTCGGTGGCCAGCAGCATGGGCCGGATCAGGGTCAGGTTCCGCCGGGACAGGTAGGTCACGGGGGAAAAACAGCCGATCCGCCCTTCCTGCCAGAGGTTCATGTAAAAGGTCTCGACGGCGTCGTCCAGGTGGTGGCCCAGCGCCACCTTATTGCAGCCCAGCGCCTGGGCGGCGGTGTGCAGCGCGCCCCGGCGCATCTTGGCGCAGAGGGCGCAGGGGTTCTTTTCCTGCCGCTGGTCAAAAATGACCGGGCCGATGTCGGTGCGGCGCACCTGGTAGGGGACGCCGTACCGGGCCATCAGCTCTTCCAGGGGGGCATAGTCCCCCGGCACCCCGCCGAACTGGGGGTCCAGCGTGACCGCCCGCAGCTCGTAATCAAAACCGATGTACTCCCGCAGCAGAGCCAGGCCCACCGTCAGGGCCACGCTGTCCTTGCCGCCCGACACCCCGATCAGCACCCGGTCGCCCGGGGCCAGCATCTCGTAGTCCTGGACGGCTTTCCGCATCAGGCCGGCCAGGCGCTGCATCGCTTTCCCTTCCTGTGTCCGGCTCATCCGAGGCTCACGCTTTCGATCAGGTTCAGCACGTCGTTCAGGGAGGCCAGCCGGGTCAGGGCCGAGACATAGATCACGTCCCCGCTGTCATAGGTGATGGTGGCCAGCACGGCGTAATAGGCCTGGATGTCGCAGCGGACGGCCTCCACCGTGGCCCCCTCCACCGGGATGTCGATCTTTTTGGGGCTGATGACGCCGTAGCTGGCCCGCAGGTCGTCCTGGCTCATCTCCAAAAAGTCATCGTAGGTGGCCTGGTCCCCGTGCTGGAACAGCACCACCTGGTACTGGTCATCCTCGGCGTCCTCGCTGGAAGCCAGTTCCAGCACCGGGCCGAGGGTGGGGTCCTCGGTCATCCGGCAGACCGGCCAGGTGGCCGACTCGTAATAGACCGAGACGCCGTTTTCGGCGGTGTAGCGGGTGTCGGGGTCGGCGGGGGTGCGGCGGCTGGTGACGAACACCAGCCCCATGTACACCACGACGCCGATCAATATGAACGCGGCCATCCCGATCAGAAGGCGGGAGGACCGCTTTTGTGCGGCGGCCTGACGGTCGATCTCTCTGGGCATGATGGAACTTCTCCTTTAACGTATGATTGCAAAACGCAGTGTACCCTATAGTATAGCATAAAACCCGGCGGATTTACAGCGCCCGGGCAAAGAAAACCGCCCCCGGCCCCCAAAAGCAAAAATGAAAATGCGATGAAAGCATTCGAGAGATTCAAAGAGAAATAGAGAGATTTTGCAAGAATTGAAAATTTGCGCCGGAAAAATCGAAAAATCATGTTGACAGGCGGCTTTTGATGGTATATACTATCATTCGCGCCCACCCGGCGCCTGAACTGTTACGAATGCTTATCAGGAGGATATAGATATGAGCACTACTCTCGTAAAGCCCGCTGAAGTCGAGCGCAAGTGGTACCTGCTCGACGCCGCCGGCAAGCCGCTGGGCCGCGTCGCTGCCGAGGCTGCTGTTCTGCTGCGCGGCAAGCAGAAGGTCAACTTCACCCCCAATGTGGACTGCGGCGACTTCGTCGTCATCGTCAACTGCGACAAGGCTGTCCTGACCGGCAAGAAGGCCGAGCAGAAGTTCCACATCACCCACTCTGCCTACATCGGCGGCCTGAAGAAGGTCCAGTACAAGAAGCTGATGGCCGAGAACAGCAACCTGGCCATGACCTACGCCGTCAAGGGCATGATCCCTTCCAACACCATCGGCGCCAAGGCTCTGACCCGCCTGCACTGCTACAAGGGTGCTGAGCACGCTCACGCCGCACAGAAGCCCGAGAAGATCGAGTTCTAAGAAGGAGGCAATCGAATATGTACGAAACCAAACCTTATTTCTACGGCACTGGTCGTCGTAAGGATTCCGTTGCCCGCGTTCGCGTGTACGCCGGCACCGGCAAGATCACCATCAACGATCGTGATCTGGACAACTACTTCGGCCTCGAGACCCTGAAGCTGATCGTCCGCGCTCCGCTGGTTCTGCTGGGCGTTGAGGATAAGTTCGACGTTGTGGTCCGCGTTGCGGGCGGCGGCATTTCCGGCCAGGCCGGCGCCATCCGTCACGGCATCAGCCGCGCCATGCTGCAGCAGAACGAGGAGAACCGCGCCATCCTGAAGAAGGCTGGCTACCTGACCCGCGATCCTCGTATGAAGGAGCGCAAGAAGTACGGCCTCAAGGCTGCCCGTCGCGCTCCGCAGTTCAGCAAGCGCTAAACTTTATCAAAAGTGGTCAAAAACCCCGGAACTACGCGGTTTCCGGGGTTTTTCCTTTTCAAATGGTTTGACGCAATTTGACAGAACGAAGCCTCTTTTAACCCGTTTTCTATGGGTTAAATGGTGGACAACCACCCCAAAAAGAGGGCTTATGGGTTAAAAAATAGGACAACCGAGACGCGATTTTGGGATGCCAAGGGGATGTTTATTTATACATCTCCAAGAGACCTTTTTCGTGAAAACGGTTTGTCTGAATTTGACCTAATTTGAACAAAAGAGAATAAATCTAATCGCCAAGCGCTCAGTATTTTCTACTGGGCGCTTTTTGCGTTTCCGGGGAATTTCATTCCGGGATAAGAAAAGGCCGTCACTTTCAATTTTTGAAGTGGCGGCTTTTTCTATTTCCAGAAGCCATAGAACAATTCAGAAATGAGGTGAAGTCATTGAACACGCAAATCATCGCCATCGCCAACCAGAAAGGCGGCGTTGGCAAGACAACCACCTGCGCGAACCTGGGGATTGGGCTGGCGCAGGCCGGAAAGAAAGTGCTGCTGATCGACGGGGACCCGCAAGGCAGCCTGACCATCAGCCTGGGCCACCCCCAGCCGGACAAGCTGCCCTTTACCCTGTCCGACGCGATGGGCCGTATCCTGATGGACGAGCCGCTGCGCCCCGGCGAGGGTATCCTGCACCACCCGGAGGGCGTTGACCTGATGCCCGCAGACATCCAGCTCTCCGGCATGGAGGTCTCCCTGGTGAACGCCATGAGCCGAGAGACCATCCTGCGGCAGTATCTGGACACGCTCAAGGGACAGTATTCCCATATCCTGATTGACTGCCAGCCATCCCTGGGTATGCTCACGGTCAACGCCCTGGCCGCCGCCAACAGGGTCATAATCCCCGTTCAGGCGGAGTACCTGCCCGCCAAGGGCCTGGAACAGCTGCTCCAGACCGTAAACAAGGTGAAGCGGCAGATCAACCCCAAGCTCCAGATCGACGGCATATTGCTGACGATGGTGGACAACCGCACCAACTTCGCCAAGGAGATTGCCGCCCTGCTGCGGGAGACCTATGGCAGCAAAATCAAGGTGTTCGGCACCGAGATTCCCCATTCTGTCCGGGCAAAGGAGATCAGCGCCGAGGGCAAAAGCATTTTTGCCCATGACCCTAATGGCAAGGTGGCCGAGGGCTATAAGAATCTGACCAAGGAGGTGATAAAACTTGAAAAGCAGCGCGAAAAAAGTAGAGCTGGCTCCATACGATGATTTGTTTTCCACCGAGGAAAGCCGCCAGGATGCCAAGCTGGAGAAGATACAGGAAATTCCGCTGTCTGAGCTGCACCCATTTAAGGGGCATCCCTTCAAAGTCAAGGATGACGAGGCCATGATGGAGACCGCCGACAGCGTTCGGCAGTATGGTGTTCTGGTTCCGGCGATCGCCCGCCCGGACCCGGAGGGCGGCTATGAGCTGGTTGCCGGTCACAGGCGGCACCGGGCCAGTGAGCTGGCCGAGAAAGAAACCATGCCTGTCATTGTCCGAGACCTGGACGATGATGCTGCCACTATCATCATGGTGGACAGCAACTTACAACGTGAAAGCCTGCTCCCCAGCGAAAGGGCCTTTGCTTACAAGATGAAGCTGGAGGCTATGAAACACCAAGGCGCACGGGGGGACTTAACTTCGTCCCAACTTGGGACGAAGTTGCGTGCAGATGAATTGTTGGCGCAGCAGGCTGGTTCGAGTAGGAACCAGGTGCAGCGCTATATCCGCCTGACGGAGCTGATTCCCGAACTGCTGGATATGGTCGATGAAAAGAAAATCGCCCTCAATCCGGCTTATGAGCTGTCCTTTCTCAAAAAAGAAGAACAGCGGGATTTGCTGGACGCGATGGACAGCGAACAGGCTACCCCCTCTCTCTCCCAGGCTCAGCGACTCAAGAAATACAGCCAGGAGGGACATCTGACCCTCGATATGATGCGCGTCATCATGGGTGAGGAAAAGAAAAGTGATCTCGACAAAGTGACTTTCACCTCCGACACCCTGCGGAAGTATTTCCCCAAAAGCTATACGCCCCAGCGGATGCAGGAAACCATTATCAAACTGCTGGAGGCGTGGCAGAAGAAGCGCCAGAGAGACCAGGAACGATGAAAGGAGCCGCCTATGAGGGATATTTCAGCCCGTGAGCTGAA
The DNA here is from genome assembly GCA_019119685.1 of Candidatus Faecalibacterium faecigallinarum. Taxonomy (GTDB): domain Bacteria; phylum Bacillota; class Clostridia; order Oscillospirales; family Ruminococcaceae; genus Faecalibacterium; species Faecalibacterium faecigallinarum. The sequence continues at coordinate 13,271 of DWWN01000069.1, forward strand.
AGGACACAATATCTTGGCCGTAGAGCGTTTTCAGGACAGCACCCGCTGGATGATCGAGTTTTCCGTTCAGCGCCCTTGTTCCTACGGCTGCCCCGGCGATGATATGCGGCTGTTTCTTACGGAGGACGGGTATCAGGCCGCCCTCGTAAGCCAGAAGCGTCGGGAAATCAAAATCAAGCGGTATGCCCGTGTGATCGAGGGCCATGTGCTCGACTTCAAACCGGACAAGCGCCGCCGCCACCCGTAAACTCATTATCACTACGAAAGGAAAGGAATGAATATGTGTACTGTCCAGAGCATCAAAGATGCCATCCGGGAAAGTTGCCAGTCCCAGTATGATATGGAATCCACCGACATTGACCGGGTTTTGCAGACCCTCCCGTTTTCGGAGCATGAGCCGATGTTCAGTCATCCGCCGAAGTACAAGCGTCCTTACCGGCCCTGGCAGAACAACAAAAACAGCTGAAAGCCACAGTCTTTTTCACGAAGGATTGTGGCTTTTTTCATGCCCTAAAATTAGAAAGGAGTGAAGTCAATGGCCGTTTTTCGCATTGAACGGACCAAAGATTATACCGTGATGAGCAATCATCACCTGCGGAACCACGAACTATCCCTCAAGGCAAAGGGGCTTCTTTCCATGATGTTATCCCTGCCTGATGACTGGAACTATACTACCCGTGGACTTGCGAAAATCTGCAAGGAGGGCGTTGATGCCATCGGCAGTGCGCTGCGGGAGTTGGAAACCGCCGGTTACATCGTGCGGAACCAGCTGCGGGACCAACAAGGCCGGATCAGCGACACCGAGTATGTGATTTATGAGAAACCCCAGCCCAGGCAGCCAGAAACGCCAAGGCCGGATACGGCTGTACCAGATACGGCTTCACCAGATACGGAAAACCCGTATCTGGATAAACCGGATACGGAAAAGCCCGCAGAATTAAATATAGAGAAACCAAATACTCAAAAACAAAATACTCATGGAGCAAGTACCGATTCCATTCCCTTCCGGGAAACAGCGGCAGCACAGCTGCCGGAACGGAAAGGAAGGGATGCGATGTCTGTCTCAGAGATAGAAAATTATCGGGAATTGATTCTGGAGAACATCGAGTATGACTATCTGTGCAGAGAGTTTTCGACCTACCGTGAGGACCTGGACGAGATTGTGGAGCTGATGGTGGAGACCGTTTGTGCCAAACGTAAAACCACTCGGATCGCTGGCAGCGACTTTCCCCATGAAGTCGTGCGCTCCCGGTTCTTGAAGCTGGATAGCGAGCATATCCGATTTGTCATGGACGGTATGCAGAAAAACACCACGGAGGTCCGCAATATGAAACAGTATTTGCTTGCAGTGCTGTTCAACGCGCCCACCACGATCAGCAATCACTACACCGTACAAGTCAATCACGATATGAACACAGGCGGCTGGTAAACAGCCGCTTTTCTGTTGCCCGGCAATACCGGGAGAAAGGATTTTGCCATGAAACGACCCCTTGCTTACATTACGGCTCCCTGGAGCAACAACCAGTATGAGAACGCCGAGAACGCTGCCACCTACTGCCGCCAGGTGTACGACGCCGGGTATTCGCCCATCTGCCCGGTTCTGTTCTTGTCCACCTTCCTCAAGGACGAGATTCCCCAGGAACACAAGGACGGGCTGGATATGGTGCGAGACTATCTGCGCCGGTCCCATGTGCTGGTGGTCTGCGGCCACGGCATCGACGAGACCGTGAAGAATGACATCGCCACCGCTGAGCGCCTGCGGATCACCGCTACCACCCTGGACGGTATCCTGACTGTGAAAGGCCAGGGACGCGGGAAAGGAGGTGCGCGCCATGCCTGAGCGTAAGACCGTGGGCCAGCTGATGGAGGAAATGCGGCTCAAGGCCGGGGCGCAGAACTACCACGGCCATGAGTACATGGATTTGGAGCGGTTTGCCGAGGACACCCGGCACATGATTATCTTCGATGTGCTGACCCACGATTCGCCGGTGGGCTGGAAAGGCGAACGGACCCGCCTGTTTCTGACGGAGGCCGGATACCAGAAAAGCCTGGAGAACCAGGAAAAGGGCCACATCAAGATTCTCAGCCATGCCAAGGTGCGCCAGGGACATCTGTACTATGACCGCTCCGATCAGCTGCGTTGAAAGGAGCCTGCCATGATGAAATACCTGCTGCGGCGGCTGGTGGTCCCGCCTTAGTATCAAGCGCCACCCCTGCAAAATCCGTGGAAAGGAGGCGATGACCTATGCAGGAGGAAGTGGAAAACAGGACTTTGACGCTGGTAGTCAGCGGAACAAAGTTTACCGGGCGGCTGTTTAAGGCCGCCATCACCAAGTACCTTGCCCACCGCAAGGAAAAGAAGCTGCAAAAGCAGAAAAGCCGGGATACCCCCGTGATTCCCCACGGCAAACAGACGGTGAAGCAGCTGATCGGCCAGAATCAGGGCGTTTCCAACATCGAGATCACCGACCCCTCCATCAAGGAGTTTGAAAAGATCGCCCGGAAATACGGCGTTGACTATGCGGTGAAGAAGGACCGCAGCAGCTCCCCGCCCAAGTACCTGATCTTTTTCAAAGGCCGCGATGCGGATGCCCTGACCGCTGCCTTTACCGAGTACACCGGCAAGAAGGTCAGAAAGGCGCAGAAAACAGAGCGTCCGTCCGTGCTGGCAAAGCTGAGCCAGTTCAAAGAGCTGGTGAAACACGCCGTTGTGGACCGGAACAAGCGGAAGGAGCTGGAACGATGAAGATGAAAAAGCAACTTGACATCAAAAAGCTCCTTTTGCTGAATATGCCCTATATCCTGATGGGGCTGTTCGCAACCAACTTCGGTGAAGGATGGCGGATGGCCGTGGGTGCGGACGCTTCGGCAAAAATGCTTTCGTTCTTCTCCACGCTGCCGGTGGCGCTGGCCAGCTGGTGGCCCAGCCTGCACCCTTTGGACCTGCTGGTGGGGCTGTGCTGCGGCGCTGGCCTGCGATTGGCCGTGTATCTCAAAAGCAAGAACGCCAAGAAGTACCGGCACGGTATGGAGTATGGCAGCGCCCGCTGGAGTGCATAATTTTAAGTGTAAAGGAAGCCTATATGGACGCACAGGAGGTTATGCACATGACTGATTATAGTAAAATTACAGCCCTTTACTCCCGCCTTTCCGTCGGGGACGAGGACAGAGATGGCGGCGAGAGCAACAGCATTGTAAACCAAAAGGCATTTCTGGAACGGTACGCCCAACAGCAGAGATTAACCAATATCCGGCACTACATTGACGATGACGAAAGCGGCAGGTTCTTTGACCGCTCTGCCTATTCCCGCATGATGGAGGATGTGGAAAACGGAAAAATAGGCGTCTGCATTATGAAAGACCTGACGCGCTGGGGGCGTGATTATCTCCAAGTCGGCAATGCAATGGAGGTATTCAGACGGAACAATGTCCGCTTTATCGCGGTCAATAACGGCATAGACAGCGACAATCCCGATACATTGGAGTTTGCGCCCTTTATCAATATCATGTCGGAGTGGTACGCAAAGGACATCAGCAAGAAAGTAAAGACCGGCATTAAGACGAAGGGCATGAGTGGAAAGCCGATTGCCACCGAAGCTCTCTATGGCTATGTCAAATCCCCGGACAACAAGGATTTTTGGATTATCGACGAGGAAGCCGCCGGAGTTGTTCGTTTGATTTTTCGCCTGTTTCTGGACGGAAAAAACCGAAACCAAATTGCCGTATATCTCACGCAGGCGCAAATCCCAACGCCCACATTCTACATGAAAGAGCGCGGGCGGGGAACCTGTAAAAACAGGGCGCTCAATGAGGCCAACCGCTATAAGTGGAACAAAGCCACCCTGACCCATATCCTCACACGGCAGGAGTATTGCGGTGATGTTGTCAACTTCAAGACCACAAAGCACTTCCGCGACAAGCGGAACCACTATGTAGACCGGAGCCAATGGCAGATAACCGAAAATGTGCATGAGCCGATTATTGACCGCACCGACTTTGAAACCGTACAGCGGATTTTGGAAAATGCGCCCGTCAAACGCCCCAACGGGGACGGGGAAATCCACCCTTTGTCGGGCTTGCTTTTCTGTAAGGATTGCGGTGCGAAAATGCACATTCGCATAGATTATCGGAATGGCGGCAAGCGTCATGTTGCCTATTGCAGCGAGTACCACAAGGGAAAAGCCAAAAACCCCAAATGCAATTCCCCGCACATCATTGACGCGGATTTGCTCATGCAGACCATCGCGGAAGTGCTGAAGAAAATCGAGGACTATTCTATCAGCAACTGGGCGGAATTTGAAGCCTTAGTGAAAAAGAACCTTGCCATGCAGCAGACCGACAAGACCAAGAAACAGCAGAAGCGTATCCCGCAAATCACGACGCGCCTTGAACAGATTGACAAGGTGCTGAACAAGCTCTATGAGGACAACGCCCTCGGCACGATCCCGCAAGACCGCTATGAGCAAATGTCGCAGAAGTATTCAGAAGAATACTATGCGCTGAAAGCGGAGCTTGCCGAGCTGCAAGAGCAGCTATCCGCTTTTGAGAACGCGGGCGGACGGGCGCAGAAGTTTTTGAAGCTGACGGAACGCTACGCTGCCTTTACCGACCTGACCCCCGCCATTCTCAACGAGTTTATCAGCCGGATTGAAGTGCATGAGCGCGACAAGAAAAGGGCAAAACAAGCCATTCAGCACATCGGGATATATTTCAACTATATCGGCAAATTTGAGAACGAAGTGACACAGCTTACAGAGCCAACGGAGCAGGAAATCCGGCAAATGCGGGAGAAAATCGAGGAAGCCCAAAAGGAAAAGAGCCGCGCCTACCACCGGCAGTATTCAAGGGAGTACCGGGCGCGTAACCTTGAAAAGCGACGGGAGTATGACCGCATGAAAGCACGGGAATACCGGGCAAAGAAAAAGGCACAGGAAGCCGCCGCAGCACCCGCACAGTAAAACCGAATACTGACAACCAAGAGGGATTTTCCGGGCTACGGGAAATCCCTCTTTTGCACCCAGAGAAAGGAGCCGCCTATGGCAGAACAGAACGGGACACCTCAATCCCCCGACAGTGTTATCACGACACAGAGGGACGGACAGACCATCGTTGCGGAGTTGTTTTTCAACCACAGCGGCACAGAAACATTCCGCGACAAGCTGCTCAAAGTGATACTTGCCGACAGCTTGCAGGACGGTCAAGAGCCGGAAAAAACGAAAATCACGCGATAGGAACCGCCCGGACGAAGAATGGTTCGCCGGGGCGGTTTCTATTTGAAAATCCCCATTTTCCCCAAGTCAAGAGCCGGGAAAATTCCCTCAAAAATGCCCCTCTCTCCAAACGAGGGCGCAGAAAGGAGAGTTTATGCGAACAGGGCTTCCCAAGCAAAAAAAGGTCACAGACATCTGGTTTGATGAGAAAGACCCGTTGATCCATATCCGTACCCACAACACCGACTTGAAGAAGCGGCTTGCCGCCTATGCCGAGCAGCACCCCGATGTGTGCCGCCAGACCGACGCAGACCCGGAAACGGGCTGCATGGAGTTTGACATCGAGAAAGGCCGTTTCTCTTTCCGCCTGACCGTCCCATACAGTGAGGAACGCCGGGAAAAGGCGCGGCAATATGCAAAAGAAAACAACACCGCTGATAGACTGAAATGATATAGATTTGTTCATAGTCTTGTGATATATTAAAAATAAGCACTTGAGCAAAAACAGACAAGGGGGTGGCAACATGAAAACAAAAGCATCAAAATATCTTGAGATTGTGATTGAGTCTATAAACTATATCATTATCAGTTACGCATTATCCAATATGGCAATGCTGTTTCAAAGCAATCCGCTGTTCATCCTGTTTTTTGCGTCCGAGATATGGGTAATTGGAAACTATTGGCGCAAAGTTTGCGATATGGTCAAAAATAAGATTTTAGCAGTAGTACTCCTAATTATTTGTTTCGCAATTCACATTGGCATAGTGTATTTTATTGGCCGCGTTGTCGGAACTGTTGTTCCGTTTAAGTAATGCCATAAATACCGCAAATAACTAAATATATTAAACCGAGAGCAGCTATTTTCGTACAGAAAACGGCTGCTCTTTATTTCGCCGACGGGCAGAAAGGAGCGACCACCCATGACGAAACCGAGAGAGAAAACCCGCGAGGAATTGACCGCCGAGATTGAGGAAAGCAAGAAGAAAATCCGGCAGTTTGAAAACCGGGAGAAAATCATCAAGCAGAAGTTATCCGTTGAGGAACGCAAGG
>DWWN01000011.1 GCA_019119685.1 Candidatus Faecalibacterium faecigallinarum
AACGGCCGGTGTCGATGACGGTGAGGTCCCACCTGTTCCCATTCCGAACACAGAAGTTAAGCTCACTTGTGCCGAAGATAGTTGGCTGGACACGGCCTGTGAAAATAGGTAGATGCCGGCTTCTCGAAAAACGAAACCCCTGAGGTAAAACCTCGGGGGTTTGTTGTTTATGCTGTTTTTGCAGTGCGCCGTTTCCGTCACCGTTCGACTGCGTTCAGCGCTGCTGGTACTTGTCCAGCGAGATTTTGGCGGCTTTGACGATGTCGGTCAGGATGCGCAGCTGCTGGGCGGTGCAGCGGTCCAGCGTATCGGACAGCTCGGCCAGGACACGGCTGCGCTCGCTGCCGCGGTCGAACAGCAGGTCGTCCGACTGTACGCCAAGGGCGCCGGCCAGCTCCACGAGGACGGGCAGGCTCAGCTTGGTGTTGCCCGTCTCGATGTGGCTCATATGGGTGACGGAGATGCCCACCCGCGCGGCAAGCTCCTCCTGCGAGAGGCCCTGCGCTTTGCGGTATTTGCGGACCCGCTGCCCGATTTGGTAATAATCCACTTGATCACGTCCATATAGTTCATTTTTACTTGCATTATAACGGCAGCTGTGCTACAATAACATAAATTGTATAGGCTATTTTATGCCTATTAAATTCAACTGTGCGCGGCCGGGCGGGGCTGCCCCCCTTGCGTGTGCGGCAAGTTGGTGCTAGGATGGAGACGGAAAAGGACGCCCGCACCCCGGCCTGGCGTCCGGCGCAAGAAAACTAAAACAGGAGGAATGCTTCGATGAGCACGAAAAAGCGCGTTGTTTCGGCGGCCCTGGCCGCAGCGGTGGGCGTCAGCCTGCTGTGCGGGTTCGGCTTTGCCAAAAAGGACTATGTTTACCAGCAGTTCGAGACGGCCGAGCCGGTCACGAGCGTGACGGTCAAAGACGCGAGCGCCAACGTGACCATTCAGGCGGCGGACACCGGCTACATCACGGTGCGGTACGCCACCCTGCCGGACGAGGAGCCCCTCTATGATATTTCGGTGCAGGACGGCCGGCTGGTGGTCGAGGCACGGGATGACGTCGACGTGGATACGACGGACGACGGCGGCCCCGCCCTGGTGCGGGTCCGCATCGAGGGCCACAGCATCGACCCGACGCCCGACCGGGAGCTGACCGTCACCCTGCCCGACAAACAGTATGAGCAGCTGGAAGCCGGCCTGGCGGTGGGCACGCTCAAGGTGGAGGGCATTGACGCAAAAACGCTCTCGGTGGCTGCGGCCGCCGGGGAGGCAGAGGTGTCCGGCGTCCGGGCGGAACAGCTGGAGCTGTCCAGCGCGGCCGGCAAAGTCATCCTGCGGGACGCATGGGCGCAAAAAGCTGAAGTGGGCGCTGCCGCGGGCTCGCTGCAGCTCGAAGGCGTGGAAGCCGATGAACTGTCGGTGAGCAGCGCCGTCGGCGGGGCCAGTCTGAAGCAGGTGACGGCTGGGGACCTCGAGATCGGCAGCGCGCTCGGCAGCATCCAGCTGGAGGATGTTTGGGCGGACAGCTACACCAAGGCCGGCATCATCCTGCACACCAGCGGCCAGATCCAGAAGCGGTAAGAACAGCAGGACCCCGCACCCTCCCCAGGGCGCGGGGCATTTTGCTGCCTGTATATATTATTCTCCGTTGAAGCTGTCGCCGTCCGCCGGCAATTCGGCCAGGGCGGGGGCGGCGGGCACGGCCGAGCGGGCCACCCCCCGGTGGACCAGGGCCTGCTCCAGCACTTCGGCGCAGACGGGGGCCGCGATGCTGCCGCCGGCGGTGGTCCAGCTGTGGGGCTCGTCGAGGCAGACCAGGCACAGCAGCTGCGGGTCGTCGATGGGGGCCACCGCCACAAAGGAGGCGATGCGGGCTTTGGGGTCGTCGCTGTCCAGCTTTTGGCTGGTGCCGCTCTTGCCGCCCACCCGGTAGCCGGCGATCTGGGCTTTCTGGCCGCCGCCGCTTGCCACCACCGCCTCCATCATCTGGCGCATGACGGCCGAAGTCTCGGGTCGGATGACCTGCCGCACGCAGGCCGGTTCGGCCGCCTGCAGCACGGCCCCCGCAGGGCTGCGCACCTCGGCCACCACATAGGGCCGCATCAGCCGCCCGCCGTTGACGATGGCGGCCACCGCCGCAGCCATGCCGATGTAGCTGACCTTGCTGCTCTGCCCGAAGGAACAGGAGGCCAGCTCCACCGGGCCCATCCGGTCGGCGGTGTAATAGAGGCTGTGGGCCGGCTCGGCGGGCAGGTCGATGCCGGTGGCCTCCCGCAGGCCGAAGGCGGCAAAGTAATCGCAGAAAGCCTGTTTGCCCAGCCGCGCGCCGATCTGGATGAAACTCTGGTTGCAGGAGTTCATCAGCGCTTCGGTGACGGTCTGCACCCCGTGCCGCTTGCGGTTGGCGCAGTGGAAGCGGGTGCCCGACACCGACAGGTAAGCCCCGCAGACAAAGGTGTCGCCGGGCTGGACGGCCCCGGCGTCCAGCGCCGCCGCGCAGGTGATGAGCTTGAACACGCTGCCCGGCTCGTACAGATCGCTGACCGCCTTGTTGCGCCACTGCACCTGCTGGGCCTGCTGCAGGGCGGCGGCCCGCGCATCGCCTTCCAGGGCGTCCACAGCGGCCCGCTGGGCCTCGTCGTAGACGACGCGGGGCTGGTTGGGGTCGAAGGCGGGGATGGTGGCCATCGCCAGCACCGCGCCGGTGTCCACGTCCAAAACGATGCCCACCCCCCGGGCCGCGGCGCTGTGCTCCTTGACCGCGTAGGTGAGGGCGTTTTCGAGGTAGCGCTGGATGGCCGCGTCGATGGTCAGCACCAGGCCGCTGCCCTCGACGGGCGGCTCGAGGACGGCGTAGCTATGCTCCATCGTGTAGCCCCAGGCGTTCACCGCCGTCAGCACCAGGCCGCTCTGGCCGGTGAGGGTGTCGTTGTATTCCAGTTCCAGCCCGGCGGCCCCGGCGTTGTCCACATTGGTAAAGCCCAGCACCGACGCCAGGAACGCCCCTTCCGGGTATTGGCGGCGGGTGTCCTGGTTGATGCGGATGCCGGTGATCCCGTTCTGGGCGCAGAAGTCCCGGACGGCCCCGGCCGTCTCCCGGTCCACCCGGTAGCGCAAAAGGCAGTCGTTGGAGCGCCGCTGGCCGAACTTTTCCCGCAGGCCTGCCTCGTCCAGCTCGAGGATGGCGGCCAGGCCCCGGGCGGCCTCGTCCAGCTTTTCCTCCGGCATCTCGCGGGGGGAGGCGCGGATGGTCCAGCAGGTGGCGTTCGTGGCCAGCAGCACGCCGTCGGCGCTGTAGATCAGGCCCCGGCCGGCGGGCACCACCGTATCCTGCAGCTGCTGGCCCAGGGCGCGCTGGGCGTACCAGGTCTCGCCGGCCAGCTGCAGCCAGGCCAGGCGGGCGGCCAGCCCGGCAAAGCAGACCGCGCAGAACAGCCCCGCCACCAGCCGGGCCCGCAGGCGGAAGCTGCGGCCGGGCAGCGCGCGCTCGTCCGGCAGGGGAACAACGGGTTTGTGGGACATGGCAGGCCCTCCTTTCAGGCTACTGTATGCGGCAAAGCGCCCCTCGCATGACTAAAACGCCCCCGCAGGGCGTACAATAACCCTGAAAGGGGGGATGGCTTTGGCCGAACCACAGACCGCCCGCTGGGACCCTGCCTGCCTAGCCGGGCCCAGGCGGCTTGGGGGCAGACTGGGGACGCAGAGACCCATGGACCTGCCCTTTCTGGTGCTGGTGCTGACCCTGGTGGCCTTTGGGCTGGTGATGCTGTTCAGTGCCAGCTATGCGGTGGCCCTCTACCGCCGGGGGGACGCCTACGCCTATATCCGGCCCCAGCTGCTGTATGCGGCGCTGGGCCTTGCGGCCATGTGGCTGGCCAGCCGGGTGGACTACCATCTCTACCACAAGCTGGCCTGGCCGGTGCTGGGGGTGTCGCTCGTGCTGCTGACGGTGGTGCTGTTCATGCCCGAGTACAACGGCTGCAAGCGCTGGCTGGTCATCCCCGGGGTGGGCACGCTGCAGCCCAGCGAGATCGCCAAGTTTGCGGTGGTGCTGGCCTTTGCCCACATCATCTCCCTCAACGCCAGCCGGATGGGCAGCTTTGCGGTGGGGGTGCTGCCCTTTGGGCTGGTGCTGGGGGCGGTGGCCGTGCTGATGCTGCTGGAGCCCCATCTGTCGGGCACCCTGCTGATCCTGGGCATCGGGGCGGTGCTGATGTTCGTGGGGGGCACGGCGCTGCGGTGGTTCATCCTGGCGGGGGCGGGCGCTGTGGGCGCGGTAGGGGCGGCGGTGGCCGTCATGCCCGGCCTTGTGCCCTACGCGGCCAGCCGCCTGGCCTCCTGGCTGGACCCCTTTGCCGACCCCCTGGGGGACGGCCACCAGACCATCCAGAGCCTGTACGCCATCGGTTCGGGCGGGGCCACCGGGCTGGGGCTGGGCAACAGCCGCCAGAAACACCTGTTCGTCCCCGAGCCGCAAAACGACTTTATCTTCTCCATCCTCTGCGAGGAGCTGGGCTTTGTGGGGGCGCTGGCGGTGGTGGCCCTGTTCGTCCTGCTGCTGCTGCGGGGCATCACCCTGGCCGTGCGCGCCCCCGACCGCTTCGGCGGGCTGCTGGTGGTGGGCTTTGTGGTGCAGGTGGCCATGCAGGCCGCGCTGAACATCGCGGTGGTCACCAACACCATCCCCAACACCGGCATCAGCCTGCCCTTTTTCTCCTCCGGCGGCACCAGCCTGATGATGCTGCTGGGGGAAATGGGCATTGTCCTCTCGGTCTCCCGGCAGGAGGCGTAGAAGGGCCCTGTTCCGGGACAAATTCGGCGAGTAATTCGCCCCGCGCCGGCACGACGGTGTTTCGGCAGTCATTTCTCACACCGCACCCCTGTTTCGCATACCGTAGGGTATCTTTTGCGAAACGGGGGTTTTATCATGGGCGGGACGATCGTGGTGCGGGGCGGGCGGCCTTTGTATGGGACGGCGCAGGTCCCGGCGGCCAAGAACAGCGTGCTGCCGCTGCTGGCGGCAAGCCTGCTGTGCGCGGGGCCGGTGCGGCTGCGGGGGGTGCCCCGGCTGTCGGATGTGGAGAGCTGCCTGGCCCTGCTGCGGGCCGCAGGCTGCGCCGCCGGCTGGGACGGCGGGGACGTGGTGGTCAGCGGCCGGGCTGCCTGCTGCCGCCTGCCTGCCGGGGAGACGGCCCGGCTGCGCGCATCGGTGCTGTTCGCGGCCCCTCTGCTGGCAAAGCTGGGTCGGGCCGAAACGGCGCTGCCCGGCGGGTGCAGGATCGGGGCGCGGCCGGTGGACTGGCACCTGGCGGCGCTGGAACGGATGGGCGCGCGGGTGGAACAAGCTGCCCAGCGGCTGCTCCTCACCGCGCCGGCGGGGCTGCACGGGGCTGAGATACGCCTGCCGGGGCCCAGCGTGGGGGCCACCGAGACGGTGCTGCTGGCGGGGTGCGCCGCGCGGGGCCAAACGCGCCTGCAAGGGGCGGCCATGGAACCGGAAATCGTTGACCTGGCGCGCTTTTTGAACCAGTGCGGCGGCTGCGTCCGGGGCGCGGGCACCGCCGAGATCGTCATCGAGGGGGGCCGGCCGCTGCACGGGACGGCCTACGACCCCATGCCCGACCGCATCTGCGCGTCCACACTGGCCTGCGCGGCGGCTGCGGCCCGGGGCTGGGTGACGGTGGCGGGCTGCGCGCCCGGCCTCTACGCGCCGGTGCTGGACATTTTGGAGCAGGCCGGCTGCCGGGTGCTGCGCAGCGCCCAAAGCGCGACGGTGGGCTGTGCCGGCGGGCTGCGGGGAGCCGGCCGCCTTGTGACCGGGGGCTACCCCGCCCTTGCCACCGACGCGGCCCCGCTGGTGGCGGCGGCCCTGCTCACCGCCCGGGGCCAAACGGTGATCGAGGACCGGGTGTTCGAGGCCCGCTTTGGCTGCGCCGGAGGCTTTGCCGCCCTGGGCGCGGCGGTGCGGACGATGCGCGGCGGGCGGGAACTGTGGATCGAGGGCGCCGGGGCCAGGCCGCTGCACGGCGCACAGATGGCCGCCGGAGACCTGCGGGGCGGGGCGGCCCTGGTGGTGGCGGCCCTGGCCGCCGAAGGGGAGAGCCGGATCGCTGGGTGCGGGTATATCGACCGGGGCTACCCCGCTTTGGAGCAAATGCTGGCCCGCCTGGGGGCACGAATCTGTCGAGAAATGCCGCCGGAGGCCCCCGATTGAAAAAAATGCACCTTGAAAAGGAAAAATAACTTGCAATCAGAGCCAAAAGATGATAGGATAAACTTGTATAACTCGAGCTTAGAATTATCTGTGCGTCTACAGGGCGGCAGGGACCCGTGCCCGGTGGCCGCGCAGTGACCATATTGCCTGACGGAGGAACAAAATTATGGCTTTGATGCTTGATGAAGAGATGGACGAAAACGTTACTACCATCAAAGTGGTAGGCGTGGGCGGCGGCGGCGGCAACGCCGTCAACCGGATGGTGGCCGACGGGGTGCAGGGGGTGGAGTTCATCGCCTTCAACACCGACCAGCAGGCCCTGTCCAAGAACCATGCGACGATCAAGGTGCAGCTGGGCGCCAAGCTGACCAAGGGCCGCGGCGCCGGCGCAGACCCCGAGGTGGGCCAGCGCGCCGCCGAGGAGAGCAAGGATGAGATCGCCAACGTCCTGAAAGGGGCGCAGATGGTCTTTATCACGGCCGGCATGGGCGGCGGCACCGGCACCGGCGCGGCCCCTGTGGTGGCCGAGGTGGCCCACGACCTGGGCATCCTGACGGTGGGCATCGTCACCAAGCCCTTTGCCTTTGAGGGCAAGCGGAAGATGGGCCTGGCCGAACAGGGCATCGCCAACCTGCTGATGCACGTGGACAGCCTGATCGTCATCCCCAACGAGCGGCTGAAGATGATCAGCCAGGAAAAGATCACCCTGATGAACGCCTTCCAGGCCGCCGACAACGTCCTGCGCCAGGGCGTCGAGTCCATCTCGGCCCTGATCAACGTGCCGGCCTTCATCAACCTGGACTTTGCCGACGTGCGCTCCATCATGAAGGACGCCGGCTACGCCCACATGGGCACCGGCAGCGCCAAGGGCGCGGGCAAGGCGGAGAACGCCGCCAAGGCCGCCGTTTCCAGCCCCCTGCTGGAGACCAGCATCGCGGGCGCGCACGGCGTCATCATCAACATCACCTCCAGCCCCGACATCGGCCTGGAGGACGTGGAGACGGCCGCCGGCCTCATCACCCAGAGCGCCCACCCCGACGCGAACATCATCTGGGGCACCGCCTTTGACGAGAACCTCTCGGACGAGATGCGGGTCACGGTGGTGGCCACCGGCTTTGAAAACCGGACCGGCGACGCGCTGCGCTCGGCTCTGGACAGCGCAAGCTCGTCCAGCACCGTGTCGTCTGCCGGCACGTCCACTGCGTCCACCACGTCCACCGGCGCGGTCTTTAATGCGGACGGCACCGCGCCCGGCTCGACCAAGCCCGCCTCGGCCGTGGAGGAAGAAAACAGCGACAACCGCTATTATGACGAGCTGCTGGCCATCCTGAACAAGCGCAAGTAAGGCCGGCGCAAAAACCAGTCGAGACAGACAAGAAGGAAGCGGCTATGACGGAGGAGATGCTTCGGCTTTTGGCGGCCCAGCGCCGCGAAAAGAAGGATCTTCTTTTGTGCATCGACCGCGCATGGGGTGCGTGCGCCCGGCAGGCCAGGCAGGCCCGCCGCAGGCTGCACCGTTTGGAGGGGGTGCTGGCGTTGACAACCGAAGAGATCAAGCTGCAGCCGGGGGCATCTGCGCCGCCGGCGGAGGGGCCGCGCCCCGGCGAGACGCCCCTGGAGGCGCTGAACCGCCGCCTTGCCGCCGCCCAGCAGGAGATCCGCCAGTATGAGACCAAGCTGTTCGCCTGCGAGCGGACCATCCTGGCCCTGAAAAAGGAGAACGCCGAGCTGTCGGCTTTGTGCGCCAAAGCGCGGGAGCTGGGCTTTGCCCCGGCCGACGACGAGGCCCGGGGGCCCTTCTGGCCCGACGGCGAAGGCCCCGCCCGGGACCCCAACCTCCCCTCGGTGCTGGAGGAGCCGCTGCCGCCCACCCTGCCGCAGGACGCTGCGGACGCCGCCGGGAAGCCCGGCGGCGAGCCGGACACCCCGGATAAGCCCGCCTGGCTGGACGCGCCCATGGAGCTGCTGAACCAGCCGGGGCCCCGCAAGCCGCCCCGGCGCAAGTCCGGCCCGCTGGACGAGATGACCAGCGAAGTGCTGGGCCAGCTGGAGGACCTGATGCAGAAGGAACATATCCCTCTGGGCCAGTCCGCCCTGCTGAACGGCAAAAAAGGGCGCTGAACCTACATAAACAAAAGAGCCTCTGTCCCTTTGGGGGGACAGGGGCTTTTCTGTTGGGCTGCGGCGGGGCCGCTCAGCGCACGGCGCTGGTGCGGTGCTCCATCAGATAGGTGGCGGTCAGGTCGGCGATGTGCAGCTTGATGGCCAGGGGGTAGCGGTCGTAGGCTTCCGAGATGGCAAAGCTGCCCCCGCGGGCCGAGTCGTCAAAGCCGCCCATGTGCCAGCGGATGGCCACCGCTTCCTCGGTCTTGAGCCGCATGAAGCGCTCGATGAGAAAGACGCTCTTTTCGCCGTGGCCGTAGGGGAACTGGTCCTCCACCGTGTAGTAGGGCACCTTCTCCCACTGGCCGGTGGCGTCGTTCTTGACGTTGCGGGTGGAGACTTTGTAGTAGTTGGCCTTGCACAGATCGTGCAGCAGGGCGCAGATGGCAAAGCTCTCCTCGCTGTCCCCCTCCTTGAAAAAGCTGTCGTGGAGGGCGTGGTAGACGTTCAGGCTGTGCATGCACAGCCCCCCCTCGCAGGCCCCGTGGAACCGGGTGGACGCCGGGCAGGTGAAGAAGTCGGTCTTGTTGTCCAGCCAGTCCAGCAGGCGGTCGGCTCCCGGCCGGGCCACGTGCTGGCGGAAGATGGACAAAAATTCTTCCCGCTGGGTCATATCAGGCCTCCGGGCCGTCCGGCTCGTCGGGGACGGCGATCTCGTCCATCTCCTCCAGGATGCCCTTCAGCGCGCCCAGTTCCTCGGCGCTGAGGGAAATGCCCTTGCCCATCCGGGTGCCGTCCGGGGACCAGTCGCGGATATCATACTTGGGCTCGCCGTCGTTCCAGCTGATGAGGTTGAGCTGGCGCTCCCATCCTCTGGGCCGCTGGGACAGGACCGCGATCTTCTGGATGATATCGTATTTGATTTCTGCCATGATGACATTACCTGCTTTCTTTAAGGAATGGTATCTTTACCTACCATAATAAAGGAAGCGGGCCCGGATTGCAACGGGTCTGGGCAAATCTTTCAAAAAAATTTACAGCCCCGAGGTTCACCCGTAGGGAGCTTCCTCCCGCCAGTCGCGCAGGTTGCGGACGGTGTCCTCGCTTTCCAGGGTGGGGATAGGGCTGCCGGGCTCCCGCTCGCCGGGGCCGTAGGTGGCCATGACGCCGGGGGTGTCCCCCGCCAGGAAGGACGCAGCGTTTTTCTGCCGGCAGGGCGCCGGGGTGCCGTCGGTCATGGGGACGCCTTTGGGTCTGTGTTCCATTGTATCCACCTCCGCTGCCAGTGTGCCCGCAAAGAGGGGCGCTTATTCTCAGCGATAGAGCGCGGCCCAGGTCGTGGGGCCGATCACCCCGTCGGCGGGCAGGCTGTTGGCCTTCTGGAAGCGGCGGACCGCGCCGGCGGTCTTGCTGCCGAACCGGCCGTCGGCGGTCAGGCTGGCCCCCTTGACGTTCAGCTGCTGCTGGGCGCTTTTGACCGCGGCGCCCTCCTGGCCGCTCTTCATGGCGATGCCGGGGTACTGCTCGCTGCCGTTGTTGGCGGCGGCGTACTTGGTGTGCAGGGCGTTCCAGGTCAGGGGCCCCACCTTGCCGTCGGCTTTCAGGTCGTTGCGCAGCTGGAACTCCTGCACCGCTTTGACGGTGTCGGGGCCGAACAGGCCGTCCACCTGGACGGGGTCAAAGTGGGTGCAGGGGTCGCGGGAGCCGTTCAGCCAGGTCTGGATCAGGGCCGTATCCGGCCCGGTCGAGCCGCTGCCGGACGCGGCGTAATAGGCAGGTTTTGCCATAAGTGTATTCACCTCCTGCCTCAGCGTATGCGCCGGCCGGCCTGGATGTTACGGCAGGCTGACCAGCACCCGGTCCGCCCGGCCGGCGGTCAGCTGCTGCCACCACTCCACCGCCCGGAACCGGAGGATGTACTCCCCGCAGACAAGGTCGGTCTCGGCGGGGTCGTCGTAGCCGCCGCAGGCCGCGGCGCACAGCCCCGGATAGAGCACGCACCACCAGTTCTGGCCGTAGGTGCCGGGCTGGCCGATGTCCACCCGCACCGCGTCGTAGCGGCCGGCAGGCAGAGCAAAGTCCGCGTAATGGGTGGTATCAAAGTACATATTCACCAGGCTGACCTGCACCGGCTTTGCCTGCCCCAGGCGGGCCAGGGCCTGGCGCGCGGCCCACTGGATGTCGGGCAGGCGGCGCGCGGCGGCCCGGCGGGCCTCGGCGGGGGAGGCGTCCTCGGGCCAGAGCCGGGCGGTCAGGTCCAGCACGGCGTCCCGGACGGCCAGCTTGCAGGTCTGGTCGTAGACCGAATCGCTGTCGGCCCGCACATGGAGGCGGAGGGTGCCGGCCCGCAGGGCCTCGCCGGCGCTCTGCTGGGCCTGCCACCAGCCGGAGAGGGCCAGCCCTCCCAGCAGCGCAAGGCAGAGGGCCAGCATCCGGCCCCGGGACATTGGATGAGCAGGTAAAAACATAGGCGGCAGGCTCCTTTCCCGTTCTTTGCCGGGAGTATGGGCCTGCCGCCTGGATTTTATGCTGTTTTTACCGGATGACCCGGACCACCCGGGCGCCCCCCTTGTCGGGGCGGAGGAGATAGGTCTGGCGGCTCCCGGTGCGGAGCGCTTCGGCCGCGGCGCGGGCGGGGGCCTCGGCGTCAAAAATGCCAAAGACCACTGCGCCGCTGCCGGTCATCAGGGCGGCGCGGGCCCCCTGGGCCAGCAGCGCCTGTTTGAGGGCGGCGGTGTCCGCCCCGCCGGCGCAGGTCTCGAGGGCGTTGCCGGCGGCGGCGCACAGCCCTGCCAAGTCCCCGGCGCGGATGGCCGCCTCCTGGGCGGCGCAGTCGGGGTGGAAGGGGCTGCCCACCTGGTCGTAGGCGGCGAAGGCCGCCGGGGTGGAAATGCCGTACCCCGGCATCACCGCCGTGAACCAGCAGTCGGGGCAGGGGGGCAGGGGTTTGAGCAGGTCGCCCAGGCCCTGCACCCGGCAGGTGCCGCCCATCAGCGCAAAGGGGACGTCCGCCCCGATGGACGCGCCCAGGGCGCACAGCTCGCTCATGGACAGGCGGGCGGCGTAGAGGGCGTTCAGCCCCACCAGGACGGCGGCCGCGTCGGCCGAGCCGCCCCCCATCCCCGCCCGGATGGGGGTGTTCTTGCGCAGGGTGATGTCCGCCCCGGCCAAAAGGCCGGTGTAGCGGAAAAAGGCCAGCGCAGCCTTATAGGCGGTGTTCTTTTCGTTCAGGGGCACCCGGCTGCCGGGGGCCCGCAGCGTCAGCTGGCTGCTGCGTCGGAGGATCACCTGCTCGTACAGGTCCACCGCCTGCATGACCATATCCAGGGCGTGGTAGCCGCCGGGCAGCAGGCCCACCACGTCCAGCGAGAGGTTCAGCTTGGCGGGCGCGAGGACGGTGACGCTTTGAAGGGGTGCGGCCATGGCTGCGTCCCCCTTACTGGTTCAGGCCGCGCTCTTTCAGGAACGCGCCGATCCGCTTGAGGGCCTCCCGCAGATGGTCCACCGAGTAGGCGTAGGAGACCCGGCAGTACCCCTCGCCCGAAGCGCCGAAGGCGTCGCCGGGGATGACGGCCACGTGCTTGGCTTCCAGCAGGGCGCTGCAGAATTCCTGGCTGGTCATGCCGGTGGACTGGATGGAGGGGAAGGTGTAGAACGCCCCCTGCGGCTCAAAGCAGGTCAGGCCCAGGTCGTTGAAGCCCTTGACCACCAGGCGGCGGCGCATATTGTATTCCTCCCGCATCTGCTCGATCTCGTTGTCGCACTCCCGCAGGGCCACGATGGCGGCGTACTGGCTGGTGGTGGGGGCGCTCATGATGGCGCTCTGGTGGATCTTGGTCATAGTGCGGAGGATGGGTTCCGGCCCGCAGGCGTAGCCCAGCCGCCAGCCGGTCATGGCGTAGCTCTTGGAAAAGCCGTTGACCACCACCGTCCGCTCCCGCATCCCGGGCAGGGAGGCGATGGAGACGTGCCGGGGGCCGTAGGTCAGCTCGGCGTAGATCTCGTCCGACAGGACGATGATGTCGGTGCCCCGCAGCACCTCGGCGACGGCTTCCAGCTCTTCCCGGGGCATCACCGCGCCGGTGGGGTTGTTGGGGTAGGGCATGATGAGCAGCTTGGTGCGGGGGGTGATGGCCTGGCGCAGGGCCTCGGCGGACAGGCGGAACTGGTCCTCGGCCTTGCAGGGCAGGTGGACCGGCACGCCCCCCGACAGGGTGGTGATGGGGTCGTAGCAGACAAAGCAGGGCTCGGGGATGATGACCTCGTCCCCCGGGGCCACCAGGGTGCGGATGCACATATCGATGGCTTCGCTGCCGCCCACCGTGACCAGGATCTCCCGCATGGGGTCGTAATGCAGGTCCATCCGGCGCTCCAGGTAGCGGGAGATCTCGATCCGCAGCTCCTTCAGGCCGGCGTTGGATGTATATTTGGTGTGGCCCATCTCGAGGGACTCGATGCCGGCCTCCCGGATGGCCCACGGGGTCTTGAAATCGGGCTCGCCTACCCCCAGGCTGATGCACTCGGGCATTTCGGCGGCCAGGTCGAAAAATTTGCGGATGCCGGACGGACGCATGGCCGCCGCGGCAGGCGCGATCAGCTTATCGTAATCCATCACAGCACGGTACACTCTCTTTCGTCGATCTCTTCCAGCTGGTAGAGCTTGCCCTCCCGCTTGTAGATGCGCAGCACAAAGTGGGTGGCGGTGGACAGCACGTCGTCCAGGGGGGACAGGCGCTTTGCCACGAACAGGGCCACCTCCTGGAAGGTGCGCCCCTTGATGATGAGCTGCAGATCGTAGCCGCCGCTCATCAAAAGCACGCTCTCGACCTCGTCGAAGGAGGCGATGGTGGTGGCGATCTCGTCAAAGCCGCGGCTCTTTTTGGGGGAGACGTGCAGCTCGATGACGGCCTCGACCCGGTCGGCGCCCACCTTTTCCCAGTCCACCAGGGTCTTGTAGCCCTTGATGTAGCCCTTGGCGGTGGCCTCGTCCATCAGGGCGGCCACTTCCTCGACGGGTTTGTCCAGCATGGCGGCGATGTCCTCCAGCGGCAGCCGGGCGTTGTTTTCCAGTAACTTCAAAAGCTGTTCCATATACTTTACACTCCTTCTCTCTCAGATCGGCCTAAGCGTATCAATAAGTATAGCACACCCCGGGGCAGAATGCACCTGCTTTTGCCAAGTTGGAAGCGGGCGCCGGGGCAGTTTGACTTTTTTTCCAAAAGGAGTGTTCAAAATTCGGCAAATCTGCTATACTAAAAAAGACGGAGAGCGCCGCGCGGCACCCGGCCCGCGGCCTTTCCACAAGACCGTCATCCGCCTGCTACCAGAGAGAGGGAAGGACTTATGAAAGCGTTTATTACCGTCGTCGGCAAGGACACCGTGGGGGTCGTGGCCAAAGTGTCCGGCCTGTGCAGCGAGCTGGGCATCAACATCGAGGACATCTCCCAGAGCATCCTGCAGGGGATGTTCGCCATGATCATGCTGGTGGACCTGTCGAACTGCAGCGTCAGCCATGAGGAGCTGCGCGGCCGCATCGACGCCCTGGCCAACGAGATGGAGATGCAGGTCACTCTGACCCGGCAGGAAGTCTTTGACGCCATGCACACCATCTGACGGAGGGTACATATGAGTATGTTCAACACGGGGGACATCCTCGAGACCATCGAGATGTTCACCCAGGAGAATCTGGACGTCCGCACCGTGACCATGGGCATCAGCCTGCTGGACTGCATCGACCCCGACCCCGCCCGCGCCTGCGAAAAGGTCTACCGCAAGATCACCACCCGGGCGGCCAAGCTGGTGCCCACGGTGGACGCCATCGCCGCGGAATACGGCATCCCCATCATCAACAAGCGGATCAGCGTCACCCCCATTGCCATGCTGCTGGGGGCCTGCCCCGACGCCGACCCGGTGGACTTTGCCAAAGCCCTGGATGCCGCCGGCAAGGCGGTGGGGGTCAACTTTGTGGGCGGTTACACCGCGCTGGTCCACAAGGGCTTTTCGGCCGGGGACAAGCGGCTGATCGACTCCATCCCCCGGGCCCTGGCCCAGACCGACATCGTGTGCAGCTCGGTGAACATCGGCGCCACCAAGGCCGGCCTGAACATGGACGCCGTCAAGATGATGGGCCAGGCCGTCCGCAAGACCGCCGAGATGACCGCCGACCGCCAGTGCATCGGCGCGGCCAAGCTGGTGGTGTTCTGCAACGCCCCGGAGGATAACCCCTTCATGGCCGGCGCCTTCCACGGCGCGGGCGAGCCTGACTGCGAGATCCATGTGGGCGTTTCGGGCCCCGGCGCCGTGCGCGCGGCCCTGGCCCGCCTGCCCAAGGACGCCCCCATCGACGAAGTGGCCAGCCTGGTCAAGCGCACCGCCTTCAAGATCACCCGGGTGGGCCAGCTGGTGGCCAACCTCGTCTCCTGGGAGCTGGGGGTCCCGGCGGGCATCATCGACCTGTCCCTGGCCCCCACCCCCGCCATCGGGGACAGCGTGGCCAACATCCTGGAGGAGATGGGCCTGGAGACCTGCGGCTGCTGCGGCACCACCGCCTGCCTGGCCCTGCTCAACGACGCCGTCAAGAAGGGCGGCGTCATGGCCTCCAACCATGTGGGCGGCCTGTCGGGCGCGTTCATCCCGGTCAGCGAGGACGCCGGCATGATCCACGCCGCCGAGACCGGCTGCCTCACCATTGAAAAGCTGGAGGCCATGACCGCCGTGTGCAGCGTGGGCATCGACATGGTCATCATCCCCGGCGACACCCCCGCCTCGGTCATCAGCGGCCTGATCGCCGACGAAGCCGCCATCGGCATGGTCAACTCCAAGACCACCGCGGTGCGGGTGATCCCGGCCATCGGCCGCAAGGCCGGCGAAAAGCTGGACTTCGGCGGCCTGCTGGGCTACGGGCCCATCATGCCCGTCAACCAGGGCGACCCCTCGGTGTTCATCAACCGCGGCGGCCGCCTGCCCGCCCCCATGCAGTCCCTCAAAAACTAACACGCGACACATAGACCCCCTTCCCGCTGGGCATACTGCCTGACAGGAAGGGGGTCTTTTATGCAGACCTTTTACAAGATATGCCTGTGCCTGATGATTATCGGGGGCATCAACTGGGGCCTCGTGGGCCTGTTCCAGTTCGATTTTGTGGGCTGGCTTCTGGGCGGCAGCAGCTCTTTGTGGTCCCGCATCGTCTTTACGGCGGTGGGCGCGGCGGCCCTGTGCGGCATCCCGGGCCTCTTTGCCGGCGGCCCGGCGGAAGAATAAGCGTATGAAAAATCCCGCCCGGACGTGTGCAACCGGGCGGGATACTTATAGGGCCTGTTACAGCAGGTGGATGCCGGCTTTTTCACAGGCTTCGCGGGTGGCGGCGTCCCAGACGGAGGCCTGCACCTCGCCGATGTGGGCGCTGCCCAAAAGCAGCATGCACAGCCGGCTCTGGCCGATGCCGCCGCCGATGGTGCAGGGCAGCTCGCCGGCCAGCAAAGCCTTGTGGAAGGGCAGGGCGCGGCGGCCGTCGCAGCCGGCCTCGGTCAGCTGGCGGTCCAGGCTTTCGGGGCTGACCCGGATGCCCATGCTGCTCAGCTCGTAGCTGCACTCCAGCGGGTCGTTCCAGAACAGCAGGTCGCCGTTCAGGTCCCAGTCGTCGTAGTCGGGGGCGCGGCCGTCGTGGGGCTTGCCGCTGCGCAGCGCCCGGCCGATCTGCATCAGGAAGGTGGTGCCGTGCTCCTTGACAAAGGCGTTCTCGCGCTCTTTGGGGGTCAGGGCGGGGTAGAGGTCCTCCAGCTCCTGGCTGGTGATGAAGGTGACGCTGGGGCTGTGGAGGGGCAGCTTTTCCAGCTGGGGGAACATGGCGTGCAGGTTCATCTCGGTGGCGCACACCGCCGACACGATGCCCCGCACCACGCCTTTCAGGTAGTCGAGGTTGCGGTCCTCCTCCCGGATGACCTTTTCCCAGTCCCACTGGTCCACATAGACCGAGTGCAGGTTGTCCAGCTCCTCGTCCCGGCGGATGGCGTTCATGTCGCAGTACAGGCCCTTGCCCACGTGGAAGTCGTAGTCCTTCAGGGCTTTGCGCTTCCACTTGGCCAGGGACTGGACCACCTCGGCGGTGACGCCGGTGTCCCGGATGTCGAAGGCGACCTTGCGCTCTACGCCGTTCAGGTCGTCGTTCAGGCCGGAGGCGGCCTCCACGAACAGGGGGGCCGAGACGCGGCGCAGGTTCAGCGTCGCGCACAGGGTGTCGGCAAACAGGCGCTTGACCGTGCCGATGGCCCGCTGGGTGTCGTACAGGTTCAGGGCGGGGGTATAGCCCGCCGGCAGGATGATCTTGCTCATAATACTTTCCCCTTTGTTCACAAACTGCGCGCCGCGCGCCGGCACGCAATGGATATTACAAATTATCGCACAAGAAAGCCGGATTGTAAAGGGGCAGGCTTGCAACGGCGGCCCCGAGGCGGTATAATGGGAGCATCCAACCATGGGCAACGAGAAAAGGAGAGAGCTGCCATGCAGATTTTCAATACACTCACACGCCAGAAGGAAGAATTCATCCCCCAGGAGCCGGGGGTCTACCGCATTTATGTCTGCGGGCCCACCGTCTACAACTACATCCACATCGGCAACGCCCGGCCCCTGATCGTCTTTGACACCCTGCGCCGCTATCTGGAATACCGGGGCAACAAGGTGATCTACGTCTCCAACATCACCGACATCGACGACAAGCTCATCACCCGCGCCAACGAGGAGGGCACCACCATGAAGGCGGTGGCCGAGCGCTTCGAGGCCGAGTATAAAAAGGACGCCGCCGGGCTCAACTGCCTGCCCCCCACCGTCCAGCCCCGGGCCACCGAGCACATCCAGCAGATCCTGGACATCGTGGCCGACCTGGTGGCCAGCGGCCACGCCTACGTGGCCCGCAACGGCGACGTCTATTTCCGGGTGCGCAGCGACGCCGAATACGGCAAGCTGAGCCACCTGAACCTGGACGACCTCGAGAGCGGCAACCGCGCCCTGCGCAGCCAGATGGACGACGACCTGAAAGAGGACCCCGCCGACTTTGCCGTCTGGAAGGCCGCTAAGCCCGGCGAGCCCGCCTGGGACAGCCCTTACGGCCCCGGCCGCCCCGGCTGGCACATCGAGTGCAGCGCCATGAGCCGCACCCATCTGGGCAAGACCATCGACCTGCACTGCGGCGGCCAGGACCTGATCTTCCCCCACCACGAAAACGAGATCGCCCAGAGCGAGTGCGCCAACGGCTGCACCTTTGCCCGCTACTGGATGCACAACGGCTTTATCAACGTGGACAACCAGAAGATGTCCAAGAGCCTGCACAACTTCTTCACGGTGCGGGATGTGGCCGATGCCTACGGCTACGAGCCCATCCGCTACTTCATGCTGACGGCGGGCTACCGGATGCCCCTGAACTACACTGTCGAGCTGATCGAGAGCTGCAAGAACAGCCTCGAGCGGCTGTACACCTGCCGGGAAAACCTGGATTTCATGCTGGGCCAGGCCAGCTTCGGCGCCGATGAGGCTTTGAAGGAGAAAGCCGCTGAGGCGCGCCGCAAGTTCTGCGCCGCCATGGACGACGATTTGAACACCCCCGACGCCCTGGCCGCCCTGTTCGACCTGGTCAAGGAGATCAACACCCTGTCGGCTGCTTCCTCCAAGGCGGCCCTGGAAGAAGCCGCCGCCGTCTTTGACGAGCTGGCCGGGGTGCTGGGCCTGCTGTACAACCGCAAAAAGGACGAAGTGCCCGCCGACGTGCAGGAGCTGGTGGAAAAGCGGGCCGCCGCCAAGAAGGCCAAGGACTGGGCCGCCGCCGACGCCCTGCGGGCGGAGATCGCCGCCAGGGGCTGGGCCGTCAAGGACACCGCCCAGGGCCCCCAGCTGAGCCGGCTCTGAGCTGCCGGAGGGAATTTCTGGCGCTGTAATCCCGTCGTTGACCCGGAAAGCCGATTCCTGTAGAATAGAAGCGGGGGCGTGCGCCCCCACACCGCATCTGCTTTTGTAAGGAGGCAAACTATGCTGAGAAAACGGATCGCGGCGCTGGCCCTGGCGGCCGTTATGGCCTGCACCTCGGCCGCGCCGGCCCTGGCGGCGGGCACCTCTGCGCCTGCCGCCCAGGCCCTTGCAGAGGACAACGCGCTGGTCGCCATCCGCATCGAGGCCACCGACAACGCCGTCTATGGGCAGCCCTTTGAGGTGAGCATCCGCGCCACCCCCGAGGACACCCAGTACATCGCCGTGGTGCTGGGCATCAGCGGGCAGGCCAAAGGCTTTGTCACCCTGCTGCTGCCCGAGAAGGTGCGCATTTTGCTGGAACTGATCCCCCTGCCGGCTTCCATGTCGGCGGACCCGGCCAACACCCGGGACTTTAACCTCTACCGCTACTTAAAACAGCTGATCGACGGCAACGACGTCAGCGTCCTGATCCGGGTGGCCGAGGAACTGACCTCCCTGATGGAGATTTTGCAGTACTATGTGCCGGCTTTGCAGGACATCGTCACCGGGATGCGCAGCGCCCTGACGCTGATCCGCCGCTACCTGCCCGAGGACCTGGTCACCCACATCTATGTGGACGAGCAACCGGAGGACGCCGGCAATTATGTGGCCGGCGCTGTCACCCTCAGCCGGGAGGATGTGAACACCGGCGGCTTCGCGTTCTTCAAGATCGCGCCCCGGAGCACCGGCGTCCGCCAGTACTGGAGCCAGGAGACGCCCGCCTCCATGACGGCGGAGGCCGCCAAAAACTTTGACTTCTCGGCCAAGGTGGAGGTGGACGGCAGCGTCCTGGCCGACCCCGTCGTCACCTACACCTACAAGCGGGTGGACAGCCTGTTCGGCGGGCTGTTTGAGTCCAGCACCACCGAGGTGCCCACCGAGCCGGGCCGCTACACCCAGACGGCTGTGGTGGGCGGCAACTACAAGGCCGCCAACATCAGCCGCACCTTTACCATCGGCGCGCCGGCCCTGCTGAACTGAGCGCCCCGCAAAACGCAAAAAAAGCCCCGCCCCCTCTGACATACGCCGGAGGGGGCGGGGTTTTAATGTGCCTGTTTCAGATCCGTCTCATCCAACGACAGGTGCGTTGGATGAGACACAGCCAGGGAAATTTGTCCCTTTAGCCCTTGCCGGCGCAGCCGAACAGCTCGATCTTCTCCTTGCACTTGTCGATGATGGCCTGTGCGCCGGGAGCCAGCAGCTTGCGGGGGTCGAAGCCCTTGCCCTGCAGGTCCTTGCCGGCCTCGATATACTTGCGGGTGGCCTCGGCGAACACCAGCTGGCACTCGGTGTTGATGTTGATCTTGCACACGCCCAGGCTGATGGCCTTGGCGATCATCTCGTCGGGGATGCCGGTGCCGCCGTGCAGCACCAGGGGGATGTTGTTGGTGGCCTTGTGGATGCGGTCCAGCGCCTCAAAGTCCAAGCCCTTCCAGTTGGCGGGGTAGACGCCGTGGATGTTGCCGATGCCGGCTGCCAGGAAGTCGATGCCCAGCTCGGTGATGCGGGCGCACTCGGCGGGGTCGGCGATCTCGCCGGAACCCACGACGCCGTCCTCAACGCCGCCGATGGAGCCGACCTCGGCCTCGATGGACATGCCGTTGGCATGGGCCAGGGCCACCAGCTCCTTGGTCTTTTCCACGTTCTCCTCGATGGGGTAGTGGCTGCCGTCAAACATGATGGAGGAGAAGCCGGCCTCGACGCAGGCCTTGCAGCCCTCGTAGGTGCCGTGGTCCAGGTGCAGCGCCACAGGGACGGTGATGCCCATGGAATCCACCATGGCCTTGACCATGGCGGCCACGGTCTTGAAGCCGGTCATGTACTTGCCGGCGCCCTCGGACACGCCCAGGATGACGGGGCTCTTGGTCTCCTCGCAGGCGGTCAGGACCGCTTTGGTCCACTCCAGGTTGTTGATGTTGAACTGGGGCACGCCATAGTGGCCGTCCCGGGCTTTCAGAAGCATTTCAGTTGCATTTACCAGCATTGTTCTTACCTCCAGCATCTATTTTCTGTTTACAACAAGAGTCTCTTCCCGCCGCCGCAAAGGGGGCGGGGCCCTGCTTCTTCAGTATAACCTAAATAGTTTGTAAAATCAATCACAAGCGGGATTTTTGTGTGTTTTTTCTGTCAAACCCGTGCTGCGGGCCCAGGCGAAAATATACTGCTGGGCAATGCCGGCGCAGCCGCCGGTCCTGCGGTTGAGGTAGGCGGCGGGGTCTTTGACCCGCGCGGTGAAAAGGGTCTGCCCCGCCCGGCGCATCCACACGTCCACCGGGTAGGCGTCCCAGCGGCCCAGCCCGTACAGCAGGGTGCAGTCGGCCACCTTGGGGCCTACGCCGCGCACTTCCATCAGCGCGGCGCGGGCCTGGGCCAGGGGCATGGCGCGGAGGGCGGCTTCGTCCAGCTGGCCGGCGGCTGCCCGCCGGGCTGCGTCCAGGATATAGCCGCTGCGCCAGCCCGCCCGCAGGAAGGCGAGGTCCGCTTCTTCCAGCGCGGCCAGCCTCTCGGCCGTGGGGAAGGCGAAGAACCGCCCCTCCCCGTCCAGGGGCCTGCCCAGCCCCCGGCAGAGCCGGTCCACGATGCCGGTGATGCGGGGGATGTTGTTGTTCTGGCTGATGAGGAAGGTGATGAGCGTTTCAAAAAAGGGCTGGCGCAGCACCCGGATGCCGGGCGCGCAGGCGATGCAGCCGGCCAGCCCCTTGTGGGCGGCCTGCATCCGCTCCAAAAGGGCGGGGTAGTCCAGGTCCAAAGCGAGGTAGCGGACCCAGAACTCCGGCTCGGTCTCGGGGGCGGGGCCGGCCAGCCCGGTCAGGCACAGGCGGCCGCCGGGGGCGCTCTCCACTCGGACGGCGCGGCCCTCCACCACGCCGGTCCAGCCGCCCGCGGGGTCTGCCTGCCAGCGGAAGCACTGCCCGCACTGGAAGGTCTGCCCGGGGTCCAGCCCCTTTGCGTCTAAGTACAGCAAAAAGATGTCTCCTTTCGGCGCGCCGTTTGACGCGCATTTTACACGGCCTTTTCAACAGTATACCACATCCGCCGGGGCGATGTGGGCATTTTTTGCAAAGGCGGCCAAATTTCGGGCGCGAAAATAGTCAGCTTTCCATCTTGAAAAATACAAAATGTAGCCCCCGGCCCGGCGCGGCGCGGACAGCAAAAGTGGAAAACTCGGTGGAAACAGTTGAATTCCACACCGCAAAGGGGCATTGAACCTTGAATTTTTCACTTTCTCCACCGGGTTTTCAACTTGTTGAAAATAAAACCCCCGTTTACAACTCGTATTTGTTGAAAACTTGTCCCGCGGATTAGCGCCCCGCGCGCCTGCCCATACTGGGGAAAGAGGTCTTTCCGGCGTGAAAAAGTGACAATTTACTGGTAATACAGGGCGGCTTATGGTATACTTTACCATGAATCATTCTCTGCCGCAGGTGCGGCAGGCACAGGGAGGACTAAACAGATGCAAGAGAATCGACCGCGCCCGGGCCGCCGCCCCGACCGCCCCGCCCCGGAGCGGGACGCCCAGCCCAGCGAGCGCCTGGTCTACGGCAAAAACCCCGTGGCCGAGCTGCTCAAGAGCGGCGCTGGCGTGGATACCGTGCTGCTGGCCGAGGGGATGGCCCCGGCGGTGGCTTCCTATTATACGGCCCTGGCCAAGGAGGCGGGGGCCACGGTCAAGCGGGTGCACCCCAACAAGCTGCGCCAGCTGTCCGGCACCGACAGCCACCAGGGGGTGGCTGCGTTTGCCAGCGAGATCGCCTACGCCGAGGTGGACGACCTGCTGGCCGCCGCCCGCGCCAGGGGCGAAGCGCCGTTCCTGGTCATCAGCGACGGCATCGAGGACCCCCACAACCTGGGCGCGGTGATGCGCTCGGCCCTGCTGTGCGGGGCCCACGGCGTCATCATCCCCAAGCGGGGCGGCGCGTCGGTGACGCCCACCGTCATCAAGGCCAGCGCCGGCGCGGCCGAGCGGCTGCCGGTGGCGCGGGTGGTCAACATCGGCGAGACCATCCGCCGGCTGAAAGAGCAGGGGGTCTTTGTCTACTGCGCCGACATGGACGGCGTTTCGCTGCGCAAAAACAACCTCACCGGCCCCATCGCCCTGGTGCTGGGCAGCGAGGGCAGCGGGGTGTCGCAGCTGGTCAAAAAGCTGTGCGACGGGGTGCTGCGGCTGGATATGGCCGCTCCCGGCACCGGCGTGGACAGCTTCAACGTTTCGGTGGCGGCCGGGATCATCCTCTACGAGATCCAGGCCCAGCGCGCCGGGAACGTGTAACATGACCGGGGCGGATGCTGCCCCGGGTTGGGAGGGACATATGGATGCCTAAGGATGCCGACCGCCGGGATGTGACCCGGGATGAGAACGAACAAAAAAAGTTTGAGACCTTTTTTACCACCAGCGTGGCCCAGGTGCCGGAGGAGATGATCAACCCCTCCCGCCAGCCTGACCGCAAGCACGGCCTGCTGGCCCGCTTTTTCGGCAGGCTGGAAAAGGCCCGGGGGAACCCGCCCCCCGACGAGCCGGAGGAGGAGGTCTTTTGGGCCGAGACCCCCATCGCCCCCACCGGCGAGATCATGCTGGACCGCTCCGCCCCGGAAAAGGCCGACGGCAGCTTGGAGCTGGCGGCCCACCCCTCGCTGGAGGACCTGACCCGGGAGCTGGAAGCGGACCGTCCCGCGGCGGAGACGCCTCCGCCGGAGCCGCAGCCGCCTGAAACGCCGGCTCCCGCGCCGGCCCGGACGGCCCAGCCTGCCCCCGTCGGACCGGCAAAGCCCGAACCGGCCAGGCTGGAACCGGAAAAACCGGAGCCGGCCAAACCCGAACCCCTCCGGCTGGAGGAGCCGCCCGTCCAGAGCGCCCCCGCGCCGGAGCCGGAACAGAAACCAAAACCGGAGCCCAAGCCGAAACCCCGGCCCGCCCCGGCGGCTCGGACCGGGACCTCAAACGCCGCGCGTCCGGCGGCTGCGTCCCAGCCGGCCCGCGCAAAGCCCGCCCCCAACCGGGACAAGCCCCACAAAAAGCAGGCGCGGCGGCCCGATGCGGAGGACAAAGAGCTGGAAGAGCTCAAAGTGATGCTGGAGACCATGGGCCCCCAGCCGGTCAAGGCCCCGCCCAAACCGGAAGAAGACAAGGAGATCACCCAGCAGGTGGGCGGGTTCCACTTCTTCGGGGTGGGGGAGGACGAAGCGCCCCGCGGCGAGACGCCGCCCCCCAGCCTGGACGACACCATGAGCATTGAACTGCACGAGGAGGAGCCCGCGCCGGAAGCCCCGGCCCCGACGCCCACCACGCAGGACGCGCCCGAGGCGGCGGAGAGTCATGCCGCCCCGGCCCATGCGGCGTCGCGCCGGCGGGGCAAAAAGACCCGTGCAAAGCCCGCCGCCGAACCGGAACGCCTGCCGGAACAGGAGGCCGTGCCGGCGCAGGAGCCTGCCCCCGCCGCCCCCGCGGCTGCGGAAACGGAGCCCGCCAGCGCCCCAGAGGAAACTGCTGCAGCCGACACCCCCCAGACCCCGGAGGAATCCGCCCAGGCCCTGGGCCAGACGGTGGCCTCCCTCAATCTGCGGTGCGCCCTCAGCGGCATTTTGGCGGCGGCCCTGCTGTGGGCGGGGCTGGTCTACGAGGGCATCCTGCCCGCCATGGCCGGCCTGAGCCCCGCTGTCGCTCCGGCGGCGTTCATGGGGGCCAACCTGCTGCTGCTGGCCGGGGCGCTGGCCGTCTCTTACAGCGTGCTGCGGGACGGCCTGCTGGGCCTGGTCAAGGCGCCGTCCTATGAGACGATGCCGGCCCTGGCCGGGGCGGCCGCCCTGCTCCAGGCGGTGGTGGCCCTGCTGAACCCGGACGCCTACCAGGCCACCACCCTGACCCTGATGAGCGGCGCGGCCGCGCTCGCCCTCTTTATGGCAAATCTCGGCAACCGCCTGCTGGCGGCGTCGGTCCGGGACGGCTACAAGCTGGCGGCCAGCGGCGTGGAGCACGAGGGCGCCTACCGGGCCAAGGACAAAGACCTGATCCGCTGCCTGGCCCCCACCCTGGAAGAAAAGGACCCCTGGATCCTGCTCAGCCGCCCGGTGGAAGGGGACGGCGGGTTCCTGGCCCAGAGTTTTGGCCCGCGGGCCGGTGAAAAACGGGCCCAGCTGCTGGCCCGCATCCTGCTGGGATGCGCCGCCGTGGGCGCTGTGTGGATGCTGGCCACCGGGAAGGGGGTCAACGGGGCGGCGGCGGCCCTGGCCGCGATCCTCTGCCTGGGCGCGCCGTTGTCGGCCACCCTCATCGCGGGCCTGACCGCCCTGCGCACCGAGCGCACCGCCGGCGCAGTGGGGGCCGTCATCCCGGGCTGGCCCGGCATCGAGGAGCTGAACGGCATCGACACCGTCCAGGTGGACGCGGGAGAGCTGTTCACCCCCGAGAGCGCCCAGCTGGAGGACATCCGCATCTTCAAGGGCGGCCGGATCGACCGCGCCATCCTCTACGCCGGCAGCGTCCTGAACCAGGGCTGCAACACCCTGAGCCGGCTGTTCCGCACCATCATTGCTGACCGCACCGACATCCTGCCCCCCGTCAAGGACCTGGAGGTCCACACGGGGCTGGGCTTCTCGGCCTGGTGCGACAACAACCGCATCCTGATCGGTACCCGCGCCTACATGGAGCAGGAAGGGGTGCCCCTGCCCGAGGCGGACTATGAGGCCAAGCACTCCCGCAACGGGGAGCTGCAGGTGCTCTATCTGGCGGTGTCGGGCAATATGTACGCCATGTTCGTGCTGCGGTATGTGGGCGGCAAGCACGCCGCCCGGTGCCTGTCCATCCTGCAGAAGGAGAACATCCGCCTGCTGGTCACCTGCCAGGACCCCTCCCTCACCGCGGAGAAGATCGCCGCGGCCTACCACCTGCCCGAAGGCTTCGTCACAGTGCTGAACGAACAGCAGTGCGCCGCGCTGGCCCCGGCGGTGAGCGCCACCAGGGACGCCGACTGCTGTATGCTGCACCTGAAAGGCTTTGCCAGCCTGACCGGCGGCCTGCGGGCGGCCCAGCGGGCCCAGGCGGCCGAAAACACCGGCGCGGCCATCCAGATGGTGTCGGCGGGCTTCTCGGCCCTGATCGGGCTGCTGCTGAGCTATTCCGGCAGCGTGGGCACCCTGTCGCTGCTGGTGGTGCTGATGTATCAGGCGGCCTGGAGCGGCCTCTGCATCGCCGCCGCGGCCATGAAGCAGCACAGCTGAGGGCATAAGTGAGAATAATTCTTGAAAACTGCCCTCTATCCCTTGCAATCTGGCTCCGGCTAGAGTATAATAAGAGCACAGCCTGCGCGCAGGCATATCGTGAAAACGCAAACCAGGCGATCCCACATGATAACAAAGGAGAGAATGCATTATGGAACTCAAGGGTAGCAAGACCGAAAAAAACCTGATGGAAGCCTTTGCCGGTGAGAGCCAGGCCCGCAACAAGTACACTTACTTCGCAAGCCAGGCCAAGAAGGAAGGCTACGTCCAGATGGCCAAGATCTTTGAGGAGACCGCGGCCAACGAGAAAGAGCACGCCAAGATCTGGTTCAAGCTGCTGAACGGCGGCGAGATCCCCGACACCGCCACCTGCCTGAAGATGGCCGCCGGCGGCGAGCACGAGGAGTGGACCGAGATGTACCCCCGCATGGCTGCCGAGGCCAAGGAGGAGGGCTTCAACCAGATCGCCGCCCTGTTCACCATGGTGGCCGGCATCGAGAAGGAGCATGAGGAGCGTTACCTCGCCCTGGCCGAGAATCTGGCCAACAGCCAGGTCTTTGCCCGCGAGGAGCAGCAGGTTTGGCAGTGCTCCAACTGCGGCTACACCTATATCGGCAAGTCCGCTCCCCTCAAGTGCCCTGTCTGCGCACATCCCCAGGCTTACTTTGAGCTGAAGGTCAAGAACTACTAAGCTCTGACTTTCTAAGGACGGCCCCGACCCAAAGCAAACGAAAACTCCCCGGCGCTCAAAAGCGCCGGGGAGTTTTAGCGTGCCGCTTTTGCGGCACGCTTTAGGGGGAACCCATTTCTGCGCGCAGCCGCGCGACAGAAATTCCTTCCCCCTAATATTCCTCTGGGGACAAAATAGAGCGCCGAACCGCGCACTCGGCCCGAGGGGCCTCGCACACTCTCAGCGCTCTATTTCCCTGTATGTGTCCCGCCCGTACGCGCATGTCGTCCGGGCGGGACTTTTTCGTTGTGTTGCAGCTCTGCCGGGGGCGGGGCGGACGGTCACAGGTCCAGCTTGCCCTCCACTTTGTTCACCACATAATAGGCGGCGCCGTCCTCGGGCTTGATGTAGATCCTGCAGGACTGCACCCCTACCTTGTGGGTCAGGCGGTAGTCGGCCTTGACCCGCTCGACGATGTCGGTGACGTTGTACTGGCGGCCGCCGGTTTCGAGATAGATCTCGGGGGAAAGAGGCGGGCGGCCGCGCCGGACGGGAGCCTTTGCAGATTTCTGGGTCTTGCGCCGGGGCGCGGCGGCCGGGGCGTCCTGCGCTGCGGGCAGGGACACATCGGGTTCGGCAGCTTGCTTTGCGGACATATCCATCCACCTTTCTTTCGACGTTGGTATGGCCAGCCGCCGCAGCGGGGCTGCGGGGCAGTAAAAACTGACTATTTATATAATATAAAGTTGCGTGTCATTTGTAAAGTCTTTTTTGAAAAAAGATGCCCCGCCCCGTCCAGAAATAAGGCCATCAATGCCGCGGGCAACGCCGTCGGATGCGCGCCGGGGCCAAAGGGCAAAATCTCCGCCCGGCGCGCCCGTTTGCGCCGCCGGCCGCCGCCGCGCCGCCCGACGAAAAGAAAGAGAAACTTTCCGCTTGATTTTGCGCGCCAAATACGCTATAATAACATGGAAGATAAGCCGGTGTGTCGGAATGGCAGACGAGGGGGACTCAAAATCCCTTGTGCTAATCACACGTGTGGGTTCGACCCCCACCACCGGCACCAGAAAAGCCCGGGGCCTGCAGGCTCCGGGCTTTTTGCTGTTGTTCGGGCGAGGAAAAACAAAGCGGGCGCGGCAGGTGCGCGGCCCCGGCCAAAATTTCCTGTGCCCATTTTGATTGTGTACTGCCCCTGCCGGCGGGAATCAGACCTCTTTCGTGCAGGTGTAGCGGGGCAGGCCGCGGCTGTGCCTGCCGTATTCGATCGCTTCTTTGGGGCAGCGGCAGATGCACGCCATGCAGTGCGTGCAGGAGGAGCCCCAGACGGGTTTGCCGTCTTTCATCTGGATGTTGTTCAGGGGGCATACGCTGGCGCAGCGGCCGCAGGAAATGCAGGCGTCCGTGACGTAAAATTTCCGGGCGTGCACGAACAGGGGATAGAACAGCCTGTTGACGGCGCTGCTGTTCACCCGGTCCAGCGCGGAAACGGGCTTCTGCGGGAAGGGCCGGCCCTGCTGGATGAAGTGGATCGCCCGGTCGATGACGGGTTCTGCCTGCGCGATGATCTGCGCCGCCTGTTCCGGCGTGGGGGTGGAAAAAAGCGCGATGTAGTTTTCCGGCATAACGATCGCCACGCAGCCGGCATACGCCATCTGCTTTTTCCTGCACAGATCGGCCAAGTATTGTCCCGCGTTGCCGATGGTCTCCCCGCAGGTCAGGACAAAGTAGATCTGTTTTGTCCCTGTGATGGGCGTGGCCTCGAGCCACGATTCCACGATCCGCGGGAGCCGCCAGGCGTAGGTCGGCGCAACGACCACCAGCGGGCGCTCGGCGTGGATGGGCGAAACATCGTGCCCGCGGATGCGGTCAAAAAGATCGAGGCATTCGTCGCCGGTCGCCTTGCCGATCCTTTTGGCAACGTACTCGCTGTTTCCGGTCCCGGAAAAATATAAGATCATCGTTTATCTCCTTTCCAGTGTATGGGCGGCCTGCGTCAGCCGCGCGGGGGCAGGATGCTCCGCAGGCAGGTGGTGAGGGCCTGGGCGGCCTGCCGGTGGCATTCCACGCCGGGGTGCCGGCGTGCGCCGAGGGTCCCGGCGGTGGCGGCGGGCAGGGGCAGGTAGCACAGCCTGCTGTCGTTCATCTCGGCGGCGGCGCGGCTCACGGCAGCGCGCAGCACGGCGTCCATCCGGCCTGCGCCCAGCATCCCGAAAGCCCAGAGGATCCAGGCCTGCGGATTGCGGGCCCGCACCTGCTTGATGGCGTCCACGGCGCTCTGTTCCAGGGCGGCCAGATGTTCGGGGGTGGGGCGCTGGGCGTACTGCCGGCCGGTGGCGGGGTCGGTCCAAGGCGGGTTTTCCATGGCGTTGTTGTCGTTGGTGCCCAGGTTCAGGATCACCGCGTCGGCCGGCCAGGCGTCGAAGCGGCAGGGCTGCTGCGCGCCCAGCGCCGCGTTGTGCGGACCGTCCGCCAGGCCGCAGACGGTGTCATAATAGGCCATGACGCGGCAGCGGGGGTCGTTGTCCCAGCTGGACAGCAGGCCCCACCCGCTCTGGCTGACGATCCGCCATTCGGCCCCCAGGGCGTCGGCGGTCATCTGGGCGTAGTGGTTCACCGCGCTGAAGAACGGGGAGACCCAGTCCTCCTCGCCGGCGGCGCCGATGGCGCCTTCGCCGCTGGTGATGCTGTCGCCCACAAATTCCAGCCGGTACGCAGGCTCTGGCAGGGGCAAAAAGTCTCCGCCGGAAAAGCGCAGGCCGGTGAGCAGCAGGTAGTGGTCCGGGTCGCCGTGCATGGCCTGCACGTCCTTCAGCACACGGATGTGCTTGGGGACGCCCGGGGTCATCCCCCGGAACAGGGTGACTTCGCTGCGGCCGGCCTGCACCGGAAAGCGCGCGATCCACGCGCCGTTCAGCTCCACGCTGATCCAGGGCTCGTACAAAGCAAAGCCGGCCTCTATACAGAGAGCCAGCTCGCTGCCGGTAAAGATACATTCAAACCCGCTGGCCGTATAAAACAGCGGGACAGGCCCGGAGCCGTCCGGCTGCCGGCCCAGCAGCCGGACCTGAGAAAGCGCGCGCAGAGACAATGTCTGCACAGAGATCCCCCCTTTGGTTGGATGATGGAAACGTTGCGGACAGGCATGCCCGCAAGCGTAGCTTACCATATCCGGGCGCCGGATGCAAGGACACGCACGCGCCTCGCTTGCGCAGCAGTACAGGACCCGAACGGGTTTGCGTCTGCTATGTTTACCAATAAAAAAACCGGAGCCTTGGGCTCCGGTTTTTTATTGGTGGGCCATTCCCATCAGCGCTCGAACCCAAAACATCACGAAGGGGGACGGTATTGGCATTCTCTTTGAAGTTGAAGTTCAGCACCACCCGGTCCTCAAAGACATAGACCGAGTTGACGAAGTTGTCGATGATCTGCCGCTGGTACATAGGGCTGTTTGCATCTCCCTGACGGAACCGCTCAAACCAGAA
>DWWN01000070.1 GCA_019119685.1 Candidatus Faecalibacterium faecigallinarum
TGGAGCGGCCGACGAGGCTCGAACTCGCTACCTCCACCTTGGCAAGGTGGCGCTCTACCAGATGAGCTACGGCCGCATATGGTGCCTCCGATCGGAATCGAACCAATGACACGGGGATTTTCAGTCCCCTGCTCTACCAACTGAGCTACAGAGGCGCACCGGACGTTGATTATTATACCGCAAAATCCAAATTTGTAAAGAGGAAAATGCAAATTTTTTCAAAGAATTTGAAAAATAACGCGTGTGCGCCAAAACTTTTTGCGCCCGGCGCCGCTGATTTGCTTTTTGGGCGGGATTATGGTTAAATAATCTTTTGAAAAGAGCTATTCGAAATCATTTTGCCGGAGGGAACAGAGAGAACGACATGGCAAAAAAACAGGAATACGGCAACGAGAGCATTACTTCGCTGAAGGGGGCCGACCGGGTCCGCAAGCGCCCGGCAGTCATCTTCGGCTCGGACGGCGTGGACGGCTGCGCCCACTCCATCTTTGAGATCATCTCCAACTCCATCGACGAGGCCCGGGACGGCTACGGCAAGGTCATCAACGTGACCCGCTGCAAGGACGGCAGCGTCCGGGTGGAGGACTTTGGCCGCGGAATGCCGGTGGACTGGAACAGCGGCGAGGGCCGCTACAACTGGGAGCTGCTGTTCTGCGAGATGTACGCCGGCGGCAAGTACGGCGAGGGCGAGGACAACTATGAGTTCAG
Source organism: Candidatus Faecalibacterium faecigallinarum (assembly GCA_019119685.1). GTDB lineage: Bacteria > Bacillota > Clostridia > Oscillospirales > Ruminococcaceae > Faecalibacterium > Faecalibacterium faecigallinarum. The sequence continues at coordinate 709 of DWWN01000070.1, forward strand.
CCTGGGCCTGAATGGTCTGGGCCTGTGCGCCACCCAGTATTCTTCGGCCTGGATGACCGCCGACATCTACCGGGACGGCTTCCACTATCACCTGGACTTTGCCAGGGGCGAGAACGTGGGCGGCCTGAAAAAGGAGCCCTACAAGGGCCGCCGCACCGGCAGCATCATCCACTGGAAGCCGGACGACGAGGTGTTCACCGACATCGACGTGCCGGCCAGCTATTATAAAGATGTGCTGCGCCGCCAGGCGGTGGTTAACGCAGGGCTGACTTTGACCTTTACCGACGAAAAAGAGCCCGACCCCGCCACCGGCAAGCCCTGGCAGGAGAGCTACTGCTACGAAAACGGCATCGCCGACTATGTCCGGGAGGCCGCCGGGGCCGACCCGCTGACCCCGGTGTTCACCTGCGAGTCGGAGGCCACCGGCCGCGACCGGGAGGACCAGCCCGACTATAAGGTGCGGATGAGCGCCGCCTTCTGTTTTTCCAACCAGGTGCAGCTGCTGGAGTTTTATCACAACTCCTCCTGGCTGGAGCACGGCGGCAGCCCCGAGCACGCCGTCCGCACCGCCTTTGTCTACCAGATCAACAAGTACCTGAAGGACAAGGGAATGTACAAGAAAGGGGAGAGCTCGGTCAGCTTCCAGGACATCCAGGACTGCCTGGTGTATGTGTCGTCCAGCTTTTCCACCCGCACCAGCTACGAGAACCAGACCAAAAAGGCCATCACCAACAAGTTCATCTCCCAGGCCATGACCGACTTCCTCAAACACTACCTGGAAGTCTACTTTCTGGAAAAGCCGGACGAGGCCCAGAAGATCTGCCAGCAGGTGCTGGTGAACAAGCAGAGCCGGGAGCACGCCGAAAAGACCCGCCAGAGCATCAAAAAGACCCTGTCCACCCAGATCGACCTGGCCAACCGGGTGCAGAAATTCGTGGACTGCCGCACCAAGGACCCCGCCCGCCGGGAACTCTATATCGTGGAGGGCGACTCGGCCATGGGCGCGGTCAAGACCAGCCGGGACAGCGAGTTCCAGGCCATCATGCCCATCCGGGGCAAAATTTTGAACTGCCTCAAGGCCGACTATGCCCGCATTTTTAAGTCAGACGTCATCGTCGATCTCATCAAGGTGATGGGCTGCGGCATCGAGCTGGGCGGCAAGTACAACAAAGAACTTGCCACCTTCAGCCTGGACAACCTCCGCTTCAACAAGATCGTCATCTGTACCGATGCCGACGTGGACGGCTATCAGATCCGCACCCTGGTGCTGACCATGCTCTACCGCCTGACCCCCACCCTGATCGAAAAGGGGTACGTCTATATTGCCGAATCCCCCCTGTACGAGATCAACACGAAAGACGAGACCTGCTTTGCCTACACCGAGGCCGAGAAGGCGGCCTTCCTCAAAAAGATCGGGGATAAAAAGTACACCATCCAGCGCTCCAAAGGCCTGGGCGAAAACGACCCGGAGATGATGTGGCTGACCACCATGAACCCCGAGAGCCGCCGCCTGATCAAGGTCATGCCCACCGACGCGGCCGAGACGGCCAAAGTGTTCGATATCCTGCTGGGGGACAACCTGGCCGGCCGCAAGGACCACATCGCCGCCCACGGGGCCGAGTATCTGGATGACCTCGATCTGTCGTGAGAGAAAGAGAAACTATGCCTAGAAAACAAACCAAAAAGACCTCCAAGCCGGTGCGCCCCCAGCTGGGGGAGGGGGTGCAGATCCTGAACGCGGGCAGCGTCCTGGAGGACCCCATCACCCGCACCCTGGAAACGAACTATATGCCCTACGCCATGAGCGTCATCGTCAGCCGGGCCCTGCCCGAGATCGACGGTTTCAAGCCGGCCCACCGCAAATTGCTGTACACCATGTACGGCATGGGCCTGCTGAAGGGCGCGCGGACCAAGTCCGCCAACATCGTGGGCGCCACCATGCACCTGAACCCCCACGGCGACGCCGCCATCTACGACACCATGGTCCGCATGGGCCGGGGCAACGAGAGCCTGCTGGTGCCCTATGTGGACAGCAAGGGCAACTTCGGCAAGGCCTACAGCCGGGATATGTCCTGCGCGGCGGCCCGCTACACCGAAGCCCGGCTGGAGCCGGTCTGCGAGGAGCTGTTCCGGGACATCGACAAGGAGACAGTGGACTTTGTCCCCAACTACGACGGCACCACCACCGAACCCACGCTGCTGCCCGTCACTTTCCCCGCCATCCTGGCCAACAACACCCTGGGCATCGCGGTGGGCATGGCCTGCAACATCTGCTCGTTCAACCTGGCCGAGCTGTGCGCCACCACCGTGGCCCTCATCAAGGACCCCAAACACGACATCAGCACCACCATGCCCGCCCCCGACTTTGTGGGCGGCGGACAGATCCTCTACGACGCGGCCCAGATGCGGGATATCTTTGAGACGGGCCGGGGCAGCGTCAAGGTGCGGGCCCGGTGGCGCTCGGTCCCCGGCGAAAACATGATCGAGATCACCCAGATCCCGCCCACCACCACGGTGGAAGCCATCATGGACAAGATCGCCGAGCTGGCCAAGGCCGGCAAGCTGAAAGAGCTGAGCGATATGCGCGACGAGACCGACCTGAACGGCCTCAAACTGACGCTGGACCTCAAGCGCGGGGTGGACCACGACCGCCTGATGGCCAAGCTGTTCAAGCTGACCCCGCTGGAGGACAGCTTCAGCTGCAACTTCAACATCCTCGTCTCGGGCCAGCCCCGCGTGATGGGGGTGCGGGAGATTCTGCAGGAGTGGACGGCCTTCCGCACCGAGTGCGTCCGCCGCCGCACCTACTACGATCTGCACGGCAAGGAAAAGCGGCTCCACCTGCTGGAGGGTCTGGCGGCCATCCTGCTGGACATCGACAAGGCCATCCAGATCATCCGGGAGACCGAGGAAGAGGAGGAAGTGGTGCCCAACCTGATGATCGGTTTCGGCATCGACGAGGCCCAGGCGGAGTATGTGGCCGAGATCCGGCTGCGCCACCTGAACCGGGAGTATATCCTCAAGCGCACCGGCGAGATCGAGGCGCTGAAACAGGAGATCGCCGACCTGAACGACATCCTGGAAAAGCCCGCCCGCATCCGCAGGATCATCATCCAGGAATTGACGGCGGCGGCCAAAAAGTACGGCCAGCCCCGCCGCAGCGAGATCCTCTACGACCTGCCCGCCGGCGACGATGCCGCCGAGGAGGAGGCGGTGCCCGACTACCCCGTCACCGTCTTTTTCACTCGGGAGGGCTATTTGAAAAAGATCACCCCCCAGAGCCTGCGCACCGCCGGCGCCCACAAGCTGAAAGAGGGCGACGAGATCGTGGTCCAGGCCGAGGCCCGCAACAATCTGGAAGCCCTGTTCTTTACCGACCGGCACCAGGTCTACAAGACCCGCCTGTCCGAGTTTGAGGACGGCAAGGTGAGCCAGATGGGCGTCTACCTGCCCACCCGCCTGGGCATGGAAGAAGGGGAGAACCCCATCGCCATGGTGCTGACCGCGGATTACAGCGGCTGGATGCTGTTCTTCTTCGCGAGCGGCAAATGCGCCAAGGTGCCCCTGGCCTCCTACGCCACCAAGCAGAACCGCCGCAAGTTGCTGCGCGCCTACAGCGACAAGGAGCCGCTGGCGGCCCTGCTGTTCCTGCCCGAGGAGCAGGAGCTGGCCATCCGCACCAGCGCCGGCCGGCTGCTGCTGGTGGGCTCGGCCCAGATTGCCGAAAAGGCCACCCGGGACAGCCAGGGCGTGGCGGTGGTCACTCTGAAAAAGAACCAGTCCATCACCTCGGTCCGCCTGGCGGCCGGGCTGGACCTGGCCGACCCCCACCGCTACCGGGTGCGCACCCTGCCGGCGCTGGGCGCGCTGCTGCGGGGGGACGACATCGCCGAACAGACCACCCTGCTGTAAGGAGGCGTTTATGCAAACCATCGACCTGATCTGCCTGGGCAAACTGAACGCCAAATACTGCGCCGAGGGGGTGGCGGAATACGCCAAGCGGCTGTCCGCCTTCGCCAACTTCAAGATCATCGAGCTGCCGGAAGAAAAGATCGAAGAGAAAAACGCCTCGCCCGCGCTGGTGGCCCGCGCCCTGGAAAAGGAGGGTAAAGCCATCCTGTCCCATGTACGGCGGGGGCAGAGCCTGGTGGCCCTGTGCGTGGAGGGCAAACTGGTGTCCAGCGAGGAGCTGGCCGCCCTGCTGGCCGGCAAGGCCGCCAGCGGCGCGGGGGACGTCGCCTTTGTGATCGGCTCGTCCCACGGCCTGTCGGAGGAGGTCAAGCGGGCGGCTTCCGCCCGCATCAGCCTGGGGCGGATCACCCTGCCCCACCAGCTGGCCCGCCTGGTGTTGACCGAACAGCTCTACCGCGCCTGCACCATCAACGCGGGGATGAAATACCACAAGTAAACTGCTTTGCGGCCGCCTCAGATTGTCAAACAAGTCCCGTCCAGCCGACATGTGCGGATGGACGGGACACAACCAGGGAAATTTGCCGCTGAGAGTGTGCGAGGCCGCCAGGCCGAGTGCATGGTTCAGCGGCAAATTTTGTCCCCAGGGGAATATTAGGGGGAAGGAATTTCTGTCGCGCGACTGCGCGCAGAAATGGGTTCC
>DWWN01000002.1 GCA_019119685.1 Candidatus Faecalibacterium faecigallinarum
TCTACTTCTACAACCATGAGCGCATTCAACTGAAAACAGGACTGGCTCCGCTTACGCTTCGCCAGTCCTGTTAAGCTCCCCACTACACGAGGGTCTTTTTATTCATGTCTACTAATTCTGGGGCAGTTCAGGCAGGCGCGTCCTGCCCGGTTTTTATTTTTGGTGAAGAGAGTGTGAAACAGCGCTTTTTTGCCTCCTTCCCTTGCAAAAAGGCCCATGGAATAGTAAAATGGTACCATATGTATCGTAAGATGGGGCACTAGACCCCGAAAGGATATATATGCGCGAAAAAAGATCTGCCAAGAATGAAAAGGGAAGAGAGAAAGCATATGATCTATAGCATGACCGGTTACGGCCGCGCCAGTGCGGTGATGGACGGCCGGGAGATCACGGTGGAGCTGCGCAGCGTCAACGCGCGCTACTTCGAGTACACCTCCCGCATCCCCCGCAGCTGCGCTTTTCTGGACAGCAAGCTCAAAGCGCTGCTGGGCAGCCGCATCGCCCGGGGCAAGGTGGAAGTCAGCCTGACGCTGCAGAACCTCGAAGCCTCCGAGACGGCGGTGGCGGTGGACATGGACCTGGCCCGGGGCTACCAGCAGGCGCTGCGGGATATGTCCGAGGCCCTGGGGGTCAAAAACGACGTGACGGCGGGCCTGCTGGCCCGGTTCCCCGACGTACTGGTGACCCGCCAGGCCGAGGTGAACGAGGACCAGCTGTGGAGCGATGTGTCTGCCGTGGCGGCTCAGGCGGTGGAGAACTTTGTGGAGATGCGCGGCATCGAGGGCGAAAAGATGCTGGCCGACATCACCGGCCGGCTGGACACGGTGGAGAGCTGTGTGGGCCGGATCGAGACGCTGACCGCCGGCCGGGTGGAAAAGTACACCCAGCGGCTGTACGAGCGGCTCAAGGTGATCCTGGAGGACCGCTCCATCGACGACGCCCGTGTCCTGACCGAGGCGGCCATCTTTGGGGACAAGACCGCCGTGGACGAGGAGACGGTCCGGCTGCGCAGCCACATCGCCCAGTACCGCGAGATTCTGGGCAGCGGCCAGCCGGTGGGCCGCAAGCTGGACTTTTTGACCCAGGAGCTCAACCGCGAGGCCAACACCATCGGCTCCAAGTGCCAGGACCTGGACATCACCCGGATCGTCGTGGATATGAAGGCAGAGATCGAAAAGATCCGCGAGCAGATCCAGAATTTGGAGTAAAGTATGAAGCTCATCAACATCGGTTTCGGCAATATGGTCAGCGCCGAGCGGCTGGTGGCGGTGGTCAGCCCCGACTCGGCCCCCATCAAGCGCGTTATCAAAGAGGCGCGGGAGCAGGGCCGCCTGATCGACGCGTCCTATGGGCGCAGCACACGGGCCGTCCTCATCATGGATTCGGACCATGTGGTCCTGTCGGCCCTGCAGCCGGAGACGGTGGCGGGCCGTGCCGGCAGCCCGGCCCAGCCGGAACCCAAAGCGGCAGAGGAGGAAGTATAACATGGAAGGCGAAAAGTATCTGTTTGTGGTGTCGGGGCCCTCGGGCGTCGGCAAGGACACTGTGATGGGCTACCTGCGGCAGGCCCACCCCGAGATCGAAAAGACGGTGTCGGCTACCACCCGCGCCCCCCGCGAGGGCGAGGCCGAAGGGGTCAACTACTACTACCGCACCGAAGAAGCCTTCAAGCAGATGATCGAAAGCGGCGATGTGCTGGAATACAACTACTACAACGGCAACTATTACGGCACCCTGCGGGCCGAAGTGGAGCGCCGGATGGCCGCCGGCAAAGTCACCCTGCTGAACATCGACGTCCACGGGGCGGCCAACATCAAGCGGCTGTATCCGGGGTCCACCGTCGTGTTCCTGCTGCCGCCCACCTTCGAGGTGCTGGAACAGCGTCTGCGGGGCCGCGGCACCGACAGCGAGGAGAGCGTGCAGGGCCGGCTGAAGATAGCCCGGGAAGAGCTGGGCTACGCCGGCGGGTTCGACGCCTGGATCGTCAACCGGACCGTCGAGCAGGCCGCCGGCGAGCTGTACGAGCTGATCGCCCAGCGGGCCTGAACCATTGCTTTTATAAAAGGAGTAACCTGAATGCCAAAGACGGTGGGTGTCGCAGTCAGCCATGCAGCCTTCCACTTTGATAAACTGTATACCTACGCGGTCATGCCCGCCCAGCAGGACCAGGTGCGCCTGGGCAGCATGGTGCTGGTGCCCTTTGGGCGGGGCAGCCGCCCCCGCATGGGGGTAGTGCTGGCCTGCGACGCCGAGCCCGAAAGCGCCAAGTTGAAGGCCGTCTTTGACGTGGCGCCGGCTTCGGCCTGCCTGACGGGGGAACTGCTGGACCTGGTCCGCTTTTTGAAGGCGCGCACCTTCTGCACCTGGTACGAGGCGGTCAAGGCGGTGATCCCCTACGGGGCGCAGTATAAGCCCGCCCTGGCCGCCGACGGTGTGACCCCGGTGCTGCAAAAGCAGCTGACCCGCCACACCGAGACGCTCTACCGACTGGCCGCCCCGCTGCCCGAAAAACCGCGCCCCACCGCCAAACAGCTGGCGGCGGTGGCCCTGCTGTCCGGCGGGCCCCGCACCCAGGCGGACCTGGAAGAACACGGCATCAGCCGGGCGGTGGCGGAAAACCTCTGCGCCAAGGGGGTGCTGGCCGCCGAGCGGGTGAACAAGTCCATCGACCTTTACGCCCACATCCCCCAGAAAACGGAGCAGCTGGAGCTGACCGCCGAGCAGCAGGCCGCCTACGACGCTCTGGCCCCCCATCTTGCGGACGGCCAGCCCCACACGGCCCTGCTCTACGGCGTGACCGGCAGCGGCAAGACCCTGGTCTTTCTCAAGCTGATCGAACAGTGCCTGGCCCTGGGCAAAAAGGCCCTGGTCCTGGTGCCCGAGATCAGCCTGACCCCCCAGATGATCCGCCGCCTGAAAGAGCGGTTCGGCCGGCGGGTGGCGGTGCAGCACTCGGCCCTCAACCACACCGAGCGGCTGCTGCAGTGGCAGATGATCCAGGACGGCGGGGCCGACATCGTGGTGGGCACCCGCAGTGCCGTCTTTGCCCCGCTGGAAGGCATCGGCCTCATCGTCATCGACGAGGAACAGGAACACACCTACCGCTCCGAGTCGGCGCCCCGGTATTCGGCCCAGGAAGTGGCACGCTGGCGGGCGGCCCACAACGGCGCTTTGCTGCTGCTGGCCAGCGCCACCCCCAGCACCGAGAGCTTTTATGAGGCGCAGGCCGGGCGGTGCCAGCTGGTCCGGCTGACCCAGCGCTACGCCGGCCAGCCCCTGCCCGCCGTCCAAATCGTGGATATGCGGGCCGAGCTGGCCGCCGGCAACCCACGGGAGATCAGCCTGGCTTTGGAGGACGCTCTGCGGGAAAACCTGGCCGCCCACAAGCAGGCCATCCTGCTGCTCAACCGCCGGGGCTACCAGACCATGGCCCAGTGCGAGGACTGCCGGGAGGTGCTCAAGTGCCCCAAGTGCAGCGTCCCCATGGTCTACCACAAAGACGGAGCGGGCGGGCGGCTGCTGTGCCACTACTGCGGCACCCAGATCGCGCCGCGGCCCGCCGTCTGCCCCGCCTGCGGCGGCAAACTGCAGTACCGGGGCTTTGGCACCCAGAAGGCGGAGGAAGAACTGGCGGCCCTGTTCCCGGAGGCACGCATCCTGCGGATGGACCAGGACACCACCGCCGCCAAGGACGCCCACGAAAAGCTGCTGGCCAGCTTTGCCCGCCATGAATACGACATCATGGTGGGCACCCAGATGGTGGCCAAAGGCCTCGACTTTGAGGACGTGACCCTGGTGGGGGTGCTGGGCATCGACTCGCTGCTGTTCGCCCAGGGGTTCCGGGCCTATGAAACGGTGTTCAGCCTGGTGACCCAGGTGGTGGGCCGCAGCGGCCGGGCGTCCTCGCCAGGGCGGGCCATCATCCAGACCACCGACCCCGGCAACCCCGTCATCAACCTGGCGGCCGCCCAGGACTACGACGCCTTTTTCGCCCAGGAGATCGAATACCGCAAGCTGGGGCTTTACCCGCCCTTCTGCAGCCTGTGCATCGTCAGCTTTGCGGGCAAAAAGGAGGGGGAAGTAGCTGCGGCCGCCGCGCGCTTTGCCGCCCTGCTGGGGCAGGAGGCCGCCAAACACCCCGACATCCCCCTGCGGGTGCTGGGCCCCACGCCGGGCAGCATCCTGATGATCAACGAAATATACCGCTATAAACTCACCGTCAAGTGCCGCAACGACAAGCATTTCCGCGCGCTGCTGCGGCAGGTGCTGGGCCTGTACGAGCAGGAAAAACTGCCCGCCAAGGCCAGCGCCGCTGTGGATATGCACTCGGACGGCGATATTTGAGCCAACACAAAGGAGAAAATGATATGGCTATCCGCAACATTGTCAAAGAGGGCGACCCCATCCTGAACAAGGTCTGCCGCCCTGTCACCAATTTCGACGACCGTCTGGCCACGTTGCTGGACGATATGCGCGAGACCATGATCCAGGCCGACGGCGTCGGTCTGGCCGGCCCCCAGGTGGGGATGCTGCGCCGCCTGTTCGTGGTGTGGGACACCACCGACGCCCCCGAGGAGATCCCCGAGGGGTACGAGTACAAGTTCATCGACTTCGTCAACCCCGAGATCTTGGAAGTGTCGGAGGAAAAGGAGACCCACTATGAGGGCTGCCTGTCCTTCCCGGGGCACAACGGCGCGGTGACCCGCCCGGCGGCGGTCAAGGTCCGCGCCCAGGACCGCCACGGCAACTGGTTCGAGCTGGAAGCCGACGGCCTGCTGGGCCGCTGCATCCAGCACGAGAACGACCATCTGGACGGCATCACCATCATGCAGTCCAGCGACTATTTCTACGAGGACACCGAGGAGGGCCGGGAAGAGGCCCGCAGAGCAAAGGAGCAGTAAATGCGGATCGTATTCATGGGGACGCCCGACATCGCGGCGGCCTGCCTGGAAGCGCTGTACGCCGCCGGGCACGACATCTGCGCCGTCTACACCCGGCGGGATAAGCCGGTGGGGCGCAAACAGGTGCTGACCCCGCCCCCCGTCAAGCAGGTGGCCCAGGCCCACGGCACCCCGGTCTTTCAGCCCCGCACCCTGCGGGACGGCGGCGAGGATGCCAATCTCCGCGCTTTGGCCCCCGAGCTGATCGTGGTGGTGGCCTATGGCTGCATCCTGCCCCAGTCGGTGCTGGACATCCCGAAGTTTGGCTGCATCAACCTGCACGTCTCCCTGCTGCCCAAGTACCGGGGCAGCGCGCCGGTCCAGTGGGCCGTCCTGAACGGGGACACCGAGACGGGCGTGTCTATCCAGCAGATGGACGCAGGGCTGGACACCGGCGACGTGCTTGTGTGCGAAAAGGTGCCCATCGGCCCCGAGGAGACCAGCGGCGAGCTGTTCGACCGGGTCACGGCGGTGGGGGCAAAGGTCCTCTGCGAGACCCTGCCCAGGATCGCCGCAGGGGCCCTGACCCCCATGCCCCAGGACCACGCTGCCGCCACCCTGGCCCCCATGCTGACCAAGGAACTGGCCGAGTTCCACTTCACCGACAGCGCCGCGCACATCCACAACTGGGTGCGCGGGATGAACCCCTGGCCTGCGGCCTGGTTCGTCACGGGCGGCGGACGCAAGGTCAAAGTGCTGGAAAGCCGCCTGTCGGACAAGTCCGGCGGGGCCCCCGGCCAGGTGCTGGCCCTGAAGCCTTTGACCGTGGCCTGCGGCGACGGCGCCGTGGAGCTGCTGCGGGTGGTGCCCGAGGGCTCCAAGCCCATGGAGGGCAGCGCCTTTGCGGCCGGGCTGCGGCTCAAAGCGGGGGACACCCTTTGAGGCCCGCCGGGCCTCGGGCGGCCGCCGTCGCGGCCCTGCTGCATCAGGAGCAGGGGGGCTACGCCAATCTGGTGCTGGACGCCGAGCTGGCCCGCAGCGGCCTGACCGGGCGGGACCGCGCCTTTGCGGGGGCAGTCTTTTACACCACGGTGGAAAAGCAGGCTGCCCTCGACTATATCCTGGGCCGCTTCCTGCCCAAAGGGGTGGAAAAGCTCGACCCGCCGGTCCGGGCCATCCTGCGCAGCGGCCTGGCGCAGGCCCGCTTCATGCAGGTGCCGCCCTCGGCCGCCGTCAACGAGGCGGTCAAGCTGACCCGCGCCTATGGCAAGGCCAGCGCGGCGGGGCTGGTCAATGCGGTGCTGCGCAAAGCCTGCGGGTATGATCTGGACACAGCCGTCTTTGCCGGCGAGACCGAGCGGCTGATGGTCCTGGGATGCGCCGGGCGGGATGTGGCGGCGTTTCTGCGCCAATACTACCCCGATGAGGCCCTGCGCATCCTGACGGCCCCCGCCGACGGCGGGCACACCGCCCTGCGGGTCAACACCCTGAAAACCAACCCCGCCGCCCTGACCGCCGCTTTGGCGGCTGAAGGGGCGGAGGCCGCGCCGGGCCTTGTGCCGGACAGCCTGCTGGCCGACTTTGCCGGCAGCCCCGCCGGGACCGAGGCGTTCCGGCAGGGGCTGTACCATGTGGAAGGCCAGGCCAGCCAGCTGGCCGCCCTCTGCCTGGGGGCAAAGCCGGGGGACACCGTCCTGGACCTGTGCGCCGCGCCGGGGGGCAAGACCCTGACCATCGCGCAGGAAATGCGGGATCAGGGCCGCCTTGTCAGCTGCGACGTGACCGAAAAGCGGGTGGGCCTGATCCGCACGGCCGCCGCCCGCATGGGTCTTGACTGCGTCGAGGCCGTCTGCAACGACGCGGCCGTCTATAACCCCGCCTTCCCGGCGGCGGACCGGGTGCTGGCCGATGTGCCGTGCAGCGGCCTGGGCATCCTGGGCAAAAAGCCGGACATCCGCTACAAAACCCTGGACGAAGCCCGCCGCCGGGAACTGCTGGACACCCAGCGGGCCATTCTGGACTGCGCCGCCCGGTACCTGAAGCCGGGCGGGCGGCTGGTCTATTCCACCTGCACCATCCACCCCGACGAAAACCAGGAGCAGGTCAAGGCCTTCCTGGCGCGGCGGCCTGATTTTCGGGTGATCCAGCCCGAGGCCGCTTTCCCCGAGGGGATGGAGACTGGGCCTTACGGCGCCTTGTCGGTGCCGGGCCGGGTGCCGGCGGGGATGGACGGATTCTTTATCTGTGTGATGCGGCGGGACGGATGACGCCGCCGAGGAGTACCATATGGAACACAAACGCTGCATCTCATCTCTGACCATCGAGGAACTGGCCGCCGAAATGAAGGCCATGGGCCAGCCTGCTTTCCGCGCAAAGCAGATCTTCCACTGGGTCCACCAGAAGCTGGCGGACAGCTTTGCCGCCATGACCGACCAGCCCAAGGCCCTGATCGCCAGGCTGGAGGAGGAATTCTACATCGCTGCGCCCCAGATCGAGCGCCGGCAGGAAGCCAAGGACGGCACGGTCAAGTACCTGCTGCGGATGGCCGACGGCAACTGCATTGAAACGGTGGTCATGCGCTACCACTACGGCCCCACCGTCTGCGTTTCCACCCAGGTGGGCTGCCGGATGGGCTGCCGGTTCTGCGCTTCGACCCAGGCGGGACGTGTGCGCAACCTGGAAGCCGGGGAGATCTGCGCCGAGATCTACACCGCCCAGAAGGACATTGGGGAGCGCATCTCCCACATCGTCCTCATGGGCATCGGCGAGCCGCTGGACAACTTCGACGAGGTGATGAAGTTTTTGTCCATCATCTCGTCGCCGGAAGGGATCAACATCGGGATGCGCAACATCAGCCTGTCCACCTGCGGCATCGTGCCCCAGATCGACCGGCTGGCTGAGAAAAAGCTCCAGCTGACCCTGTCCATCTCCCTCCATGCGCCCAACGACGCCATCCGCAGCCAGATGATGCCGGTGAACAACGCCTACCCGGTGGCCCAGCTGATCGAGGCGGTGCGCCGCTACCAGGACACCACCGGCCGGCGGGTGAGCTTTGAATACTCGATGGTGCGCGGGGTGAACGATTCGGACGAGTGCGCCAAAGAGCTGGCCCGCCTCATCCGGGGGATGGGGGCGCACGTCAACCTGATCCCCATCAACCCGGTGGACGGCAGCCCCTATTCTGCCACCGACGCCGAGAACGTCCGGCGCTTCCAGGCAAAGCTGACGAGCCTTGGGGTGAACGCCACCGTCCGCCGCCGGCTGGGCAGCGAGATCAGCGCCGCCTGCGGCCAGCTGCGCCGGGAGGAAATGAACGCGGCCGCCGCCAGGGAAATTTGACGCTGAGAGTGCGCGAGGCCGAGTGCGCGGCCTTGCGGTGAACTTGCCCCCGAAAGAGCGGCGTAAAGATACGACGATAAGGAGAAGCCTATGAAACTTGCAGGGAAAACCGATGTGGGCCGGGTCCGGCGGGAAAATCAGGACGATTTCCGCGCCGGGGAGCTGGCCGGCGGCGCAGCCTGGGGGCTGGTGTGCGACGGCATGGGCGGCGCGCGGGGCGGCCGGGAGGCCTCTCACGGGGCCTGCGACGTCATCGAGCGCTGCTTTCAGGAACAGTACAGCCGCTGCGCCCCCGGCGGGGAGGAAGCCTTCCTGACCCAGGCGCTGGAAAACGCCAACCACTATATCTTTCAAAAGTCGGCCCAGGACGAGGCCCTGGCCGGGATGGGCACCACGGTGGTGTGCGCCCTGGTGCGGGACGGCCGGGCTTATATCTGCCATGCGGGGGACTCCCGGGCCTACCTGTTCCACGCGGGGCGGCTGCACCAGCTGACCCACGACCACTCCTATGTACAGGAACTGGTGGACTGCGGCACCATCACCCCGGAGGAGGCCGAACACCACCCCCAGAAAAACATCATCACCCGGGCGCTGGGGGTGGATTACCGCCTGGGGCCCGACTGCACCTCCGTCGTGGTGCTGAAAGGGGATATGCTGCTGCTGTGCTCGGACGGGCTGACCAACGCGCTGCCCGTGGAGCGGATCGAAAAGATCCTGTCCAGGACCCCCTTTTATGACCTGCCCGACCATCTGATCGAGGCGGCCAACGCGGCGGGAGGCCCCGACAACATCACCGCCCTCCTGCTGGGCATGGAACCGGAGGAGGCACGGCATGGATAATCTCATCGGCAAAAAGCTGGACGGCCTGTACGAGGTGAAGGAACTGATCGGCGCGGGCGGGATGGCCAACGTCTACAAAGCGGTGATGGTGGGCCAGAACGGCCCCGTCCCCGCCGGGACGGTGGTGGCGGTCAAGGTGCTGCGAGCCGAGTATATGCACGACCCCGACCTTGTCAACCGCTTCAAGAACGAGTCGAAGGCCATTTCGCTGCTCCACCACCCCAACATCGTCAAGGTGTACGACGTGTCGGTCACAGACCGGCTGCAGTATATCGTGATGGAGTACGTCAACGGCATGACCCTGCGCCAGTACCTCAACGAGCGGGGCGGCAAGCTGACCAGCCGCGAGACGGTCCACTTCATCTCCCAGATCCTGCAGGCGCTGGACCACGCCCACCGCAACGGCGTGGTCCACCGGGACGTGAAGCCCCAGAACATCATGCTGCTGGCGAGCGGCCAGCTGCGGATGATGGACTTCGGCATCGCCCGCATCTCCCGGGCCGAAAACCAGCTGCTGGCCGGCAAGGCCATGGGCAGCGTCCACTATATCAGCCCGGAACAGGCCAAGGGTGAAGTGACCGGTCCCCAGAGCGACATCTACTCGGTGGGCGTCATGATGTACGAGATGCTGTCGGGGCGGCTGCCCTTCGACGGGGACGACGCGGTCAAGGTGGCCCTCAAGCAGATCACCGACACCCCGCGCCCCCTGGCCGAGATCGCCCCGGAAACGCCCCGCGCCCTGGTGGAGATCACCGAAAAGGCCATGGCAAAGCTGCCCGCCAACCGGTACGCCAGCGCCAGCGAGATGCTGGAGGCCCTCCACCGCTATGTGCAGGACCCGGACGTCGTCTTTGCCTACAAGTATATCACGGAGGAAGCACCTGCAAAGGTGGTCAAACAGACAATGAGCCAGAAAAAAGACAGTGCCGCCGGGCGCGTGCCCAAAAAGCGGAAGAAAAAGCGCTCGGCATTCATCCCGGTGCTGCTGGGCATCACGGTGGCGTTCGCGCTGGCCTGCGCGGCCCTCTGCTTTATGATCCTGCGCAACGCCAACAACCTCTTTACCGACGAGAAAGCCGACATCGTCCTGGAGGACTTTGTGGGCATGACCCGCGCCGAGGCTGAGGCCAGCCCCCAGATCAGCGGCGGGCAGATCAACGTCGAGTGGGTGGAGGAGTACAGCAGCACCTACGGCGAGGGCTATATCTACAAGCAGTCGCCCACCGGGGGCCGCAACATCCGGGAGGGCCAGACCGTCACCCTGACCGTCAGTCTGGGCACCCAGTATGTGACCATCCCCGACGTGACCAACTACGTCCAGTCCGACGCCGAGCAGCTGCTGCGCGACAGCGGCGTGTCAGTGCTGGTGGTGCAGAACGTGGAGCCCTCGGTGGCGGTGGGCGCGGTCATCCGCACCGACCCGGCGGCCGGCACCAGCGTGCCCGCCGGCAGCACCGTCGTGGTCTACGTCAGCCGCCAGCAGGTGGCTACCACCACCACCGTGCCATCGGTGGTGGGCCTGACCGTGGACGACGCCCGCACCCTCCTGGTCCAGAACCGCCTGACTCTGGGCAGCCAGACCCAGGCCTACAGCGACCAGCCGGCGGGCACCGTCATCGCACAGGGGACCGCAGCGGGTTCCACCGTCAAATTCAACACGCGGGTCAACGTGACCGTGTCGGCCGGGCCGGAGCCCGTGCCCGAACAGCCCGCAGAGCCCGAGAGCCCCAGCAGCTCGGAGGGCACCGGCGACTGGTGGAGCGATCTGTGGGGCGGCGGCTCGTCGTCCTCGGATTCGCCGTCTTCTTCCTCCAGCGAGGGCGGCGGGTCCAGCAGTTCCGACCCCGGCCTGATCTGGCCGTGGGACTGGTTTTGACGGGGGCGGACGATGGACGGATATATCATGAAAGGCATCGGCGGATTTTACTACGTCAAGACCCCGGACAGGGTGGTAGAGTGCAAGGCCCGCGGCATCTTCCGCAAGCAGAAGCGCAGCCCGGTGGCCGGGGATGAAGTGGCCCTTGCCGTCGAGAACGGCGCGGCCGTCATCGCCGAGATCGCGCCCCGCAAAAACGTCTTTGTCCGGCCGCCGGTGGCAAACCTCGACGTGCTGTTCCTGGTGGCCAGCACCACCCAGCCTTCCCCCAGCACCCTGGTGCTGGATAAGCTGTCCGCCATTGCGGTGGACAAAGGAGTCCAGCCGGTGGTGGTCTGCACCAAGGCCGACCTCGCCGGGGCGGACTTCCTGGAAAAGGCTTATGTCCGGTCCACCCTGCCTTTTATCAAGATCGACTACGCCACCGGCGAGGGGCTGGACGAGGTGAAAGGCTGGATCAGCGGGCGGCTGTGCGCCTTCTGCGGCAACTCGGGCGTGGGCAAGTCCACGCTGCTGAACGCCCTGCTGCCCGAGGCCGGCCGGGAGACCGCCGCCATCAGCCGCAAGCTGGGCCGCGGCCGCCACACCACCCGGGAAGTGACCATCTTCGAGGCGTTTGGGGGCCGTATCGCCGACACCCCCGGCTTTGCCAGCCTGGAAGCCGGGCGGGCGGGGTTCATTCTCAAGGAAAACCTGGAACACGCCTTCCCGGAGTTTGCGCCCTATCTGGGCAAATGCCAGTTCACCGGGTGTTCCCACCGCAGCGAGAAGGGCTGCGCCGTCCGGGCCGCCCTGGCCGCGGGGGAGCTGTCCCAGACCCGCTACGACAGCTACTGCGCCATGTACGACGAGGTGAAAGACGTCAAGGACTGGGAGCAGCCCAAATGGCAGGAGCCCAAACTGTAAAGGAGAGTGCGGAATATGGCGCGCTGCGTCATCGTTTCGGCCTGCCCGGTCAGCCCGGCGCTGGCCGGCCTGCTGCGGGCGGACGACTACCTGATCGCCTGCGACGCGGGCTATCACAACTGCGAGGCCCTGGGCCGCAGGCCCGACGCCGTGGTGGGGGACTTCGATTCGGCCCCCTGCCCCGTGGCGGCGCCGGGGGAGGATCTGGTGGTTCTGCCCCACGTCAAGGACGACACCGACACCGAGTACGCGGCCAAGCTGGCCTCCCGCGAGGGCTACACCGAAGTGTTGCTGCTGGGGTGCCTGGGGGGCCGCCGGCTGGAGCACACCCTGGCCAACCTCTGCACCGGCCTCGGGCTGGAACAGCGGGGGGTGCGCGCCGTGCTGCAAAACGAGCGCAGCAGGGTCACCTATCTGCTGCCCGGCCAGACCCGCACCTACCCGCGGGGGGACTACTTCTACCTGTCGGTGTTCCCGCTGGAGGGCCGGGCCGAAGGGGTGCAGATCCGGGGGGCTTTTTACGAGCTGACCGACGCCACCCTGACCGCCGGCTATCCGCTGGGGGTCAGCAACGAGTACGCCCCCGGCTCGGACGCCATCACCCTGTCGGTGCGCGAGGGCGCGCTGGCGGTGATCGAGACCAAGGCGGACTGACCGTTTGCGCCCTGCGCGGAACATTCCGCCCCGGTTTTGCTTATAATGGAGCAAAACAGAAAGGCGGTGCCGCGTATGAAGATGATCGTCCTCAAAAGCCCCCGGTGCCTGGCCGGCCTGCTGCGGCTGGTGTTCGGCATCAAAAAAGAAAACAGCTGAAAAGACAGCGCTGAAAGAACCTATCCTGTGGCCAGTCAAAGAGCCGCGGGATGGGTTCTTTTTGTCCTGCCCGGCGCATAGAGTGAACTATGCCAAGAAGAGGGACAGGAAAGGAGCGCCGTAAACATGGAACTGAAGGTATTCCGCGATCTCCTCTATGCCGGCGGCGGATGCTGCACCGTCAAGGCGGAGATTCCGGTGGAGACCGAGATCCTGATCTCGGACTATCTGCCGCAGGTGTTCAGGGTGGTCAAGTGTTTTGCGCGGCCGGTGGTGCTGCAAAAGCAGCTGCAGCCCGGCCGGCTGACGCTGGAAGGCTATATCCGCTGCACCGTCTACTACCAGGGGGAGGGCGGAGCGGGCTTGTGCCAGACCGAGCAGAAACTGCCCTTCCAGAAAACGCTGGAGCTGCCCGCCTTCAGCTTTACCTCCTGGAGCGCCGCGGTGGAAGGGGAGACCGAGTACATCAACTGCCGGGCCGTCACCCCCCGGCGGATCGAAGTGCGGGGGGCCTATGGGCTGGTGGCGTCGGTCAGCACCCAGTGCAGCACCGAGGCTGTCACCGCCCTGAGCGGCTGCGGCATCCAGCAGCGGCAGGTCACGCTGCGGGGGGTGAAGCGGGCCGCCGTTCTGGATAAGCTGTTTGCCGCCGACGGGGCCATCCCTTTTGCCGAGCCGCCCGCCGCCGTCCTGGACGTGAGCGGCAGCGCCCTCGTCTCGGAGCTGCGGCTGCTCAACGGCAAGGCGGTGGCCAAAGGGGAGATCCACGCCCTCTGCGCCTGGAAAGGCCGGGACAGCGCCGCCCTCCAAAGCCAGGAGGCTGCCATCGCCTTCAACCAGATCCTGGACGTGGAGGGCCTGACCGAGGACTGCCAGTGCCTGTGCACGGCCGAGCCGGTGGGCTTCACCCTGGCGGAAGGGGAGGACGGCGGCCCCGGCAAACTGTCCGCCACCGTCATGCTCCATCTGCGGGCCTGGCGGCCCTACGAACTGAACTGCGTGGCCGACGCCTTTTCCACCCAGTGCGAGGTGAAGTGCGAGACGGCCCCGCTCACCGCCGAACAGATGGCCTGCACCCTGGACGAGACGGCCGCCGTCACCTGTTCGGGGCCGCTGCCGGACGAAAACACCCGCCTGCTGGCCTGTTTTGCCTCCTTCGGGCCGGTGGGGGTGGAGACGGAAGGGGATGCCCCCGTCTTAAAAGCGCGGGTCCAGGTGACGGCCTTTGGGCAGAACAGCCTGGACGAGATCGACAGCTACGACAAGACCGCCGAGCTGGTCCTGCCGCTTTCCGGCTGCCCGGCGGGGGAGCTCTGGCCCGAGTGCTGGCTGAGCGCCGAGAGCTTGCAAGCCGGCTGTACCGGCGGCGCGCTGGAAGTGACGGTGCAGGTCCGGGCCCAGGGGGCCGTCCTCTGCCGGGAGAGCATCCCCTGTGTCAGCGCCGTGGAGACGGGCGCGCCCCTGGCCCCCGCCGACCCGGACATCTCCCTGCGGGTCTACTATGCCCGGCAGGGCGAAGCGTTGTTCGACATCGCGCGGCGGTTCCACGTCTCGCCGGGGCAGATGCTGGAGGCCAACGGCCTGGAGGCCGGCACCCAGACCCTGGCGGAAGTCTGCCGCCTGCTGGTGCCCGGCGCCCCCGGCAACTGAGAGGAGGAACAGACACAGTGGAACATCCTGTACTCTACCGCGAGATCGGCCAGCGGACCGGCGGCGATATTTATATCGGGGTGGTGGGCCCGGTCCGCAGCGGAAAAAGCACCTTTATCAAGCAGTTCATGGAGGCGCTGGTCCTGCCCGCATTGGAAGACCCCGCCGCCCTCGCCCGCGCGAAGGATGAGCTGCCCCAGTCGGCCGCCGGCCGCACCATCATGACCACCGAGCCCAAGTTCATCCCCGAGGCGGCCGTCCCCCTCCAGCTGGAAGGCGGGGGCGAGTGCCGCGTCCGGCTGATCGACTGCGTGGGCTACATGGTGGAGGGGGCCATGGGCCACGAGGAGGACGACAAGCCCCGGATGGTGAAAAGCCCCTGGTTCGACGAGGCGGTGCCCTTCGACCTGGCCGCCGAGACCGGCACCCGCAAGGTGATCCGGGACCACTCCACCATCGGGGTGGTGGTGACCACCGACGGCTCGATCAGCGACATTCCCCGGGCGGGGTACGAACAGGCCGAAGGACGGGTCATCGCCGAGCTGGAAGCGCTGGGCAAACCCTACGTCATTTTGCTGAACAGCACCCATCCCGACGACCCGGAGACGCTCCGGCTGGCCGCCCGGATGGAGCAGCAGTATGGCCGGGCCGTGCTGCCGGTCAGCTGCGTGGACCTGGACGGCCCCGCCATCGAAAAGATCCTGGAGAGTGTGCTGTACGAGTTCCCGGTCCGGGAACTGGACTTTGCCATGCCCCGCTGGGTGACCATGCTGGACAGCGGCCACTGGCTGCAGAGCAGCGTCTACGAGGCGGCCCTGGCCTTTGCGGCCAAGGTCAGCCGGATGAAGGACCTGAAAGCTGCCGCAGAGGGGGACGCGCTGGCCTGCGAGGCGGTGGCCCGCTCCCGCGTCAGCGGGATGGACCTGGCCAAGGGAAGCGTCAAGGTGACGGTGGAGCTCAAGCCGGACGTGTTCTACCGGGTGCTGAGCGAGCAGACCGGCCTGGAGATCGGGGACGAGGCGGGGCTGATGCCCTGCATCATCGAGCTGGCCCGCGCCAAAAAGGAATACGAGCGGCTGCGGGGCGCGCTGGAACAGGTGGAGGCCACCGGCTACGGCATCGTCATGCCCTCCATCGACGAGCTGCACCTCGAGCAGCCCGAGATCGTCCAGCAGGGAGGCCGCTACGGCGTCCGGCTGGAAGCCAGCGCGCCGTCCATCCACATGATGCGGGCGGTCATCCGCACCGAGCTGAGCCCCATCGTGGGCTCGGAGCGCCAGAGCGAAGAACTGGTCCAGAGCCTGCTGGCCGGCTTTGCCGACGACCCCATCAAGCTGTGGGAGTCCAACATCTTCGGCAAAAGCCTGCACGAGCTGGTCAGCGAGGGGCTGCAGGCCAAGCTGCTGCATATGCCCCAGGAGGCCCGCACCAAAATGCAGGAGACCCTCGAACGGGTCATCAACGAGGGCTGCACCGGCCTGATCTGCATTTTGCTGTGACGTCCCGGCGGCTCCCGCAGGCATCCAAAGATTTGGACATAGCAAAGCCCCCGCTTTTCCACAAACGGAAAAGCGGGGGCTTTCAGTGTGCCGAAAAATCTATTGATCCGGGCGGGAAACTCAGACCTTCGTTTCGCTGTTATGCTGCGCCTTGAAGTAGCTGCGCAGGCTGTTGACCACGATGGTCAGGCCCAGAGCGATGAGCAGCACGGCGATGATGAGCTGCAGGCCCTCCAGCATGAAGGTGGTGCTGCCGGCCTGGATGGCCTGGATCAGGGCGATCAGGCGCTCCACCAGGGCGGTGAAGGTGACGCACAGCATGATGATGAGCGGCGGGAAGAGCATCTTGTTGTTCCGGCCAGTCACTTTGAGGAAGACGCACAGGGTGACCAGCACCAGGGCGCTCAGCAGCTGGTTGGCCGAACCGAACAGGGGCCAGATGTTGGAGTAGCCCACCTTGGTCAGAATGAAGCCGCACACGAGGGTGACGACGGTGGCAAAGTAGGTGTTGCACAGCAGCTTGCGCCAGCCCTCAGCGTGGGCCATGTCGTCCACGCTGAACAGCTCCTGGAAGCTCATGCGGCCGATGCGGGCCACGGCGTCCAGGCTGGTCAGGGCCAGAGCCGACACGCACATGGTCATAAAACACTGGGCCACGTACACCGGCACGCCGAACATCTCGAGGAAGCCGGCCACACCGCGGCTGAAGATCTGGAACGGGGTGCCGGCGGCAGCGGTGCCGTCCGCAGCGGCGGAAGCGCCCGCCACACACAGGGCCAGGGTGGCCAGCAGGCTCTCCAGCACCATGGCGCCGTAGCCGACTTTCAGCATATCCTTCTCGTTGGAGACGGTCTTGGAGGAGGTGCCCGAGGACACCAGGCTGTGGAAGCCGGACACCGCACCGCAGGCCACCGTCACGAACAGGATGGGGAACAGATCGCCCAGGCTGTCATTGTGGAAGCCGGTAAAGACGGGCAGGTTCATGGTGGGGTGGGCCACCAGCAGGCCCACCACGGCGCCCGCGATCATGCCGATGAACATGAAGGTGGTCATGTAGTCGCGGGGCTGTTTCAGCAGCCACATGGGCAGCACCGCCGCAAAGAAGATGTACACAAAGGTGATGTAGGTCCAGGTATTCTGGTCGGCGATGATGGGGGCCATCATGCCCAGGGCCAGGGCAGCCACCGTGCAGACCAGGCCCACCGCGGCTTCCTTCCAGCCGGTGAAGCGGAACTTCTTCTGCAGCAGGCCGAAGATCATGGCAAAGACGATGAAGAGCAGCGAGATGGTGCCGGCCGCGCCGTTGGACTGGGCGGCCTCCACCAGAGCGCCGTCGGTGCCAAAGGCGTTGAAGGTGCCGGCCACCATATCCGCAAAGGCGGCGATCACCAGCAGGGTGAACAGCCAGCAGAACAGCAGAAAGAGCTTGCGGCCCAGCTTGCCGATGTACTTTTCGATCAGCAGGCCCATGGACTTGCCCTCGTTTTTCACACTGGCGTACAGCGCGCCGAAGTCGGTCACAGCGCCGAAGAAGATGCCGCCCAGCAGGATCCACAGCAGCACTGGCAGCCAGCCGAAGGCGGCCGCCTGGATCGCGCCGGTGACGGGGCCGGCGCCCGCAATGGAGCTGAACTGATGGCTGAACACGGTCCAGCCGTCGGTGGGCACATAGTCCTTGCCGTCATTGAAGCGGACGGCAGGGGTCTTGGCGGTGGGGTCGATGCCCCAGGTCCGGGCGATCCAGCGCCCATACAGGGCATAGGCCGCGATCAGACACACCGCCGCGATCAGGACGATTACAAGTGTGTTCATGATTTTCCCCTTCTCTTATCGTTTGGATTTGCCTTTGCAGGCTGTTCCGCCGGCCGGATGCGCTGCAAAAAAGCCCCCGCCTCTGCGCGCAGGGTGCTGCCGCAGGGGCGAAGGCTTTGGAGGTGGGTCTGAAAACGCCGCAACACTTGGGTCTTCAGCCGCACACTGGACAAGGATACGCCGCGCTGCTGCCGGGCATCTGGCTTTTGGATGTCCTAACAGTAACACGATGATGAAATGCTGTCAACTGTCTGATGAATGTTTGTATGGTGTGATAAAACTATATCACAAATGTGAGCAAACTTTGAACAAATTTTGACCGGGTTTACAGCTCGTCTTCGGTCAGCTTGTTGATGAGCAGCTGGTAGATCTCGTTGCCCTTGAGGATGAACTGCTTTTTGACCAGTTCGGCGGTCAGGCGGTCGGGCATCCCCAGTTCCAGGCAGAACAGCCGCTCGTCCAGCCGGTTGATCATGCAGCGGACAGTGCAGTGGCCGTCCTGGCGTTCCGAGATGACGGCGCTGTACTCGGCCTGTTTGCGGGTCCACAGCTGGGCCTTGACCACGGCGGCCACCGCCCGCTCCCGCACCGAGAGGGGCAGGTCCTGGGTCAGTTCCCGGGCCACCCGGCGGCCCTTGGAGGTGATGGTGTATTCGCCCTTCTCACACTCCACCAGGCCCTGGCGGCGGATATCGTCCAGGCAGGAGCCGATCTCGAAGTAGTTGACAAGCTGGGCGTCTGTGAGGGCGGTCTCCAGCTGGTGCTGGGTTACAGGCCCGGTGTGCTGGACCAGATAGCACAGCAGCAGACGGATCTCGGTGCTGCTGGTCAGTCCGCCGGGCCGGACCCCGGCGGTAAAAGCATCGCGTTCAGCCATGGTATCTTCACATCCTTTATGCTCGGGCGGGCTCGCCCCGCCGGATTGGTTGCGGTATCGCTACCAGTATAAAATGTTTTGGGCCGGATTTCAAGCGCGATTGCAGGCGGGCAGGGCAAATTCGGTCACGATCTGCTTTTTGCTCTCGGGGGTGGAGTAGACCCAGCGGTCGATGTGCCCCTCGGTGAGGAAGTAGTGCAGGTCGAACCGGTGGTTCTGGCCCAGGGCCCGGTTGACGATCACCAGCTTGATCTTCATTTTTTCAGGCAGGATGCTCTTGATGTAGACGCTGACCGCCTGGCCGGGGCGCAGGTCGGGACAGCTCTCAGCCAGGCCGGCCAGGTTGGGCGCGATCTCCACAAAGGTGCCGTAATCCTCGATGCTGCGCACGATGCCCACCACCGTCTCGCCGGGGGAAAAGGCCGCGGCGTTCTCGGCCCAGGTGCCCAGCAGTTCCCGGATGGTCAAAACGAACCGCCCCTGGCTGTCCCGGCTGCGGATGGCGCAGAGGATCTGCTGGCCCACGCTGACCCGGTCGGCGGGTGAGGAGATGCGGCTGACCGACATGCAGTCGATGGGCAGCAGGGCGCTGATGCCGCACCCCACGTCGCAGAAGGCCCCGAAGGACTCGATGTGGGTCACTGCGCAGGGCAGGATGTCCCCCGGCTCGAGGGTGTCGAGGTATTCCTCACGGCACATCTGCTGGGCTTTGGCGCGGGACAGGCGGCAGAAGGGCCGGCCTTCGGCGTCCTCCTCCAGGCTTTCGATCACAAAGCAGGTGGCCCGGCCCACCCTCGTCAGCACGGCGATGTCCCGCACCGCGCCGGTGTCCGCGCCCTCGGCGCAGGCGGTAAAGGGCATCACGCCCCGCACCCCGCCCAGGTCGAACCGCAGCTGGCGGTGGGTGTCAAAGGCCAGGGCGGTGGCCTGCAGGATCTCCCCGCTGGCGATGGCGGCGCGCAGCTCGGCGATGCTCAGGCGGGAAGCGTCGCGGTAATTGCCTTCGGTCCGAAATGTTTGCATCATCTTTCATTCCTCTTTCTTCAGTTCAGTTGCATGATGGCGGCGGGGCGCTTGGTCCGGCCCCGCTACCAGCATATGCAAAATTTTTGTGTGCTAGTTGTATTCCTTGAAATTTGCCTGGGTTTAGACTATACTATGGAATGCGGCCTTTCCGGCCGCCATTGCCACACAGAAAGGAGCCTGTCGAATGGATATCACTGTCGGGGACATCATTCAGACCAGGAAAAAGCACCCCTGCGGCGCTTCGAGCTTTGAAGTGCTGCGGGTGGGGATGGACTTCCGCATCCGCTGCACAGGCTGCGGGCGTGAGGTCATGCTGCCCCGCGTCAAGATCGAAAAGAACATCAAAAAGGTGATCAAGCCCGAGGGTCGGCCGTAGCGGCCTTTTTGCACCAGATACACACCCGATGCAGAAAGGAGAACCCCCTTTGTCGCTGGAACAACAGATGGAGGCGGTCAGCCGCCGCTTTGAGGAGCTGGCCCACCGGCTGAACCAGCCCGAGACCGCCGCCGACCCGGCCCAGTTCCGCCGCCTGATGCAGGAATACCACGAGGCCGAGCCGGCCGTGGCCGCCTACCGCTCGCTCAAAACCGAGCAGGACCACCTGGCGCAGGCAAAAGCCCTGCTCACCGGGGACGAGCCCCTGGAGCCGGACTTCAAACAAATGATACAGCAGGAGATCTGCGAAAAAACGAAATCCGTGGCGGAGCTGGAACAATCTTTGAAAATGCTCCTGCTGCCCAAGGACGAATACGACGGCCGCAGCGTGATCGTAGAGGTGCGCAGCGGGGTGGGCGGCGAGGAAGCCGCCCTCTTTGCCCACAGCCTGGTGCGGATGTACAGCATGTACGCCCAGGCCCACCGCTGGCAGATGGAACTGCTCAACCTGAGCGAGACCGAGCTGGGCGGCGTGCGGGAAGCCGTGTTCGCGGTCAACGGGCAGGGGGCCTACAGCCGCCTCAAATTTGAAAGCGGGGTGCACCGCGTCCAGCGTGTGCCCGACACCGAGACCCAGGGCCGCATCCACACCTCCACCGCGACGGTGGCGGTGCTGCCCCAGGCCGACGAGGTGGACGTGGAGCTGGACATGAAGGACCTGCGGATCGACACCTTCCGTTCATCCGGCGCGGGCGGCCAGCATATCAATAAAACGTCCAGCGCCATCCGCATCACCCACCTGCCCACCGGCATGGTGGTGGAGTGTCAGAACGAGCGCAGCCAGTTCCAGAACAAGGACAAGGCGCTGGAGATCCTGCGCAGCCGCCTGCTGGCCCAGAAAAAGGCCGAGCAGCAAAACGCCATCAACGCCGGCCGTCAGGCCCAGGTGGGCACCGGCGACCGCAGCGAGAAGATACGCACCTACAATTTCCCGCAGGACCGCTGCACCGACCACCGCATCGGCCTGACCGTCCACAACCTCGACAAGATCATGGACGGCGGCCTGGACGAGGTGCTGGACGCGCTGATCCTGCACGAGCAGGCGGAAAAGCTGAGCAAACTGCAATAAGCATAAAAGAAAGCGTAAGAACTATGAGCATCGAAACCCTTCTCTGCCCGGCGGACGAGGCGGGCGTCGCCCGCGCCGCCGCCCTGCTGCGGCAGGGGGAGATCATCGCCCTGCCCACCGAGACGGTCTACGGCATTGCCGCCGACGCCCGCAACGGCAGCGCGGTCAAAAAGATCTTTGCGGCCAAGGGCCGCCCCCAGGATAACCCCCTCATCGTCCACATCGACGATATCAATATGCTGCCGGGGCTGGTCAGCGAGTTCCCTGAGCGGGCCCAGCTGCTGGCCGCGGCCTTCTGGCCGGGGCCGCTGACCATCATCATGCCCCGGGGCCCCGAAGTGGCAGACGAGTGCTGCGCCGGGCTGGATACGGTGGGTATCCGTATGCCCAGCCACCCGGTGGTGCGCCAGGTCATCGAGGCCAGCGGCTGCGCCTTTGCGGCCCCATCGGCCAACCTTTCGGGCAAGCCCAGCCCCACCACCGCCCAGGACGTCTGGACCGATATGCAGGGCCGCCTGCCCCTGATTTTGGACGGCGGGCCCTGCGCGGTGGGGGTGGAATCCACCGTCGTGTCGGTGGTGGGGGAAAAGCCCGTCCTGTTCCGGCCCGGCTACATCACTCTGGAGGACCTGGAGCGGGCTTTGGGGGAGGAAGTAGAACTTTCCCCCGCCATCCTCGAAAAGCTGGCCGAGGGCGAAGTGGCCCGCAGCCCCGGCATGAAATACAAGCACTATGCCCCCAAGGCGGACATCACCATTCTGGACGGGACCTTTGAACAGTTCAAAGCCTATGTGGAGGCCCACGCCGGCCAGGACCCCGCCTGCCTGTGCTTTACCGGCGAAGGGGCAAAGCTCGCGCCCTTCCCCTGCGTCGAGTACGGCCGGGAAGGGGACGGGGCCGATCAGTCCAAACACATTTTCCGCAGCCTGCGGGCTCTGGATGAACAGGGCGACCGGGTGGTCTACGCCCGCTGCCCGCGAAAGGACGGCGTTTCCATGGCGGTGTACAACCGCCTGATCCGCGCCGCGGCGTTCCGGGTGGTCGCGCTATGATGACGGTAGGCATCACCGGCCGCAGCGGATGCGGCAAGTCCACCGTGACCGCCTGCTTTGCGGCCCACGGGGTGCCGGTGGCAGACGCCGACCAGATCTCCCGGCAGGTGCTGCAGCCCGGCTCCCCGGTGCTGGCGCAGCTGGCCGCGCGCTTCGGCGGCGACATTTTGAGCGGGGACGGCGTTTTGGACCGGCGGCTGCTGGCCGACCGGGCCTTTGCCACCCCCGAGGGCAAGGCCGCCCTGGACGCCATCACCCACCCGGCCATCGTCCGCCAGATCGAAGCCGCCCGCCAGGCGGCCCTGCAGGCGGGCAGCCCCCTCTTTGTCATCGACGGGGCGGTGCTGGTGGGCAGCGTCATCGACGGCATCTGGGACCGCCTGATCGTGGTCACAGCCCCCTATGAAGTGAGCGTGGAGCGGATCGTGGCCCGGGACGGCATCCGCCCCGAGATGGCCCGCCGCCGGCTGGACGCCCAGCTGCCCGAGGCAGCGCTGGCGGCCCGGGCGGACATCGTGCTGGCCAACGACGGCACGCGGGAGCAGCTGCACCAGAAAGCCGAGGCCCTGGCGGCCCGGCTCCTGGCCGAAGCGGAAAGGGGAGGTGGCCTGCCGGTTTGAAACTGCATACAAAACTCCTCTCCCTGGTGCTGGCCGCGGCGCTGCTGCTCTGCCTGCCCACCGCCCTGCGCCGGATCGAGGAGCAGATCTACCCCTGCCGCTACGCCGGCGTCGTCGAGGGCTATGCGGCCGCGTATGAGATGGACCCGCTGCTCATCTACACCTTTGTGCGCACCGAGAGCGGCTTTGACCCCGAGGCGGTGTCCAGCGTGGGGGCCCGCGGCCTGATGCAGATGACCGAGGAAACGTTCGAGTGGATCAAGACCAAGATCGCGCCCGACGAGCCCCTGACCTTCGACGACCTGTTCGACCCGGCCTGCGCGGTCCGGTTTGGAGCGTATTACCTGCGGCTGTGCCTGGACCGCTACGGCGGGGACGTGGCCACCGCCGCGGCCGCCTATCACAGCGGCTGGGGCACGGTGGACAGCCTGCTGAACCACGAGGACTACACCGGCGACGGCAAGACCCTGCCCTCCTTCCCCTACAGCCGGATGAACCACTACGTGGAGAAGATCCTCCACTGCTACAAACGCTATACGGAGCTTTACGGCCCAATGTCCTAAACCGTGCAAGGAGCGCTTATGATACCCACAAGAACGACCGATCAAGCCTTTTCCGCATTGTTTTCCTTTTCCCGTCCTTTTTCCGAGCACCTGACCAAACGGGAGGACGACCAGCTGCGGGACAAGTACGACCATAACTCCTTTTTCTATGAGGGACAGCCCTCTGTGGAAGAAGTCCGGCAAGCACTGGCCTACCAAAAAGCGCGGAGAGATGCCTTCCTTAAACTGGAAGGTTATGCGCCGCTGGAGCGGTCCTTCGGACTGGAAGGGGAAGAAACGCTGACCATGGTCCTGCCGGAACAGGCGGACCCCGGCGCCTGGAAGATCAACCCCGCCGTCTCCATCGGCGCGCCCGACTTCGAGCAGCTGGAGCGCAACGAGCTGCGCTACTACGGCCCACTGTACGGGGAGGATTTCACCCTGCGCAACAACCGCCGCCTGCGGGAAAAACTGACCTACCACGGCGCTTACCTGGACGGGAAGCTGGCCGGGTCCTGCTACACCTGGTCTGCCGGCGGCTGCACCTGTCTGGACAGCCTGCTGGTGGACAGCGCCTTCCGGCACCGGTATGTGGCGTCGACCCTGCTCAGGGCCATGGCAGAACAGGCAAGGCGGGAGGGCGCGGTCCTGTACCTCCACGCCGACCCGGAGGACACCCCCAAGGATATGTACGCCAGGATGGGGTTCCAGGTGGTGGACCGGGTCTATGAATACCTCTGCACCGACTTTGCCAAGCTGCAGCCGGACTAACTGGGTCCGGTGATCACGCTATACGGGGCTTTGCGGCCCCAGTATATAAAAAGAAAGAGGCCCCGTGCCTCAGGAACAGAAAGGGATAAGGTAACATGAAAGAAATGACCGAAGCACAGCAGAAGGCCAAGGCCCTGCTGTATGAGCCCGCTTACGCCAGCGACAAGGACGCCGCCACCCGGCAGGCGGCCGCCGCCTTCAGTGAGGGCTACAAGGACTTCCTGACCCGGTGCAAGACCGAGCGGGAAGTGGCCGTCTATGCCGAGGAGGCCCTGAAGGCCGCCGGCTACCAGCTGTACGACGACCGCAAACAGTACGCCCCCGGCGAGAAGATCTACTGGATCCACCAGGGCAAGGTGGTGCTGTGCGGCACCATCGGCACCCGCTCGATGGAGGACGGCTTCCACCTGGTCATCGCCCACATCGACGCGCCCCGGCTGGACATCCGCCCCAACCCCCTGTATGAGGCGGCCCACTTCAGCCTGCTCAAGACCCACTACTACGGCGGCATCCGCAAATACCAGTGGACCACCATGCCCCTGGCCATCCACGGCGTCTTTACCCGGGCCGACGGCACCACCGTCACCGTCCAGGTGGGCGAGGACGTGGGCGACCCCGCCTTCTGCATCACCGACCTGCTGCCCCACCTGAGCGCCGAGCAGAACAAGCGGGAGCTCTCGGACGGCATCCGCGGCGAGGAGCTGAACATCCTGATCGGCTCCGAGGCCGTGGAGGACGAGGAAGTCAAGGAGAAGGTCAAGCTGCAGACCATGATCCTGCTGAACGAGAAGTACGGCATCACCGAGAAGGACTTCACCCGCGCCGAGCTGGAGATCGTCCCCGCCACCCCCGCCCGCGACATCGGCTTTGACCGCTCGATGGTGGGCGGCTACGGCCAGGACGACCGCGTGGACGCCTACGCCGCCCTGAAGGCCGAGATCGAGGTCAAGGACCCCGCCTTCACCACCATCTGCGTCCTGGCAGACAAGGAGGAGATTGGCAGCTACGGCATCACCGGCATGGGCAGCACCTATACCTTTGACTGGCTGCGCCAGCTGTGCCGGATGCAGGGCGCGGACGACATCCGTGCCTTCCGGGCCAGCCTGTGCCTGTCGGCCGACGTCACCGCCGCTTACGACCCCACCTGGTCCAGCGCCTTTGAGCCCCAGAACGGCACCTATGCCGGCCGCGGCGTGGCCTTCTTCAAGTACACCGGCAGCCGCGGCAAGAGCGGCGCCAACGACGCTTCCGCCGAGCAGATGGGCTATCTGACCCGGATGATGGACGCGGCCGGCGTGGCCTGGCAGATCGGCGAGCTGGGCCGCATCGACCTGGGCGGCGGCGGCACCGTGGCCACCGAGGTGGCCCACAGCGGCATCGCCGTGGTGGATATCGGCGTGCCCGTGCTGTCCATGCACTCGCCCTTCGAGGTGGTCAGCAAGAACGACCTGTACATGGCCTACCGTGCTTTCAGCACCTTTATGGCGGCAGAACAGTAAAAGACACGACCCAACAGGGGAGGGGAGCGGCGCAGCCTGTGCCGCTCCCTTTTGCAGGTGAGAATCATGACAAAACTTGTGCGATTCGTCAAGCAGGAGGCGGTCCTTTCGGTGGCGGCGGTCCTGGCGGTGATCTCGGCGTTTTTCGTCCCGCCGGACGGGGAATACCTCGGCTATATCGACTTCCGCACCCTGGCCATCCTCTTTTCCCTCATGACGGTGATGGCCGGGCTGCGCCGGCAGGGCATCTTTGACCGGATGGGCCGGGCCCTGCTGGCCCTGACCGGCGGCGCTTTGCAGCTGGTGCTGGTATTGGTGGGGCTGTGCTTTTTCTGCAGTATGCTCATCACCAACGACGTGGCCCTTTTGACATTTGTGCCCTTCACCTTTGTGGTGCTGGACAGCCTGGGCCCCGAAACGCGGGAAAAGCTGGCCCTGCCGGTGGTCTGTATGCAGACCATCGCGGCCAACCTCGGCAGTATGCTCACCCCCATCGGCAACCCGCAGAACCTCTACCTCTACGGCCGCAGCGGGATGGGGATGGGGGCTTTCGTGGCCCTGATGCTGCCCTATACCCTGGCCTCCCTGGCTCTGCTGATTGGCTGGGCCGTGTGGCTGTGCCGGGGCGGCAGCCCGGTGCGCAAGGGCGCCGGCGGGCCGTTCCTGGCCCCGCAGCCGGGCGTCCGGGCGGACAAGCGGATCGTCTGGATGGACGCGGCCCTCTTTGTGGTCTGCCTGCTGGCGGTGGTGCGGGTGCTGCCCTACGGGGCGGCTTTTGCGGCGGTGTTGGCCGCTACCTTTCTGGCAGACCGGTCCACCCTGGGCCGGGTGGACTACTCCCTGCTGCTGACCTTTGTGGCTTTCTTCATTTTCATCGGCAACCTGGGCCGCGTGCCCGCCTTTTCCGACTGGCTGCGGCAGATCATCGCCGGGCGGGAGGTGCTGGTGTCGGTGCTGGCCAGCCAGGTGACCAGCAATGTGCCGGCGGCGCTCCTGCTGTCCGGCTTCACCCAGAATGTGGAGGGGCTCATCATCGGCACCAACCTCGGGGGCCTCGGCACCCTGATCGCTTCGATGGCCAGCCTCATCTCCTACCGGCAGATCGCCCGCGAGGAGCCGGAAGGCAAGGGGAAATACTTCGCCCTGTTCACGGTGTCCAACCTCGTTTTTCTGGCCGTCCTGCTGGGGCTGTGGGTCCTTTTGGGGTAAAATACGGAACAAAAGCCGCTGTCCGGTTTGTGGCCGGGCGGCGGCTTTTTGCTATTCCAAAGCGTCGTATAACTGGGTCACGGTGCAGAAGGCGTAGCCGTTTTCCTTATACCAGCGGATGATGGCGGGCAGGGCCTCGGCGGTGGTGCCGGTGGTGGCCGAGTCGTGCATCAGCACGATGCAGCGGTCCCGGCCCTCGCTGCCGCGGGTGACGTTGCGGCAGATCTCCTCCGCCGAGAGCTTTTTGCCGGCGGCGTCCTCGGCTGAGACGTTCCAGTCCACCCAGCGCCAGCCCCGGGCCTCGGCCTGGGCTTTCAAGTCCTGCATGATGGCGTCCCCGCCGTATTTGCGGCTGACCGTGTTGGTGCTGCCTCCGGGAAAGCGGAGGCAGGCGATGGCGGCGGCGTCTGCGTAGGGGGCGATGCGCTGGCGCAGCAGCTCGATGTCGGCCCAAAAGGCGTCGGTGCTGCGGTAGATGTCGCTGTACCGGTGGGAGGCCGAGTGCAGGGCGATCTCGTGTCCCGCCTGCTGGGCCTGCCGGATGAGGGGCAGGTAGCGCTCGTTGTTTTCGTTGGCCACCACAAAGAAGGTGGCGGGCACTTCTTCGGCGGCCAGCGCTTCGAGAACGGCGGGGGTGGTCCGGCTGGGGCCGTCGTCGAAGGTGAGGCAGACCATGGGCGGCAGCGCGCTTTCGGAGGCCGGCGCGGAAGTTCCGGCGCTGCCCGGTTCGCTCCGGGCTGTACTGGCTGCCGCAGAGCTGGCGGCGTGGACCGGGCCGGCTGCTTCGTACAGGGGCGGGGGCTGGGCGGTTGCCAGCCCGAAGGCGATCCCGGCGGCGGCTCCGGCCGCGGCCAGCAGCAGGCAGAGAGCCGCCGTCCGGCGGGGAAACAACGAAAACTGCATGGCAATGCCTCCTGTCTGGAAAGGGTTCCAGTAACAGGATATGCCGCGCCGTTTTTGGTATGAATGGCAAAACCGGCCACAAATGCGATTTCTGCTCTTGACTTTGCAGCCGGGTTGTGCTATTATAATCAAGCAGTTCGGCGCACGGCGCACCACAGGGTGTGCTGCAAGAGTTATGCGAGGGTGGCGGAACTGGCAGACGCGCACGTTTGAGGTGCGTGTGGGTAACCTTGAGGGTTCAAATCCCTTCCCTCGCACCATGGGTGAGTCCTTATAGGGCTCACCCTTTTATATTTTTTCATAAACAAATTGAAAACATCTGGGATTAGATATATAATAATTTAATAAATTACTTGTTTTCGCCATAATTACCAACTTGATTTTGATGCGAATCCAATGTATAAAGGAGTGTATTACATGCGGCTAGTATACTTATGTGCTGTAGATCCGCCTCCGCCAAAGTCTGATTGGCCAAATGTACTAGAATTTTTTAAAGCTATTCCTGAATACCTACATCCAAGAATCGGGAAGTTAAACACGCCGCATATAGTTTACTTTGCAGATAGAATTGGTAGCAATTGGCTCCCTGAATTTCATGACTTTGCAATTGTTTTCCTTTCTGAGACATTTTTAACAAATGATAAAGCTTTATCCTGTTTGAGTAGAGCTAAAACCGCATTTCCTAGCCTGGTTGGTATTGATTTATATAATAATTTATCTGCGGAAATGATTGAAAAAGCAAAGCAGTATTGCAAACGAATTTTCTCACCTGATGAAGGAAAGGAATTCTTATTAACTACATTTCCGGAGATAGCTGCGTCTTACGATTTAGAAACAAAAGAATTAACAGAATCAATAGAAACAGAAGGTTATAAATATCTAGATGAGACAATAGATAATTTAAATCAGCGGGAAAAAACAAATCGAAGGATTTCGTATGTTTGCTATATACTGTCCTTTATCGTTATTTTTGCACTTCTTGTATTCGTATTCTGGCGTCTTTGCTTGTTTACTAGCGTAGAAGTTAATTTTGATATACAAAAGATAATAATTTTATGCGTTGAAATCATAGTGTTATCTGCGTTAGATATTTCGATTTGTAGATTTTTATTTTTGCTTGGCAAATCATTTATGGTTGAAGCAATTCGATGTGCGGACAGAGCACATGCTATAGGTTTAGGACGTCTGTATCTTAAATTATTTAAAGGGAAATTTAAATGGGAAGAATTAAGAGATGTGCTGCAAAGCTGGAACATTGATAATGGATCTGCTTTCATTAATCTAGACGCAAAAGATATCGAAGGGGTAAGCCTCGATAAAGTAACTTCTATCATAAAGAAAAATGGATAAAACCTCTTGCTAACGACCTGTAAATCGTTAATATTACTGCATTTCTTTAAGTCCTATAATTACGGAAGGCGTCCTTCCAGCTTTCGCTGAAAGGACGCCTTTTTTGTTTGTGTAGGTTTCAAAGTATTTTTCTCATGCAAATAGAGTCAGGCATATCCCGGTACTGACCATAATTTGGAATGACTTGGTATCCTATTTTTCTATACAGAGCCATGGCTGCGACCAGAGGTTCACCCGATTCCAAAACAAAAGAATGGTATCCTTGTTGCCTGGCCGTTTTCTCCAAAAGATCCATCAGAGCTTTGGAAATCCCTCTGCCCCGGTACGCTGGTTTGATAAAGACTCGTTTTACTTCTGCAGAGTCGTTATCGTACCGCTTGAAGCTGGCGCACCCAATGGGAACATTGCCGTCGTAAGCGATGATCACATCGTGAATATCATCGAGGCGATTATAAGGAATGTACGCAGCCCGATTTGCCTCGCCGCCGACAAGGTCATTCAGAAAATCATCCAGTTCATGACACAGATGAATAAAATCTTTATTGGCTCCGTCCGTATGTGTAAAACGCATTTCTACTGCTCCTTTCCTGTGTATTGCCGGTATTATACCATGGTTCATACAATTTTAAAATAGGCAAGTGCGTTTGAGCAATGCAGGAATCCCTCTGGACGGCAGGGGGAACGGAAGGTGCAAAAAAGCGCAGACCCCCGGGGGTCTGCGCTAGTCTGTTGGTTTAAGAAGTTATACGCCGTACATCAGCCACAGATAGATGTAAGCCGGAATGACGGCGGCCAGGGTGAAGGGGATGCCAATGCGGCAGAAGTCGCTGGTCTTGACCTCGTGGCCGTCCCGGCGCAGGATGCCGATGCCGGTGATGTTGGCCGAAGCGCCGATGGGGGTGCAGTTGCCGCCCAAAGTCGCGCCGGACAGCAGGCCGAAGTAAAGGACGGTGGGGTCGATGCCCATGCCGGCCGCCAGGCTGGTGACCACCGGCAGCATGGTGGCAACATACGGGATGTTGTCGATGAAGGCCGAGAACAGGACCGAAGCCCAGACGATGGCGGTGTAGATGGCAAAGACGTTGCCGCCGCCCATCTGCGCCAGCAGGCCGGCTGCGGCGTCCACCACGCCCATGTTGGTGATGCCGCCGATGACCAGGAACAGGCCGAACAGCAGGCCGATGGTCTCAAAGTCGATGGCCTTGAGGGGGCCGGTGACGGCTGCGGCGTCGTGGGTCTTGAAGAAGGTGTAGATCATGCCCGCCACCATCAGGCCGACGCAGATCAGGCCGTTGGTGATGTCGGGCTTGTTCTGGATGAAGGAGGCCGAGATCAGCAGGGCGATCATGCCCACCAGCAGGACGGTGGGGACGTAATCGGTGACCTTGGTGCGGGCTGCGCCCTTGGGGATGGCGCCCTTCTCCTTGCGGAACAGAAAGGCCAGGATCAGCGCCGAGACCACAGCGCCAAGCTCCACCGCCCAGAAAATGCTGGGCCGGCCGCGGTAGAAGAAGAAGTCCAGAAAGCTCATGTTCGCGTAGGAACCCAGCATGATAGCCGTGGTGTCGCCCACCAGGGTGGCCGCACCCTGGAGGTTAGAGGACACCGCGATGCTGATGATGAAGGGCACGGGATTGGTCTTGAGCTTTTTGCAGATCTCCAAAGCGATGGGGGCCACCATCAGGACGGTGGCCACGTTGTCCACAAAAGCCGAGATGATGCCGGCGAACAGGGCCAGCGCCACGGCCGCCATCTGGACGTTGGGGACCTTCTCCATGATGAGATCGGCCAGGAGGGCGGGCATTTTGCTGTCGATGAACAGCTGGACCAGGCCCATGGTGCCGGCGATCATCAGCAGGACGTTGAAGTCGATGGCCCCCAGGATCTGGTCAAAGGGCAGCATCCCGGTGGCGATGAAGATCGCTGCCGAACCCACCGCGATGTACGGCCTGTACTTGCTGAAGGCCAACATCAGCACGTAGGTGACGGCAAAGAGGAACAGTGCGTAGATCATGCAGATACCAACTTTCTTTCCGGCCCGCACAGGGCGGACCTGATGTAATTACTTACCATATTACATGGTATGAGCCTAAAAGTCAAGTCAAAACTGCGCGGCAGGTGCGTTTCGGCCCGCCCGGCGGCAAACAAAAAAGCACCCGGGCAGTGCTTTGCCGGGTGCGCTGGGGAAAGGGGTCACTTCAATTTGTCCAGGATCTCGTCCACGCTCATGCCGTCGGAGATCAGTTTCTGCAGGGCGCTGTCGATCTCGGCCTGGCGCGCCTGCTGGGCGGCCTTGGCCTCGGCGGCCGTCTTTTGGGCTTCCAGCTTGGCAACGGCCTTGTCGGCGGCTTTGAGGGCGGCCCGCTTTTCCTTCAGCTGGGCTTTCAGGTCATTGATATTGGCCTGGATCGAGGCAATCTCCTCGTTGAGCTGATCCTTCTCCGCGTTTTTTTCGGCGATCATGGACGCGAGATCCACCGCGCCGCCTTTGGGGATACGGACTTTGTTTTTGCTGCCTTTGGGTCTGGGCATCGTTGTTTCCTCCCTGTAAAAAATTTATTTTATCTGAACAAAATAATAACAGAACATGAGCTCAAAAATCAATATATTTTTGTCAAAATAAAAATGAAAATTTGCAGTATTTTCAGCCGGCAGAAAAACGCCTCTGCCGAAAGCGTGCTGCGGGAGTGGTACGCCATTTTTTGCCTCTTTCTTTTCCCCGGCGAGTATGTTAGAATGAAACCAGAAAAACCCGCAGGGACAGGAGGAAAACGATGGACCGCTTGGAAGCCTTTGAGACGATGCTGGCCGACCTGCAGAAACAGGCGGACAGCGAAAAGGAACAGATGGAAAAACTGAAGGCGGCAGGCAGGGAAAAATCCGCCACCTACCGCCAGTATCTCGGCAACAGGATGATCTACAGCCAGATGCTGGCCCTGTACCAGAAATACGGGCTGATCTGATCTTATCAAAGAAAGGAGCCTCGCCATGAACGACGCCACATTGAAAGAACTTTGGCAGCAGGTCGCCGAGCAGGACAGCGCGGAGGCCAAATACAAAGAGCTGTGCGCCCAGCGGGAAACGGTCGCCGCCCAGGTGAAAAAGCTGGAAAAGGCCCGCTGGAACGAACAGGCCGACGTGGACCGTCTGGAAGGGGGCAGTCTGGCGGCGTTCTTTTATCAGGTCATCGGCAAGATGGACGAGAAGCTGGACAAAGAGCGGGAAGAGGCCTACGCCGCCCGGGTCAAAGCGGACGCGGCGGCCCGGGAACTGGCTTCCATCGACGCCGACCTCCAGCGCTGCCGCGCCCGGCTGGACCAGCTGGAAGGCTGCGGCCGCCGCTATCAGGAGGCCCTTGCGGGGAAAGTGCAGGAGCTGAAAGCGGGCGGTGGCCCCGCCGCCCAGGAACTGATGGAGTGCGAGACCCGCATCGAGGGGATGCGTCTGCGCAAAAAGGAGCTGAAAGAAGCCCTTGACGCCGGCAAAACGGCCCTCCATACCACCGAAGAGGTGATGGACTGCCTGGACAGCGCCGAGGGCTGGAGTACATGGGACGTGATGGGCGGCGGCCTGGGGGTCGATCTGGCCAAGTACGACCGTCTGGACGAGGCACAGAAACAGGTCGAGCGGCTGCAGGTGGAACTGCGGCGGTTCAAGACCGAGCTGACGGATGTGGAGATCAACGCCGACCTGCAGGTGACGGTGGACGGCTTTATGCGCTTTGCCGATTACTTTTTTGACAACCTGTTCACCGACTGGGCGGTGCTGGACCACATCAGCCAGGCCCAGGAGCAGGTGAAGGACACCCGCAAGCAGATCAAGCGGGTGCTGTCCCGCCTCAAGCGGATGAACGCCGATCTGGACGCCCAGCTGGAGGACGAAAAGGAGCGGCGGGAGCAGATCGCCATCGACGCAGAATAAAGCATGATACAAGGAGGCTTGCGGGCCTCCTTCTTTTTTTGCACAAAAATGGAAAGGACGCTTGACATTACAGGACGCCTGTGGTATGATGAAGTCACGGAAAGGAAACTTTCCATCAAGGCCGCAGAAAGGGGGCAGTCCATGAAAAACCGTCTCGAAGAGCTGCGCAAGGCCCGCGGCATCAAACAGGAAGAACTGGCCAGCGCGCTGGAAGTGTCCCGCCAGACCATCGGCTCGCTGGAAAATGGGCGGTATAACCCGTCCATCCTGCTGGCGTTCAAAATTGCCCGGTATTTTGGCCTTGCCATCGAGGATATTTTCATTTACGAGGAGGGAGACACATGAAAGAGAAGTGGCCTTTTGTCATCTCCATGGCCGTTGGGGCGGCGCTTTTGGCGGCAAGTTTCCTGGTGAAAGAGGAGTATTACAGCACCATTCTTTTCGCGATGGGGGCAGGGATGTTTGCGGCGGAAGGCTTCCACCTGGCAAGGCTCTGCTGGTGGCAGAGCCCCGCACGCAAAGACGCCTATGAAGCCAAACAGCAGGAGGCTCACATCGACGCCGTGGACGAGCGCAAGCAGATGCTGCGGATGCGCGCGGGCTGGCTGAGCAATCAGATCATGTTCTTTGTGCTGCTGGCTTTGGACCTTGTGCTGGCCCTATTGAAAGCTCCGGCGTGGATCATCCTCATACTGTTCGTGCTCTGGATTTTCCAATACATCGTGGGGCTCGTCATCTACCACCGCCTGGAAAAGCGGATGTAAGGGAGGTTTTGGTTATGAAAAAGTATCGCAATGTAGTTGTTGCCGCGCTGGGCATTGTGCTGTGGGCCGCGGGCTTCTGGCTGGTCAGGGCGGACCTGGGCAGCACGCTGGGCTATGTCTGCATTGGCCTGGGCTGCGGGATATTTGGATACGGAACGGGGGAGATGATCTCCCAGCGTGCCCTGCAGAGCGATCCCGCGCTGCAGCGCCAGATGGAGATCGCCAAAAACGACGAGCGGAACATCGCCATCGCCAACCACGCCAAGGGCCGCGCCTTCGACATGATGACCTTCATCTTTGGGGCCTTGATGGTCTCCTTTGCTCTGATGGGCATTGACCTGGCCGCCGTCCTGCTGCTGGTCGCGGCCTACCTGTTCGTCCACGGATACGCCCTGTACTGGCGGCTCCGGTACGATAAAGAAATGTAAGTGAAATTTTAGGGGGAACCCATTTCTGCCCGCATACGCGGGTCAGAAATTCCTTCCCCCTAATATTCCCCTGGGGACAAAATTTGGCGCTGAACCGCGCACTCGCCGCAAGGCGGCTCGCACACTCTCGGCGCCAAATTTCCCTGGTTGTGTCCCGTCCATCCGCGCATGTCGGCTGGACGGGACTTTTTGTTTGGCGTTTTACCGTAAAATTATAGATGAATGAATATTATTCATTGACAAACGGGGATTCTGTGCTATACTGGAAGCAGAAAGGGAGGGAGAACGATGGACCAGAACAAAGAAAACTCGAAGGCTGCCTTTGACCGTCAGGCGGCCGGCTATGACCAGGGGACCTGCGGGCAGCACGCCCGCTCGCTGTATCCGCTTCTGCTTGCCAAACTGGCGCGCATCCCATTTCATACGGCGCTGGACCTGGGCTGCGGGACGGGAGAGATGATGCGCCTGCTTTTGGAGGCGGACCCCGGCAGAAAGCTGTTTGGCCTGGATTTGTCGGAAGAAATGCTGTCTGTGGCCCGGGCAAAACTGCAGGGCAGGGCGGCGCTGAAGGTCGGGGACAGTGAGCGCCTGCCCTACCCGGACGGTATGTTTGACGTGGTGTACTGCAACGATTCGTTTCACCACTATCCCGCGCCGGAAAAGGTATTGGGGGAGGTTTTTAGGGTCTTGCGGCCGGGCGGGACCTTCCTGCTGGGCGACTGCTGGCAGCCGCCTGTGGGCCGCGCCATCATGAACGTTTATATGCGCCACAGCAAAACAGGCGATGTGAAGATCTATTCCAGAAAAGAACTGACCGCCCTGCTGGCGGAGTATTTTCACGATGTGACCTGGGAGCGGGCCGGCCTCACCGCCTGCATCGCCTTGGGCAGGAAAGGAGCGTGAGGCGGATGCGGATCACCAAGGAACCGGAGGTGCGCCGGCAGGAAATTTTGGACGCCGCCCTGCAGATATTTGGGGAAAAGGGATACGAAAAAACGTCGATCGCCGACATTGCCAAAGCCATCGGCGTGGCGCAGGGGCTGTGCTACCGGTATTTCCCGTCCAAAGAGGCGCTGTTTGACAGTGTGATCGAACAGTACGCCAGCCTGCTGGCCGAACCGTTTGCGCAATACGAAAAGGAGACCGACAAGCCACTGCGCCAGATCATCGAGGAGATGCCGGCCACCATAGAGGACCGGGACTCGCGCTATTACGCCCTGTTTCACGGGGCTGAAAATGCGAAGTTCCACGTTCTGCTCTCCCTCAAACTGTGCGAAAAACTGGTCCCTCTGGCGGAGCGCATCCTGCAAAGGGCCCGTGACCGGGGGGAAGTGTCGTTCGACGACCCGCATACGGCCGCGGTGTTCTGCGTATACGGCCAGCTGGGCGCTTTGCAGGATGACGGCCTGACGCGGGAGGAAAAACTGGAAAAGATCCGCGCGTTCCTGGCGTTCGCCCTGCACCTGTGAGGCGGAGAAAACCATAGGGAAAGGGAACATACATGGAACTTCACGCATCCGGTGAGGATTATCTGGAGGCGATCCTGGTCCTCCAAAAGAAAAACGGCGCGGTGCGCTCCATCGACGTGGTCCGGCATCTGAACCGCTCGAAACCCAGCGTGAGCCGCGCCATCCACCTTTTGCAGGCGGGCGGCTTTCTGGAGGTGGAGGGGCGGCTGCTGTGCCTGACCGACAGCGGCCGGGCGGCGGCAGAGCGGATCGATGAACGCCGCCGCTTTTTTGCCGAGCGCCTGCTCGCGCTGGGGATCGACCCCGCAACGGCGGAAGCTGACGCCTGCCGTCTGGGACACGCCATCAGCGCGGAGTCCTTTGCCAGGCTGAAAGGCGCATCCGGCCAGCAGTGACCCCAATAAGCAAACCGGCGGCGGTTCGGAAAGACGCTGCCGGTTTTTCTGTGCCCTGCGTGCCGCGCAAAAAAACTTTTGCCGGGGCAGCATGGTTTGCACCCGGGCCGCAGCCGTGCTACAATAAGAGAAAACTGTGCGGAAAGAAAGGAAACAAGCGAGGATGGAAGCAAAAAACAGCAGCGATTTCACAAAAGGGAAGGTCTGGCGCAGCATTGTGGCCCAGGCGGTGCCGCTGACGGTGGCCCAGATGGTCCAGCTTTTGTACAACGTGGTGGACCGCATCTACATCGGCCACCTGCCGGATGTGGGCGCGATGGCCCTGACCGGCATCGGCCTTGCCTTCCCGCTGACCACCTTGATCTCGG
Organism: Candidatus Faecalibacterium faecigallinarum; assembly: GCA_019119685.1. GTDB lineage: Bacteria > Bacillota > Clostridia > Oscillospirales > Ruminococcaceae > Faecalibacterium > Faecalibacterium faecigallinarum. Next base: position 36,315 of record DWWN01000002.1, read on the forward strand.
CCTTCACCTACCTGTATGGCAACGGCGGCGCGCCGCTGTTTGCCATTGCCCGCGGCGCACAGGACGACCAGCGGGCCGAGCGGATCCTGGGGCAGGTCGTCACCCTGCTGACGGTCAACGCCGTGGTGCTGATGGCGCTGTGCTATCTGTTCCGGCGGCCGGTGCTCTACCTGTTCGGGGCCAGCGACGCCTCCTATGGCTACGCCGACGCCTACCTCAAAATTTATCTGCTGGGTACTCCCTGCACCATGCTGGCCACCGGCCTGAACGGCTTCATCAACGCGCTGGGCCATCCCCGGATCGGGATGGGCACCACCCTGCTGGGCGCGGCGCTGAATCTGGTGCTGGACCCTCTGTTCATCTTTGTGTTCGGGATGGGAGTGCAGGGCGCGGCCATCGCCACCGTCATCAGTCAGCTGGCCTCGATGATCTGGGTGCTGCTCTTTTTTGCCGGCCCCAGGATCAGCTGCCGCATCCGGCGGCAGAACCTGCGGCTCCGTCTGCCTCTGGTGCGGGACATCCTGGGGCTGGGTATGTCCGGCTTCATCATGGCGGCGACCAACTGCCTGGTGCAGGTGGTCTGCAACGCTACGCTGCGGGTCTGGGGCGGCGACCTCTACGTCGGCGTCATGACCATCCTCAACTCGGTGCGGGAGATTTTGTCCCTGCCGGTCAACGGCATCACCAGCGGCGCCCAGCCGGTGCTGAGCTACAATTTCGGCGCGCAGCGGTACAGCCGGGTGCGGGAAGGCATCCGCTTCACCGCCCTGCTGGGCGCAGGGTACACGGTGGCGGCCTGGGCGGCCGTGATTGCAATGCCCCATCTGCTGGTGTCCATCTTTACCAGTGACCCCGCGACGCTGGCGGCCGGGCAGGTGGCCCTGAAGCAGTATTTCTTCGGCTTTTTCTTCATGGCGTTCCAGTTCGTGGGGCAGTCCTGCTTCACCTCGCTGCGCTGCCCCAAGCGGGCGGTCTTTTTCTCCCTGCTGCGCAAGGCGGTCATCGTCGCGCCCCTCACCGTCCTGCTGCCCCGGCTGGGCATAGGCGTGGCCGGCGTCTTTTGGGCCGAACCGATCTCCAACGCCATCGGCGGCCTGGCCTGCTTCATCACCATGTGGCTGACCCTCTACCGCCGCCTGCCTGCACAGGACGGCGTCGCCTTTGAATAACGCGCCCTGCCGCGTCAAGGCAAAGCAAAAACCAGAGCCCGGCGTCCCTTTTGGAGACGCCGGGCTCTCAGTTGTGATTCTATCAGAGGGAGAGGGGCCAGACGGTGCCGGACGCGCCCTCGAGGCGGAGGGAGACCGGGCCGGGCTGGGGGTAATAGCGGGTGGTAAAGACCACCGCGCCCTCATTGAGGAAAATTTCCAGGCTGGAAGCGTCGGCCAGCACCTGCACCGAGCGGCAGGGCGCGTCCAGGGTCAGGGTGCGCTGGTCCCGTCCTGCGCCGGCGGCGGGGTCCGTGAAGCGGAGAAGGACGGTCCGGCTGGCTTCGTCGTAGGAGAAGGTCAGCCCTTCCGCCACCGTCAGGGAGAAGCTGCCCTCGGGTGCGGCGGCCAGCTCAAAGCAGGGGGAGACCTCCAGCCGGCTGCCTGCGGCCAGCGCGGCGGGTGCGCCCCGCAGGGCCTTAAGCTCGACGGCGGGGGACTGCAGCAGGATATCGCCTTCCCGGCGGAGCTGCCGGGGGAAGGTCAGGCAGTTCTGCCAGCCGTAGGCAAGGGTGGGGTTTACGTAGGGGGCGTCGGGCATCCCCATCCAGCCGAACTGCAGCCGGCGGTCCCCGTCGGTGAAGCTCTGGGGGGCGTAATAGTCGAAGCCGCCGTCCAGGGGACGGTATTCGCCCAAGGTATACGCGCCCCGGAAATCTCCGTACAGGGGGAAGTAGCCGCAGCCGTACACGTTCTGGCAGGGGATGCCCTGGGGCGACACCAGCAAAAACCACTGGCCGTCCAGCTCAAAAAGGTCGGGGCACTCCCACATATAGCCGAAAGGCTCGGGGGTGGTGATGGTGTTGATGTGCCGCCACTGGCGCTTGTCCTCGCTGGCAAAGACCAGCACCTCGCCCCGGTCCTCGAGGGTGCGGGCGCCCAGCACCATGTAGTAGGTGCCGTCCTGCAGCCAGACCTTGGGGTCCCGCACATGGCAGGAGAGGCCCGCGGGGTACTCCGCGGTGTGCAGCAGGCATTCCTTGGTGTCGATGGTGATGCAGTCGCGGCTGGTGGCCAGGCAGAGATTGTTTTCCCGGCCGGCGGTGATGTGGTCGTAGTCGCCGGGCAGCTTGACGTTGCCGGTGTAGAACAGCCAGAGCACCCCGTCCTCGTACAGGGCCGAGCCGGAATAAGCGCCGTGGCAGTCGAAGGGCTCGTCGGGGTAGAGGGCCACGGGCTGGCGCTGCCAGTGGAGCAGGTCGGTACTGGTGACGTGTCCCCAGTGCTTGACCCCGCTGGTGGGGTCAAAGGGGCCGTACTGGTAGAACACGTGGTAGGTGTCGCCCACCCTGCACAGGCCGTTGGGGTCGTTGAGCCAGCCCACCGGCGGCTGGATGTGCAGCCGCTGGCGGTGAGGGTCGGCGGCTGCCTGGGCCGCCCCGAGCCCCTCCACCAGGGGGACCAGGTGCTTCAAATCGCGGTGCAGTGCATTCATACAGCAGTATCCTCCGGTTCGCAGATCGGCCGGGCTACTTTTGGCATTTGTTAAACAAAAGAGACGCTGCCCGGCAGGATTTTGAAAATAATAACGGTTTCACTTATTGGCTTAAGTATAGCCGCTTTTGGGTCAAAAATCCATTGACAGAAGGGACAAATCCGGCGGTTTTGTGTTATTGATTTCACAGGGTTTCAGGGTATGCCTGCCGTGCAGGTGAAGAACGGGCCTGACAAACCGGCCGGTTTCTGCTATACTGGGTCCAAACAAGCCGCGGGGGACTATAACCCTGGTTCGACACAGCTTACTACAGGAGGGGAATAAAGCATGACATGGATCGAAACGAAGCGCCTGCGCCTGCGGAATGTGACGGAAAAGGATGCGGACGTAATGTATGACTACCGCAACAATGAACTCTGCGCCCGTTACCAGCGGGGACAGACAAAGGACTATAACGGCATCCTTGCGCTGACAGCACGCCGTCAGGGAGATGTGCCGTCGGCAGATGCGCCCTGCCTGCTCGCGGCAGCGCTGAAAGATACGGACGAAATGGTGGGGGAGATCGTGGTCATGCCCAGTGACGGCGTCGTCTCGCTGGGATACACCGTTTCTTACAAGCACCACCGGAAGGGCAATGCCTTTGAAGCGCTGACGGCGCTGATCGAATGGCTTCATGCGCGCTGGCCGGAAAAGGAGTTTATCTGTTTCACAGAACCGGAAAATGAAGCAAGCATGGCTTTGCTGAAAAAGCTCGGCTTCCGGGATATGGGGTGTATCGAAACCAAAACATCCCAGGTGTTTGGCAAATGGACCAGCCCATTCACCGAAGCAGCCATTGCCCGCGCAATAAACCGGCCGGTGTAAAGGAGGCGGGGCCGCTGCAAAAAACAGGGGAGGTGTGCCGGTTGAATATTGACATTGTGTCAAAATGGTGCTATAGTAAACGCAGAGACACGCGGCGCACCCTGCCGCGCAGGAAAGCGAGGAATGCAGCATGAAAGCAAAGGTTTATTTTACCCGCGACCTGACCCCTGAAAAGGTGGTGGAGGCGTATCACAAGCTGGGCATTCAGCTGCCTGGCAAGGTGGCCGTCAAGGTCCACTCGGGGGAGAAAGGCAACCAGAACTACCTCCACCCCGAGTTCTGGCAGCCCATGGTGGAAGAAGTGCACGGTACCATCGTGGAGTGCAACACCGCCTACGGCGACGCCTCGGCCGGCGTGCGGGACAACACCGAGTCCCACCGCAAGCTGCTGGAGGAGCACCGCTGGACCAAATTCTTTACGGTGGACCTGCTGGACGCGGAAGGCCCGGACCTGGTCTGGCCTATCCCCAACGGCAAGATCTTGAAGCAGAACCTCGTCGGCAAGGACATCGTCAACTATGACTCCATGCTGGTGCTGGCCCACTTCAAGGGCCACCCCATGGGCGGCTACGGCGGCGCCCTCAAACAGCTGTCCATCGGCTGCGCCTCCCGTGCGGGCAAGGCGCTGATTCACTCCGCCGGCAAGACCGACGACCGCTACGAGACCTGGAAGCAGCACGCCAGCAGCGTGCAGTTCCCCGAGGCCATGGCCGACGCCGCCATGAGTATGGTGGAGCACTTCAAGGGCAAGATCGCTTTCATCAACGTGATGAAGAACCTCTCGGTGGACTGCGACTGCTGCGCCGTGGCCGAGGACCCCTGCATGAAGGACATCGGCATCCTGGCGTCGCTCGACCCTGTGGCCATCGACCAGGCCTGCATCGACCTGGTGATGCAGTCGGACGACCCCGGCAAGGAGCACTTCATGGAGCGGGTGAACAGCCGCAACGGCATCCACACCATCGAAGCCGCCGCCGAGCTGGGCTACGGCACTCGCGAGTACGAACTGATCGAATTCTGATTTTGCGCGCAAAAAATGCGCTGTGCGGCCGGAGACAAACGCCTTCCGGCCGCTTTTGTTATGGATGGTTTGACACTTTGCGGGGGTTGGGCTATAATGCTACCAAGAGCCACTCGGAAAGGAGGCTTACACTGTGCCAAAAAGCTCTGAAGAACAGGCTCAGGCCCGCAGGGACGAGATCGTCAACGCCTGCGCGGAGCTGTATGAGACGATGAGCTTCCGGGACATCACTCTCAAGGAGATCGGGCAGCGGACGTCTTTTACACGCACTTCGATCTACAATTACTTCGAGACCCGGGAGGAGATCTTCCTGGCCCTGACCCAGCGGGAATATGAAGCATGGACCGCGGACCTGAACGCCCTGGCCGCCCGGGAGGAGCCGCTGACGGCGGAGGAGTTTGCCAGCGCGCTGGCCCGCACCCTCGAGCGCCGTTCCCGCCTGCTGAAACTGATGGCCATGAACCTGTACGATATGGAGGCCAACACCCGGCTGGAAAACCTGGTGGCCTTCAAAAAGGCGTACCATGGGGCGATCCAGGCGCTGGCGGGCTGCCTGCGCAGGTTCTTCCCCCAGATGTCTGAGCAGGACGCCCAGAGTTTCCTGTACCTGTTCCTGCCGTTCATGTTCGGCATCTACCCTTACACCTCGGCGACGGACAAGCAGCGGGAGGCCATGCGCCTGGCGCATCTGGATTACCCAGGCTTCTCGGTCTACGAGCTGACCCGCACCTTTGTGGAAAAGCTGCTGGCCCCTTATCTCCACGAATAAGCACAAAAAACCGGCCCCGCACCTCCTTGGAAGCGCGGGGCCGGTTGATTTTTACTTAAAAGGCGCGGGGGAGAGGCTTAGTACATCTCGCCGCCGGCGGGAGCTGCTGCGGGAGCGGGAGGCTCGGGCAGGTCAGCCACCAGGCTCTCGGTGGTCAGCACCATCTCAGCCACAGAGGCTGCGTTCTCCAGAGCGGAACGGGTGACCTTGGTCGGGTCGACGATGCCGGCCACGATCATGTCGTCCACAAAGACTTCCTTCTGGGCGTCATAGCCGTAGTTGGGCTTGCCGGCAGAGACGATCTTGTCGATGATGACGCTGCCCTCCAGGCCGGCGTTCTCGGCGATCTGGCGCAGGGGAGCCTCCAGAGCCTTCAGGACGATGCGGCCGCCGGTGCGCTCGTCACCCTCCAGAGTGTCGCACAGGGCCTTGACAGCGGGGATGGCGTTGATGGGAGCGGTGCCGCCGCCAGCGACGACGCCTTCCTCAACGGCAGCCTTGGTGGCGTTCAGGGCGTCCTCGATGCGCAGCTTCTTGTCCTTCATCTCGACCTCGGTTGCAGCACCGACCTTGATGACAGCCACGCCGCCGGCCAGCTTGGCCAGGCGCTCCTGCAGCTTCTCGCGGTCGAAATCGCTGGTAGCGGCCTCGATCTGGTTGCGGATCTGGGCCACGCGGCCGTGGATGGCTTCCTTATCGCCGTAGCCGCCCACGATGGTGGTGTTCTCCTTGGTCACCTTGACCTGACGGGCACGGCCCAGCATCTGCAGGGTGGCGTCCTTCAGCTCATAGCCCAGGTCGGAGGAAATGACGGTGCCGCCGGTCAGGGTAGCGATATCCTGCAGCATCTCCTTGCGGCGGTCACCGAAGCCGGGAGCCTTGACAGCCACCACGGTGAAGGTGCCGCGCAGGCGGTTGACGATCAGGGTGGACAGGGCCTCGCCCTCGATGTCCTCCGCGATGATGAGCAGCTTCATGCCGTTCTGGACGATCTGCTCCAGCAGGGGCAGCAGGTCCTGAATGACGCTGATCTTCTTGTCGGTGATGAGGACGACGGCGTCGTCCAGCACAGCCTCCATCTTGTCGGTATCGGTGACCATATAGGGGCTCAGGTAGCCGCGGTCGAACTGCATACCTTCCACGATCTCGCTGTAGGTCTCAGCGGTGGCCTTGTTCTCCTCGATGGTGATGACGCCATCGTTGGTGACCTTCTCCATAGCCTCGGCGATCAGGCGGCCGATCTCGGGATCGCCCGCAGAAATGGTGCCGACGCGGGCGATGTCGTTGGCATCCTTGACCTTCTGGCTGTGGCTCTTGATGGCCTCCACAGCGGCGGCCACGGCCTTGCTCATGCCGCGGCGGATGTCCATGGGGTTGGCGCCGGCGGCCACGTTCTTCATGCCCTCGTTGACCATGGCCTGTGCCAGGACGGTGGCAGTGGTGGTGCCGTCGCCTGCGGCGTCGTTGGTCTTGGTGGCAACTTCCTTCACCAGCTGAGCGCCCATGTTCTCAAACGGGTCCTTCAGCTCGATCTCCTTGGCGATGGTCACGCCGTCGTTGGTGATGACGGGTGCGCCGTACTTCTTATCCAGCACGACGTTGCGGCCCTTGGGGCCCAGGGTGATCTTAACGGTGTTGGCCAGCGTATCAATGCCGGCGCAAAGTGCCTTGCGGGCGTCCTCGCCCTGTTTGATCTGTTTTGCCATAAGGTATCTCTCCTTTTCCTGCTAAAAATGCGGTGCGTTCTGCCGCGGAATGGTCGGTGTACAATGGGGCCGGAGGGCGTTTTACTCCTCGACGATGGCCAGGATATCGCTCTGGCGCACGATGGTGCATTCCTCGCCGTCCACCTTGACGTCGGTGCCCGAGTACTTGCTGGTCAGCACCTTATCGCCGACCTTCACGGTCATGGTGACTTCTTTGCCGTCCACCATGCCGCCGGGGCCAACGGCCAGGACTTCGGCCACCTGGGGCTTCTCCTTGGCGCTGCCGGTCAGGATGATGCCGCTCTTGGTGGTCTCCTCGGCCTCAACAGTCTTGATGACAACACGGTCTGCAAGAGGAATAATCTTCATAATTCTTGCCCTCCTAGTATTTTAAAATGCGATTGCAACAAGGTTATGGGAACCGCCGGATCGGGGACGATTCTTGTTTAGCACTCCGTTTCTCTGAGTGCTAAGAGTATTTTACTCATCTTGGCAGGAAAAATCAAGACCTTTTGTACATTTTTTTGTTAAGTTTCTGTTAAAAACAGAGAAGCGGCCCCGCGCCGGACGCTTTCCAACGCAGGACCGCCTGTTTCAAATATTTGCCGGGCAGCTTTCCGTCTGCCGCCTGCGGCAGGCCGAAGCCGGCAGGACCACGCGGGCGGCCCCGGGAAGCAGCCGGATGTCCAGCCGGGACACCTGTGCGCACTCGCCGTCGGCTGTCGCTGTGATGGGGCCGCGGCCGTCGGTCAGCTCGACGGTGATCTCGCGGGCCCGCCGGTAGATCAGGTAGCGCGCCAGGCCGGGGGCCAGCTGCCCGCCCGCGAAGTGGCGGCCCTGCTTGTAGAGGTTCAGCAGCCGCAGCAGGGTGAAGCGGCTCATCCTGCGCACCACCACCAGGTCGATCAGGCCGTCGTCGGGCTGGGCGGCGGGCGCGGCCCGGAAGCCGCCGCCGTAGTCCCGGGTGTTGCAGGCTGCGCACATCAGGATGTCGGCCTCAAAGGTCTCGCCGTCCACCGTAAAGCGCGCCCGCCGCCCGAGGGGGCCGCAGATTTCCCGCCCGGCCGAGAGCAGGTAGGCCGCTTCCCCGTGGAACAGGGGATTGTGCCGGTAGCAGGCCGCCCCGGCCGCCACCTGGGCGTCCAGCCCTGCCGCGCAGACCGACGCGGACAGCCCCAACCCCGTCTCCATCAGGTCGATGGAAATGACGCCGCCGGCCAGCTGGGCGTCCAGGTCCAGGAATTCAGCCTTTGTGCCAAAGGTGCGCAGAAAGTCGTTGCCGCTGCCGGTGGGGATGCAGCCCACGGCGGCGTTGGGATACGGGCGGGCGCCGGTCAGCGCCTCATTGAAGGTGCCGTCCCCGCCGGCCGCAAAGATGCGGACCGGGCTGCCCTCCCGGGCGGCTGCCTCGGCCAGGGCGCGGGCGTGGCCCCGGTATTCGGTGCGGCAGATGGTCCAGTCCGCCTGGGGCACGCCGGCCCGGCGCAGCGCGCCCTCCGCCTGCAGGCGCAGCCGCTCGGTACAGTCCTGCCGGCCGGCGGCAGGGTTCAGCAAAAATACATAGCGCATGGGATTCCTCGTCTCCGTTTCGCCCCGTTCAGGGGGTTGATGGCTTTAGTATACCGTACCGGAGAGCGGCTGTCAAAACAAAAAGCCCGGAGAGCTTTAGCGTGGCGCTTTTGCGCCACGCTTTAGGGGGAACCCATTTCTGCGCGCAGTCGCGCGACAGAAATTCCTTCCCCCTAATATTCCCCTGGGGACAAAATTTGGCGCTGAACCGCGCACTCGGCCTTGCGGCCTCGCACACTCTCAGCGCCAAATTTCCCTGGTTGTGTCCCGTCCATCCGCACATGTCGGCTGGACGGGACTTTTTCAACAGCCCCAGCCCGGAGCAGTCCAGCTCTCCGGGCTGGGATACGTTTTTAGTATTCTTTTGCTTTTTCCTCGCCGGTGACGACGCGCAGCGCGCCCTGGCACAGGGCCAGCAGCTCGTCCTCGCCGGGGTAGACGGTGATGGGCGCGATAAAGCCCAGGTACTTCTGCAGCACCTCGAGGGTGTAGGGGTCGTAGGCGATGCCGCCGGTCAGGATGATCTGATCGACCTTGCCGCACAGCACGGCGGCCATGGCGCCGGCATCCTTGGCGATCTGGTAGTAGAAGGCGTCCTGCACCAGCTTGGCCTCGGTGCTGCCCTCCTTGACCATCTTTTCCACCACACGGGCGTCGTTGGTGTGCAGGTAGGCGTTGAAGCCGCCGTTGCCGCAGATCTTTTTGTAGATCTCCTGCTGGGTATACTTGCCGGAGAAGCACATCTTGACCAGGTCGCCCACCGGCACGGTGCCGCTGCGCTCGGGGCTGAAGCAGCCCTCGCCGTCCAGGATGTTGTTCACGTCCACCACCTTGCCGTGGTCGTGGGCGCCCACCGAGACGCCGCCGCCCATGTGGATGACGATGAGGTTCAGGTCCTCGTAGCGGGTGCCGTGCTCCTTGGCATAGCGGCGGGCCACGGCTTTCTGGTTCAGGGCGTGGAAGATGGAGCGGCGGGGCAGCTCGGGCATACCGGACAGGCGGGCCTTGTCGGTCAGCTCATCCACCACCACGGGGTCCACGATGTAGCTGGGCACGCCCAGCTTGTCCCCGATCTCACGGGCCAGGATGCCGCCCAGGTTGGAGGCGTGCTGGCCCTGAACGCCCTTTTCGAGGTCGGCCAGCAGCGCGTCGCTGACGGCGTAGGTGCCGCCGGGGATGGGCTTGAGCAGGCCGCCGCGGCCGACGATCACGTCCAGGCTCTTGGGGTCGCAGTTTTTCTCTTTCAGGAAGTCCAGAATGATCTCCTTGCGGAAATCCTTCTGGTCGATGACGCTTGCATATTTGGCGATCTCCTCGGTGGGATGGCGCAGGGTCTCCTCAAACAGCAGCGTTTCATCCTCGAACACGCCCACCTTCGTGGAGGTCGAGCCGGGATTGATGACCAGCGTTTTGATCGACATACTATCTCGTCTCCTTTTTGATTATTCAGCCTGCAGGCCGGCAGCCACGACGGCGGCCAGCGCGATGGAGTTAACCTTGGTCTGGAAGGAATCGGAGCGGCTGGTCAGGATGGCGGGCACGCGGGTGCCGGTCAGGATGCAGCCGTTCTTGCACTCGGCGGTGTGGACCAGGGTCTTGTAGACCAGGTTGCCGGCCTGAATGTCGGGGAACAGCAGGATGTCGGCGTGGCCGGCGGCAGGGCGGTCCTGGGCGCCCTTGTGCCGTGCGGCTTCGGGGTCGATGGCGATGTCCATGGACAGGGGGCCGTCCACCACGCAGCCGGTGATCTTGCCCTCTGCGTTCATCTTGCGCAGCTCGTCCGCGTCCACGGTGCAGGGCATTTTGGGGTTGACCACTTCGACGGCGGCCAGCGGCGCGACCTTGGGGCATTCCACGCCGCAGGCATGGGCCACGGCCACGGTGTTCTCGATGATATGGACCTTGTCCTCCAGGGTGGGGTAGGTCACAAAGGCCACGTCGCTCAGGAACAGCAGCTGCTCGATGCCCTTGACCTCAAACACGGCCACATGGGACAGGGTCTTGCCGGTGCGCAGGCCCACTTCCTTGTCCAGCACGCTCTTCAGGAAGGTCTTGGTGTCCAGCAGGCCCTTCATATACATATTGGCCACGCCGTCGTGGGCCAGCTTGACGGCGGTCAGCGAAGCCTTGACCTTGTCGGGCTCGTTGATGATCTCGTAGCCGGACAGGTCGATGGAAAGCTCCGCGGCGATCTTGCGGATGGCGGCTTCGTCGCCCACCAGGATGGCGTCCGCGATGCCCTGCTTGCGGGCCGCGTCAACGGCTTCCAGAACGGCGTCGTCCTCAGCGGCGGCCACGGCCAGCTTCTGCTTGCCGCAGGATTTTACTTTTGCGATCAGGTCCTCAAAATTCATGGTACAGCACCTCGTTTATGTTTCTTTTAACAGTGCAAAAGGAGGGACACCCCTCTCGTATGTTAAAATAATAACACGGTCTGTCCCGTGGGTCAAGAGGGCGCGGCGGGAGCGGTTCCCGGCAGCGGCCGCCTATGTAAATAGGAAAGCGCACGCTCTGTGCCCGGCCCGGCGGGCGGGGGAGAGTTAAAAAGCTGTACATACTCTGCACACCCATCCAACACATCCGGCTGGTACAATCGGCGCAAGCGCCCCGAAAGCACGCCCCTCCGCGGGCGCGGGGCGGGGCCGGTGCAAAAAGCACGCAGCGATGATGTCTCCTGACAATATCCACAAAAAGACGAGAGATTGTTTCAAATTGTTTGGGAGCAAAGAGGCGGAAAATTTGCACAAAACCACTTGATAAACTTTTGACAATATGCTTTACTAGAAACGTCAGGAGGCGCGGGACGCCGCCTTGGCCCAAAGGTCGTTAGAAAAATAACGACAGGGCCGATTCACACTGGACGCCAAGCTGCGCCGAGCGGCTCTGCGCCCAAGACAGGGAGGCAGTTTCCATGGCAATCGCCATTTACCCCGGCTCTTTTGATCCGGTCACACGGGGCCATCTGGACATCATCAAGCGGGCGGCCAAGATCAACGACCGCCTGATCGTGGCGGTGCTCATCAACAGCGCCAAACAACCGCTGTTCACCATCGAGGAGCGGGTGGCCCTGCTGCAGGAGTGCTGCAAGGACATCCCCAACGTCACGGTGGAGAGCTTCGACGGCCTGACCGTCGATTTTGCGCGCAAGCGCCACGCCACCGTCATGGTGCGGGGGCTGCGGGCCGTCACCGATTTTGAGAACGAGATCCAGCTGGCGCAGACCAACCACGCCCTGATGCCCGGCATCGAGACGGTGTTCCTGGCCACCAGCATCCGCTGGAGCTACCTGTCCTCGACCGTGGTCAAGGAGGCTGCCCGCTACGGCAGCGACATCAGCAAATTCGTCACCCCCAACGTGGAAAAAGCAGTGCGGGCAAAATATGAGGCGCTGAACGCCGCCCCGCTGCTGGAAACAAGCAAAAGTCCCTGCGGGTGATGCCCGAAGGGTTTTTGATAGAAGGTTTATGCAGGAATACACAAACCATCGTCTGTCCACACCAATTCTTACGGAAAACAGGAGGCTAACAACATGAAGAAGATCGTCATTGCATCTGCCTGCCGCACCGCCATCGGCAAGTTTGGCGGCACCCTGTCCACCACCCCGGCCGCTGACCTGGGCGCCATCGTCATCAAGGAGGCCATCAACCGCGCCGGCATCAAGCCCGAGCAGGTCGATCACGTCTATATGGGCTGCGTCATCCAGGCCGGCCTGGGCCAGAACGTCGCCCGCCAGGCTTCCATCAAGGCCGGCCTGCCGGTCGAGGTGCCCGCCGTCACCGTCAACGTGGTGTGCGGCTCCGGCCTGAACTGCGTGAACATGGCTGCCCAGATGATCGAGGCCGGCGACGCCGACATCGTGGTCGCAGGCGGCACCGAGAACATGGATATGGCCCCCTTCGCCATGATGAAGGGCCGCTACGGCTACCGCATGGGCTACCCCATGGGCAAGAGCGAGCTGGTGGACACCATGGTCAACGACGCTCTGTGGGATGTGTTCAACAACTACCACATGGGCATCACCGCTGAGAACGTGGCCGACCAGTGGAACCTGAGCCGCGAGGACCTGGATATGTTCGCTTACAACAGCCAGGTCAAGGCTGCCGAGGCCATCAAGAACGGCGCATTCAAGGACGAGATCGTCCCCGTCACCATCCACAACAAGAAGGGCGACATCGTGTTCGACACCGATGAAGGCCCCCGTCTGAGCGCTCCCGAAGTGCTGGCCAAGCTGAAGCCCTCCTTCAAGAAGGACGGCAAGGTCACCGCCGGCAACGCCTCCGCCATCAACGACGGCGCCGCCGCTCTGGTCATCATGAGCGAGGACAAGGCCAAGGAGCTGGGCATCACCCCGATGGCTACCTGGGTCGCCGGCGCTCTGGGCGGCGTCGATCCCTCCATCATGGGCGTCGGCCCCGTGGCCGCTACCCGCAAGGTCATGGCCAAGACCGGCCTGACCGTGGCGGATATGGACCTGATCGAGGCCAACGAGGCCTTCGCATCCCAGTCCCTGGCCGTGGCTCACGACCTGGAGTTCGACATGAGCAAGGTCAATGTCAACGGCGGCGCCATCGCTCTGGGCCACCCCGTCGGCGCATCCGGCGCCCGCATCCTGGTCACCCTGCTGTACGCCATGAAGCATCGCGGCGCCAAGAAGGGCCTGGCCACCCTGTGCATCGGCGGCGGCATGGGTGTTGCAACTATCTTCGAAAAGTGCTAAACTAGGAATATCAGGCACGCCGGGGACAGGCCTTCTGCCCCCGGCGTGTCCGAATATGAAACTTCCAATCTATTTTTACAGGAGGGTAACACTGTGCGCAATAAGATTATTTCTGTTGCGGAGGCCGTGGACATGATCCCCGACGGGGCGACCATCATGTACGGCGGCTTCCTGGGCTGCGGCAGCGCCCATCACATCATCGACGCCCTGGCCGAGAAGGGCACCAAGGATCTGACCATCATCGGCAACGACTGCGGTATGGCCACCGGCCCTCTGGGTGAGGAGTACTACGGTGTTGCCAAGCTGGTGCACAACCACCAGGTCAAGCACGTCATCGCCACCCACGTGGGCATGACCCCCGACGTGGGCACCCAGGGCATGGTGGACAAGACCCTGACCGTGGATCTGATCCCCCAGGGCTCCCTGGCCGAGATGATCCGGGCCGGCGGCGCCGGCCTGGGCGGCGTGCTCACCCCCACCGGCGTGGGCACCATCGTGGAGGACTCCCCCTTCTGCCTGGGCAAGCAGACCATCGACGGCAAGGAGTACCTGCTGATGAAGCCCATCCGCGCCGACTTCGCCCTGCTCAACGGCCACATCATTGACAAGTTCGGCAACATCTGGTACAAGGGCACCACCCGCAACTTCAACATCGTCATGGCCACCGCCGCCGATGTGGTGATCGCCGAGGCGGACAACGTGGTGGAGATCGGCGACATCCAGCCCGAGAATGTGGTCACCTCCGGCGCCTTTGTCAACTACATCGTGGATGGAGGGAATGTGTAATGGATAAGTCTGAGATCAAGGCCTTTATTGCCAAGCGCGTGGCCAAGGAGCTGAAGGACGGCGACGTGGTCAACCTGGGCATCGGCCTGCCCACCCTGATTCCCGCCTACCTGCCCGAGGGCGTCCACGTGATCCTCCAGTCCGAGAACGGCATCATCGGCACCGGCGCCAAGCCCACCCCCGAGGAGGCCGACCCCCACTTCAAGATTGACGCCGGCGGCTCCCCCGCCCAGGCCGCCGTCTTCGGCTGCTACATCGACTCCGCCACCTCCTTCGGCTTCATCCGCGGCGGCCACGTCAACGCCACCATCCTGGGCGGCCTGGAGGTGGATCAGGAGGGCTCCCTGTCCAACTGGATCATCCCCGGCAAGAAGATGCCCGGCATGGGCGGCGCCATGGATCTGCTGGTGGGCGCCAAAGAGGTCATCGTGGCCATGGAGCACACCGCCAAGGGCAAGCCCAAGATCCTGAAGAAGTGCACCCTGCCCTACACCGCCGTCCACTGCGTCACCAAGATTATCACCGAGATGTGCGTGATCGACGTGACCGACAAGGGCCTGGAGCTGGTGGAGATCAACCCCGAGTTCACCGTGGACGACGTGAAGGCCGCCACCGAGGCCGACCTGATCGTCTCCCCCGATCTGAAGCCCATGTGCTGAAACCTCAATCAGACGGCAGGCGCCGTCTGATTGAAAAACAGCCCGCTGCATGCAAGGCCGGGCCGCCGACGGCGGCCCGGCCTCACACTTGCGGGCTGAGCAGTGTTTTCAGTCACGCACATGTCGCGGCTGAAAACTGCCTGCTATTTTTTCGCGCCGCAGGCGCGAACTCTGCGAGGCGAAAAAGCGCCGCCCCGGCATTGCCGGGGCGGCGCTTTTCTGCTATCGGGACAGATCCGCCGGGGTGTCCACGTCCATCAGCTCTCTGGGGGAGGACGCCTCCACCAGCCGCAGCCGCTCCGGGTGGCGGCGGAGCACCGCGCTGCCGCCGGTGTCGCCGGTGAGGGCGGCCAGCTCCCCAAAAAAACAGGCGGGGAAAATCACCGGGCTGCCCCGGGTTCCCCGCCAGGACAGGGCGCAGATGGCGTCCCCCGCGTCCGAAAAGGCGTCCAGCAGCCGCCGGACGCTCTCCGTGGTCAGCCAGGGCTGGTCACAGACGGCGAACAGGGCCCCGTCCATCCCGTCCATGGCGGCCACGCCCAGGCGGATGGAGGCGGCAATGCCCTCCCCCGCTCCCGGGTTGTCCAGGGGGCGGAAGCCGTACTCCGCCCCGGCGGAGAGCACCTCCGGATAGGGGGAGCACACCACCAGCCGGCCGAAGCCGGCGGGGGCCAGGGCGGCCATGGCACGGCGGTGGAGGGGCACCCCCTCCACCGCCGAAAGCAGCTTGTTGGAGCCGAACCGCCGCCCCGCGCCGGAGGCCATCAGCACGCAGCCCACCATCAGCCGAAGCCGTTGGCCAGATACATGATGAGGAAGGGCACGGCCACCTTGATGAGGCCCACCACCAGCGTCATGACGGTGAGGAGCACCAGGGCCTTGCCCCGGCTCTCAAAGGTGTCCTCCCACCGGCGGAGCATGTTGGTGAAGTTCCGGGTACGGTTCTGGGCGCCGATGAGGTCGGCGATGCTCTTAATCGCGTTGAAGGCGGTGTAGCCCATCCAGATGGGCAGGGCGATCATGGAGACGTTGTGGCTGAACCCCCCGCGGAACAGGAAGAACAGCGCCAGCAGGAAGCTGGCCATGGTGAACAGCAGGTAGGCCCAGACGCCGACCTTGGCGGCGCGGTCATGTGTAGGCATAGCGGTTTGTTTCCTTTCTCGGTGAAATGTTGGTTGCTTCTGGTTCAGGGCGCGATGCACGCCTCCGCAAAGGCGGAGAGCAGCGCGTCCATGTCCGGCGGCACCACCAGGGGCTCCCCGGCGGCCCTGATGCCGCTCTCCACGTCCTTGAGACCGTTGCCGGTGACGATGCTCACCACCGTGGCTTCCGGGGAGATCAGCCCCAGCCCCAGGGCCTTCTTCACACCGGCGGTGCCGGTGACCCCGGCGGGCTCCCCGAACACCCCCTGGGTGCGGCCCAGCAGGCGCATGGCGTCCAGGATCTCCCCGTCGGACACGTTGACGGCCACGCCGTCCGACTCCCGGATGGCGTTGAGGGCCTTCTCCGGGTTGCGGGGCACCCCCACGGCGATGGAGTCGGCCAGGGTGTTCTCCTCCATGGGCCGCCACGGCTCCCCGGTCTGGATGGCCCGGTTGATGGGGCAGCAGCCCTCCGCCTGCACGGAGATGAGCCGGGGCAGCCTGTCGATGAACCCGGCGGCATAGAGATCCTTCAGCCCCTTCCACGCCCCGGCGATGGTGCACCCGTCCCCCACGGACAGGGCGATGTAGTCGGGCACCTGCCAGCCCAGCTGCTCCATGATCTCCAGGGTGACGGTCTTCTTGCCCTCGGACAGGTAGGGGTTGATGGCCGCGTTGCGGTTGTACCAGCCCCACCTGTCGATGGCGGCCTTACTCAGCTCGAAGGTGTCCTCATAGGAGCCGTCCACGCTCACCACCGTGGCGCCGAAGATGCGCAGCTGGGCCACCTTGCCCTTGGGGGCCCGCTTGGGCACGAAGATGTAGGTGGACAGGCCGGCGGCCGCCGCGTTCCCCGCCAGGGAGGAGGCGGCGTTGCCCGTGGAGGAGCAGGCGATGGTGTCCGCCCCCGCCTCCCTGGCCTTGACCACCGCCAGGGCGGAGGCCCGGTCTTTCAGGGAGGACGTGGGGTTCTGCCCGTCGTCCTTGAGGTACAGGGCTTTCAGCCCCAGCGCCCGGGCCAGGTTGTCCGCCTTGTACAGCGGCGACCAGCCCACCCGCAAAGGCGGCGGGGCGGAGCCCTCCTCCACCGGCAGGAAGGGCCGGTACCGCCACATGGTGTTGTCCCGGCAGGCGGCCAGGTCCTTGGGCGAGAAGTCCCGCCGGATGGCGGCGTAGTCGTACACGATGTCCAGGATGCCGCCGCAGGCGCAGGTGGTCAGGCCGGGGACGGCCTCATATTCCTTCCCGCACCTGACACATTTTGCACCGAGGACATACTTCATGTGGAAAACCTCCTTTCAGGGGGTGGAAAAAAGCGCGCACCCGGGGGGCATCCCGGCAGGCGGATGGCGCGCCGGGGTCGTCGCGCCCCACAACGTCGGCCCAAGCTGCGGATCGTTCGCTTCCGCGTAAACGCGAAAGCTCATTTCCTCCGCTGGGCCTCTTTCTCCCCACGCGACCCGCGGCACAGCCGCTGGGCTCGCGCGGGGGCCCCATTCCTATAAGCGCCGAAGTATTTCAGGGGCATGGCACCAGCGGCGGCCCGGCGGGCCAAGGCGGTACAGCGCACCCATTCCCAGGGCCTGCGGGGTAATCCCGATGCGTGCCGCCCAGGGCGCGGCAGCGCCTTTTACATACGTGCCAATCGGGCGGGCGGCAATGCGCGCCCGGTCTCTGCCCTGTCCGTACAGCCCACCGCCGCCATGGGCCCCGGGTCCAGGGCCGCAGCCCTGGTGGTTTTCCCACCGCTTTTGACATCAAAAGCGGTGCCCCGGCCGAGTCGGAGGCGCCGGGGGCGCTTCCGATAAAAATCCAGCGAAGCCACCTCCCCAAAAGCGGCCCGTCCCCCGGGGGCATCCCGGCAGGCGGATGGCGCGCCGGGGTCGTCGCGCCCCACAACGTCGGCCCAAGCTGCGGATCGTTCGCTTCCGCGTAAACGCGAAAGCTCATTTCCTCCGCTGGGCCTCCTTCTCCCCACGCGACCCGCGGCACAGCCGCTGGGCTCGCGCGGGGGCCCCATGGAACGGGCCAGGCGGTGTCATATCCCCGCGGGCGGCGCGTCAGGGATACCGCGCCCTACAGATTTTTGAGTACCCCGGATTCTTCATTGAAGGCGTTGATCAGCTCATCCAGCTGGTCGGCCTGCCGGTGCACGTCGTCCCAGACCGTGCCGTACCACAGGTCGTTGAGCTCCTGGGCGGTGCGGCCCTGCTGCTCCACCCAGGTGTAGTATTTCAGGTTGTGCACCCGCTTGCGATCCTGGTAGTTCAGCTCCGCCATGGAGTCGGTGCGCAGGCCCAGCAGGTGGAGGGCGTGATCCACCGCGGCGGCGGTGCCGTCGTAGGGGCCGTACTGCTCGGCCAGCTCCTGAATGCGGGAGCCGTACATGGCCGCCGAGTCGGTGAGGACGGTGGCCACCACGTCGTGCTCGGTGAGCTCGTAGTACTTGGCCAGCTTGACACAGCACAGCACGTTGGCGATGCCCGAGATGCCCAGCAGGGACAGGTTGGCGATGGTGTCCTCGTCCACCCCCACAGCGCGCAGGTAGTCGTGGCCCGCCGGGTCGTTGAACAGACGCAGCAGCCGCTGGGAGTCCTCGTCGTCGATGTCGATGACCATGTCGGTGTTCTTCACGTTGTGGATCCAGGGGATGTGCTTGTCGCCGATGCCCTCGATCCGGTGGCCGCCGAAGCCGTTCTCCAGGATGGTGGGGCACTGCAGGGCCTCGCCCACCGCCAGCTTCAGGTGGGGATACCGCTCCTTGAGCAGGTCGCCGGCGCTCATGGTGCCGGCGGAGCCGGAGGTGAAGCAGGCGCCGGCGAAGTTGTCCCCGGGGCGCTTCACGGCCTCGTAGAGGTCCGCCAGGGCGCAGCCGGTGACGTTGTAGTGCCACAGGGGGTTGCCCATCTCCTCGAACTGGTTGAAGATCATGTACTGGGGATCGGCCTTCAGCTCCCAGGTCTTGTCGAAGATCTCCTTCACGTTGGACTCGCAGCCCGGGGTGGCGATGACCTCGCCGGCGATGGACTTCAGCCAGTCGAACCGCTCCTTGCTCATCTCCGCGGGGAGGATGGCCACGCTGTCGCAGGCCAGCAGCTTGCTGTTGAAGGCGCCGCCGCGGCAGTAGTTGCCGGTGGAGGGCCACACCGCCTTGTGGTAGGTGGCGTCAAACTGGCCGGTGACCAGCCGGGGGGCCAGGCAGCCGAAGGAGGCGCCCACCTTGTGGCAGCCGGTGGGGAACCACTTGCCCGCCATGGCGATGATCCGGCAGGGCACGCCGGAGAGGCTGGAGGGGATCTCCACGTAGTTGGGCACGGCCTGGAACAGGCCGCCGCTCTCCTTGGCCTCGTTCTTCCAGGTGATGCGGAACAGGTTCAGCGGGTTCACGTCCCACAGTCCCACGTCCTTGAGCTTGACCTGGATCTTCTCGGGGATGGTCTCGGGGTTCTGCATCTGGGCGATGGTGGGGATGATGATGTTGTTCTCCTTGGCCTTCTGGATGTTGTGCGCCAGGGCCTCCTTGTGGATCGTCAGGTCGATCTTGCCCATGTTATGTCTCCTCCTGTTTCGTGTCGATGTAGGAATAAAGGGTGTATTTTGAGATACCGAAGTATTTTGCCACCTTGTCTCCGGATTTGGTGATGAGGAAAGCGCCGTGCTGGCTCAAAAACCGGATGGCCCGGACCTTGTCGTCCTTGTTCATCAGGGCCACAGGCTTGCCCACCAGGGCCACGCTCTGCTCGATGAGGTCCTCCAGCAGGTCGTTGACGTTGAGGACAGTGATGCGCTCTTGCTCCCCCTGGACGGCCTCCGGGGTGCTGATCAGACCGGAGATGGCCCCGTTGATCATCAGCAGAGCGGAGATGTCGTAGTTGATGGAGAGGATGGCGGTGACCTTCCCCTTGCTGTTGCGGATGTAGACCGTGGACGACTTCAGGATCTTGCCGTCGGGGGTCCGGGTCAGGTAGGCCAGATGGTCCCGGGGGTCCTCATCCCCGCCCAGGATGTGCTCCATGACCACCTTGGACGGGCCGTCCCCCACCTTGCGGCCGGTGACGTGGCCGTTGACGATATAGACGATCGGGTGCTCCGCGTTCTGTGAGGACAGATCGTGGATCACCACCTCGCAGTTGGGGCCGAACTGGGCCGCCAGTGCGTCCGCGATCTGCTTGAGCATCTCCAGCCGGTTGCTCTCCAATGGGTTATCACCTCCATGATTTCAAGAGCCGCGCTCGCTTACAGCATCATCATACCAGCATCCGGCGAAGATTGCAACGGTTTTTCAAAAATTTTTTTAGGTTTTCTAAATTTTTGTTTGACATCGGCGGTTTCTATGGTATGATAGAGACAGAGCGGGGGGAGCCCCGCGGATGTGATATGACAAAAATACCGGCTACATACCTTATTACGACAGACTGTGCAGGGAGGAACGGTACTATGAATTTTGACGCGATCAAGCAGGCTGCCCAGGGCTACGGCGCGGACATGACCCGCTTTCTGCGGGACATGATCGCCATTCCCAGCGAGAGCTGCGGGGAGGAGGGCGTGGTCAAACGCATCGCCCAGGAGATGGAGAAGCTGGGCTACGACAAGGTGGAGATCGACGGCCTCGGCAACGTCATCGGCTGGATGGGCCAGGGTGAGAAGATCATCGCCATCGACTCCCACATCGACACTGTGGGCATCGGCAACATCAACAACTGGGAGGCTGACCCCTACCAGGGCTACGAGGACGACGCGGTGATCTACGGCCGCGGCGGCTCCGACCAGGAGGGCGGCATGGCCTCCGCCGTGTACGGCGCCAAGATCATGAAGGACCTGGACCTGATCCCCGCCGGGTACAAGATCATGGTGGTGGGCTCCGTCCAGGAGGAGGACTGCGACGGCATGTGCTGGCAGTACATCGTCAACAAGTACTTCCCCAGCAAGGAGGAGGCCCAGAAGCGGATCGAGTTCGTCATCTCCACCGAGCCCACCGACGGCGGCATCTACCGCGGCCACCGGGGCCGGATGGAGATTCGGGTGGACGTGAAGGGCGTCTCCTGCCACGGCTCCGCCCCCGAGCGGGGGGACAACGCCATCTATAAGATGGCCGACATCCTCCAGGACGTCCGGGCCCTCAACGAGAATCCCGCCGACGACACGGTGGAGGTCAAGGGCCTGGTGAAGATGCTGGACGAGAAGTACAACCCCGAGCACTGGGAGGACGCCCGGTTCCTGGGCCGGGGCACCTGCACCACCTCTCAGATCTTCTACACCTCCCCCAGCCGCTGCGCCGTGGCCGACAGCTGCGCCATCTCCATCGACCGGCGCATGACCGCCGGGGAGACCTGGGACTCCTGCCTCCAGGAGATCCGGGACCTGCCCAGCGTGAAGAAGTACGGCGACGACGTGAAGGTCAGCATGTACATGTACGACCGGCCCTCCTGGACCGGCGAGGTCTATGAGACTGAATGCTTCTTCCCCACCTGGATCAACAAGGAATCCGCCGCCCACGTCCAGGCCCTCATCGACGCCCACCACGGCCTGTGGGGCCAGGAGCGCATCGGTCACGAGGACGCCGACCCCAAGCGGGACGCCATGCACCTGCGCCGGGGCCGCCCCCTGACGGACAAGTGGACCTTCTCCACCAACGGCGTGTCCATCCAGGGCCGCTACGGCATCCCCTGCGTGGGCTTCGGCCCCGGCGCGGAGAGCCAGGCCCACGCCCCCAACGAGATCACCTGGAAGCAGGACCTGGTCACATGCGCCGCCCTGTACGCCGCCGTCCCCGGCCTCTATAAGGAGGAGAACAAGACCGGCGACGTCACCCAGTTCCGCCAGAGCCTCACCGACAACGACATCCGGTAATTTCCCGTGTGCGTAGGGGCCGATGCCCACATCGGCCCGCGCCGCGTCAGCGGCCTTTCCGGCAGGGTGCGCCGCAGAACAT
>DWWN01000071.1 GCA_019119685.1 Candidatus Faecalibacterium faecigallinarum
GACGAGAAGACGCCCCATATGCACCTTTCCTTTGTCCCGCTGACACCAGATGGCAGACTCAGTGCCAAGGAGATTGTGGGCAACAAGAAGAAACTGAGCTGGTGGCAGGACAAGTTCTGGGAGCACATGGTCGTCAAGTATTCCGATCTGGAGCGCGGCGAGAACGCCAGCCAGACGGGCCGCGACCATATACCGCCCCGTATCTTCAAAGAGATGACCCGCCTGACCAAGCAGCGCCAAAAGCTGGACCAGCTGCTCACCGGCATCGGGCCTCTGAACAGCAAGAAGCGCGCCGCCGAGATTTCCGAACTGCTGGACGGCTATATCCCGGCCGTGGAGAAAATGCGGACCCAGCTCAAAAAGTACAGTACGGCCTTCACCAGCACCAAGGCCGAGAATGAGAAGCTCAAGAAGAAAAACAAAAAGCTCTCGGAGTCCCTGGACGAGGCGACTCACGAGAGCGTTCTGAAGCAGCTGAAGGATGCCAAGCTCCAACGGGAGTATCAGGAGACCGTAGTCATTCTTGAACGCATTCCCAAAGAGATTCTGGATGCGTATACCCACATGGGAACCACAGAACGTGATCACCCCATGAAACAGGGCTTATGAGCATTGGGAGGTAATCATTTGGCAAAAAAGAAAGCGATCAATGATTACGGCACCGGCATTCCACAGCACGAGATGGAAGCGCTGGCTCGAGTCCTGCTGCCGGAAATTGAAAAATTTTACGCCAGCGAAGAAGGTCAGCGCCAGTTTGCTCAGTGGAAAGAGGAACAGCAGCTAAAACAGCAGAACCTCCCTATGGCTGGGTAAGTAAATTAATTTTCAAGTCTAGTGCTCAAGTGAGCACTGGACCTACATAATACTAAATCATCGTATATCAAAGGTAACCCTCAAAATAGAAAATGTGCCTTCTTTCAATCAGGGAAGAAGGCACATCTTTTTTACCGGACTGGGAACTATTTTAGGGAAGATCAGGATGCTGCAAACAATTGCAAATTACTGTCCTTGTTTCGCTCACTCCATCGAACTACTTTTGCTTCATAATTTAAGAATGCATCCTCAATTCCTTTGGCAATTGTATTTTGATCGTTCAAAATTACAATCAATTGGCTATCATTTCTTCTTGCAGGTTTCGTATCATTCCAGGCAAACAAAATATTTCCCATACTTGATTTATTTGGATTATTAACTGCTTGGCAAAGCCTTTCTGGCTTTGTTTTACTTCTTTGCAACAAGAAATCATAGTTATGAGAAAATCCGGAAATTCCAGTAAACTGAACATTGTCCGAATAAAAAATATCCTTTTCTGAAAAGAATTCCTGAATATCATCAAGAAAAAGCGAGCTCACCTTGGCTTTAGAAATTGTGAACATATCATCAATTCGCAGCATTGCCTGAATAAATAGGTGCTTTTTCTGTGCAAAAGAACTTACAGGAGCCTTACAAGTCAATTCATCTCCTTCAAGTTTTACACCGTACTGATTTAATATTCGTTGTAGATGCTTTTTCCGTGCCGCTGTAAATTGAAATCCTTCCATCTTCAAATTTCGAATTGTGGCACTATCATCTGTAAAGTAAATATCATTTTCGATTTGACGCACATAAATTTGAAGATAGTCATTCGCATTATCCAAATAAGGAGTTGTAATCTCGTAATACTCTCCTACTTTTTCAAATGTAATCTCCTGTTTCAGCCATGATGCGTAATCATCAATAAGTTTTTGAATATCCAAGATTCTCCCTCCTTTCATTACAATACTTCAAGTTGATAATTGATTTGTGGTTGCTCAACAACATTAAACTTTGTCAAAAAAGCAATCGTATTTTCCACAAAAGTATCTTCTCGGATATCTTCTGCTGGAAAAGCATAACCCCGCCCATATTCTTCTGTATATATATGCCAGTGACTACCACAAATCTTTTTGCCATCCGGGTTATAATGAATGGTAGTTGGATTGATATGAAGCTCCAACAGCATTGTTCCATTTTTTCTGATGCGGGCTCCAATATTATACTTAAAAGGTTTGATTCTGCCTCGGTATATTTTTACGGCAAAAACATCCTTTTTAGTATCCCCAATAACATCAAATTCTTCCTCGCCGCCACAGCTGGGGAATCCCACTTCAGCAACCAGAGAACGCTTTGTCATTTCAAGGAGTCTATGCGCTTCTTCATTGGTAAGTTTAGGAACGCTCATCTGATTACCTCCCCTATTTTGTTTAGTGTAGCACATAATCCCTGTTCATTCAATACATGGCAATTATTTAGTAAGGTTTCTTTTTCGACAAATACTGTCCTATGAAACCTATAGACTATGGTTTTGAAACTTTTCTCTTCCCAAGACAGCACAGCGAATAACAAGTTCTAAAAGGCTTATGTCATCGGTCAAGAAAAGTCCCTTGAGCAATGGAAAAGTGCCTCTGTGCCCCTTAAAATCCGGTCACTGCGCCGCAAAGGCGGGCTCTCCCCTTTCCTCAGAGGAAAGCCCGCCCTTTCCGCTCACCGCGTCAAATCCAGGTTCTCGGTAGAAAGAAGAAATCCGAACCCGTCTCCCACCGGGAAGATCAAGTTCGGATTTCTATCTCTTGGTCGGAGTGGCGAGACTCGAACTCGCGGCCTCCTGCTCCCAAAGCAGGCGCGCTACCAACTGCGCAACACCCCGGCGGTATGGTATAGTATACCGCGTTTGGGGCGTTTCGTCAATCGGGAATTGTGTGCAGCCCACACCTTGCTCCCGGCCGCCTAGTGTGCTATGATAGAGGCGGAAAGGAGGCTGGCCCCGATGGCCGAACCCGTTTTGTTCCTCGATGTGGACGGCGTGCTGTGTACCCCGCTCAGCGTCCGGCTGGACTGGCTGCTCCGCCGCCCGATGGACCGCCAGCTGTTCGACCCCATCGCCCTGTTCTGGCTGGAGCGGCTGGTCCGCCGCACCGGTGCGCAGGTGGTCCTGTCCTCCTCCTGGCGGTACAGCCTGGGGGACAGTGACGCGCTGGCCCGCCGCATCCTGCAAAACCTCTACCGCTGCCTGGCCGCCCACGGCGCGCCGGTGGCCGGCATCGCCCCCATCCTGGGGGTGAGCAAGGGGGAGGAGATCGCCGCCTGGATCGCCCGGCGGCCCGGCGCGCCCTGCGTCATCCTGGACGACCGCGCCGACGAATTTGCCGCCGTGCCAAACCTGCAGCCCTGCCTGGTCCTGGTGGACAGCCGCCGGGGCCTGCGCCGCCGGGACTACCGCCGGGCCCTGGCCCTGTTCCACGCCCAAACAATTAAGAAAGAGGTGTCGCCCCATGATCGACTTTGAAAACCCCACTTATCTCAAGCTGCGCCCCGTCCGCGACTCCAAGCTCGAACGGATGGTCGAGCCTTTGCTCTGCCCCGGCGAGGAGATCGTCCAGACCTTCCAGAGCGTCCGGGACGGCGTGGTCTTTACCACCCGCCGGGTCATCGCCGTCAACGTGCAGGGGGTCACAGGGATGAAGAAAGCCTTCACCATCCTGCCCTACCGCCGCATCCAGGCCTACGCCATCGAGTCGGCCGGCCTGGCTGATCTGGACGGCGAGCTCCAGCTGTGGTTCTCCGGCCTGGGCGCCGTCCGCTTCGAGCTGCTGGCCGGCTCGGACCTCGGGGCCCTGTGCCGCGTGATCGAGGCCGGGATGTAAAACGCCGCTTCGCATAAAAACAGCGAACCGCTCCTCATGCTACGGGGAGCGGTTCGCTGTTTTATGCCTGTTCTGCGGTTTTGAGCAGCTCATCCAGCTGCTCGAAGGTATACAGCCGGTTGAAAACTTCCAGCATTTCCTTTTTGGAAAGGCGCGGCGGCAGGCCGAGCGCCGCCAGCAAGCGGTATTTGCGCTCTGCCGCGCCGGCCGTGCCCGACAGGCCCCAGTCGTACAGGTCGCTGTAGGTGATGGGGCGGCCGGCGGCCGGCGGGGCCGTCTGGCCGGCTTCGGGGCCGAGGGCGTCCAGCAGGCTTTGGCGGACCAGCTCGTCCGGCACCCCCTCCACCCCCAGCAGGCCCTCCTTGCCGGGGAGAGCCTTGCGGCGCTCCTTGCCGGGCAGGGCCGGGACGTATGCCTGGGCCACGTGTTCGGCCCCCACAAGGTTGGTGATGTAGGTGCGGATCTGGAAGCCCGCCTTGTCCGAGTCGGTCAGCAGGAGCAGGCCGTTCTTGACTGCCAGCTCCTTGAGCAGGCGCTGGCGCTTTTTGTCCGAGAAAATGGCAAAGCCATCCGTCAGCAGGATCATGGCATCGGTCAGGCGGGCCAGACGGGCCGCGTCATACTTGCCCTCCACCACCAGCACCCGGCCGGTGTGGATGCGTTCGGGGCCGCTCATCGGACGCCCCCTTCCATCGCCAGACGGCACAGGGCCGTTTCCAGCAGGATCTGGGGGCTGACCGGCTGGCCTTTCAGGTTTTTGTCCAGTTCCAGCAGGATGGCAAGGCAGGCTTTGAGCTGCGGCAGGGTGTAGCCTGCCGCGGTCTGGGCCGACCGTTTGAGCCGGAAGTCGCTGCCCTTATAGCCGAAGTCCTTAAAGACGGCGCTGTAATTTTTCTTGTGCTGCTGGCCCAGCTTGACCCGGTACAGGTCCACATAGCTGCCGATCATGGCGGCCGTGATGGCAATAGGCTCCTGCCCCAGCCGCAGCAGGATGTGCAGCTTTTTGCAGGCGCCCGCCGCGTTGCGGGCCGTGATCAGCCGCACCATCTCAAAGACGTCGGCCTCGAGGCTGACCACCCCCATCTCGGCCACCAGCGCCGGGGTGATGGTCCTGTAGCCGGCGGCAGCCGCCAGCTTGTCCACCTCGTTTTCCAGCAGGTAGGGGTCGTCGCCGCAGCGCTCCAGCAGGGCTGCGCCGGCCGGGCCGGACAGTTCCGCGCCCTGGGCGGCGGCCCGGTCGGCCATCATCCGGCGCAGCTCAGAGGGGCCGGGCTTGGCCAGTTCTTCGGCCCAGCCCAGCTTCCTGCACTGGGCGATCACCCGCTGGGCCCGCTTGCCGGGCCTGGCCTTGCCGGTGCGGTCGGCCTCAAACACGCTGCCGAACACAAGCACCGCGTTTTCCACATCGGCCACCGTGTCCGCAAAGGTCTCCAAATCTTTTTCGCTGTAGGCGCCGGGGTCCAGCTCGGGCAGGCAGACCACCCGCCGGGTCCCGAAAAAGGAGATGGTCCCCGCCGCAGCGATCAGCTGCTCCACATCGGGGGCGGGGCCGTCCAGCACCGTCACTTCCTCCCCACTGTCCCTGGCCAGCAGGGCGCAGGCCGCCCCGACCGCCTGCCGCACCAGGTATTTTTCCGTCGAGTAAAAATAGAACACCGGGCAGCCCTGTTCCACCAGGGCCGCCAGTTTGTTTTCTGCAGGCATCGCAACGCCTCCCATCTAGCGTGTTTTTGTCCCGCCGCCCGGCCGCAGCCAAAGCCGGGCGGGCGCAGGCGGCGCGTCGGCGCGCATCCAGTCGTAGCGGCCCAGCGCCAGCATATCCTCCCAGCGGAACGCCGCGGGGCTGGACGGCGAAGCCAAAAGCCAGTCCACCACCGCCGTGCCGGCCAGCTCGAACTCCCCGCTCACAGCACCCAGACGCCAGCGGTCCACCGTCACCCGGACGCCCACGCCGCCGCTGGTGCGCAGCATATCCAGCCGGATGCCGCCCAGGGCGGTCTGGTAATCGGTATAGGGCTCGAACCGGCCCGGCGTCACCACCCGCCGGGCCGGGGGCTGGTTCGTGCGGGAGGGGTCCATCCGCAGGTCCACCAGAAGGACGGCCTGCTCCTGGCCGTGGCGGGCCAGCCAGCGCTCCACCGCGCTGCGGCCGCTGCTGCCGCCCCGGTAGAGGACCACCGTCTGGCCGTTCTGGGCCAGCACCACCGACGGGGTGCGCGCCCCGCCGACCAGTTCGACCTGGACCACGTCCCGGCTGAGCCACACCCCCGCGCCCACACCCACCGCGGCCGCCAGCGCCAGGGCGGGCAGCCAGACCCGGGCCCGCACCCGCCACCGGAAAGCCAGCCAGCACAGGCCCATCAGCCCCAAGCTGACCAGCGCGGCGTAGCTGGTATCGAACGCCAGCTCCGCGCCCGGCCAGGCGGCCACCATTTCGGCCCAGCCGTTCAGCAGACGGACCAGAAAAGCCGCGCCCCAGGCGCAGGCCCGGTAGACCGGCCCCAGCGCCGGGACCATGCCGGTCAGGGCCGCCGCGATGCCCAGCATCATCATGGGCTGGACCAGCCAGAGCACCGCCACCCCCGACAAAAGCGCGTAGGGGCTGGTGCTCAGCCCGCGCGCCACCAGCACCGGGAAGGTGGCCGCCGAAGCACAGACCGTGATGCAGCCGGCCTCCCAGACCGCGTCCCACAGGCGGGACGCCAAGCGCAGCGCCAGCGGGCGGGGCCGGCCCTCCTCATCCCGGGAGGCCCTGCGGGCAGACCGGCGGCGGACCAGTTCCGCGCCGGCCAGCGTGCCCGCCACCGCCGCAAACGAGAGCTCAAAGCCGATGTCGCAGACGGCGTAGCTGTTGAACGCACTCATCGCAAGCCCGCCCACGGCCAGGCTGGTCAGCGGGTCGGCGGGAGCCATCAGCCAGACCCCCAGCGCCCCGATGCAGACGGCGGCCCCCGCCCGCAGCACCGACGGGGTGAACCCCGTGATGCCGGTCAGCAGAGCTGCCAGCACCACCGGCCACAGGGCGGTCAGCCGCCTGCGCCACACCAGCGCCGGATGGAAGCCGCCCCGTGCGGGCCTGGGCTCGCTCAGCTGCAGCTGGATCAGCCGGACCCCCAGCCGCCGGTGAAGGCCGGCGCCCAGATTGCCGGGCAGGTTTGCCGCCAGCTGTTGGCCGCGTTCCAGCCAGCGGCGGCGGTCCCACGACGGCAGTGCTACCCCGCACAGGATGGTCACGTGCATCCCGCTGACCACCAGCACATGGGAAAGCCCCGCCGCCCGGTACGCGCTGTTCAGCTCGGGGGTGATATGGGTGCGGTCCCCCACGATCATGGCGGCCAGGGCGCCGGCCTCGTCGCCGTCCAGCGCCTGGCACAGCGCCGCGCTGAGCCGCACCTGCAGCCGGGCCGACCAGGCCCGGAACCCGCGGCCCGGCCCCATGCGCCGGAACCCCCGCTCGTACTCCGCCAGCAGGGCCACCCCGTCGGCGTAGCGGCCGGGCCGGTCTGCCTGCGCGGGGGCTTCCAGGCTGAACCAGCCCTCGATCGTTTCCCCCGCCTCGCACAGGGGCAGGCCGTCGCACTGACAGCAGAAGGCCGCAGCCTCCCCGTCCGCCGTCTCGACCCGCAGCCGCGCGCGGACGGTGGCGCGGGTGTAGCCCTCCTGGACGTCCTCCACCGTGGCGGTCAGCCGCACCGTCCGGCCGTCGTACCGTTCCGTCAGGGCGCTGAACTGTGCGCCGGTGCGCACCGAAAAGCCCAGGCCCAGCGCTGCGCCCAGCAGCAGCCAGAGGCCATAGCCGCGGGCCCGGCCGCCCGCTGCCAGCACCAGGCCCGCAAAACCAAAAAGAGCCGCAAGGGGCCAAAAGCCCGCCTGCGGCTCAAAAGCAGCGATCAACTGCGCGCCCAGCGCACCGGCGAACAGCGCGCAGACCGGCCGCCTCACCCCATCAGTGGAAGAACAGGGGCAGCGGCTCCAGGAAGATGATATCCTTCCGCTTGGCTGCGTCGCCCTCCGCCAGGACGGCGGCCTGGCCCACGATCTCGCAGTGGGTCTGCTCGGCCAGGGCGTCCAGCGCCTTGAGGGAACCGCCGGTGGAGATCACATCATCCACCACCAGCACCCGCTTGCCGCTCATCTCGTCCAGCTCCTTGCGGTCGATGACCAGCTTCTGCTTGCCCTCGGTGGTGATGGACTGGTCCTCCACGATGACCGGGTCCTTCATATACAGCTTGACGTTCTTGCGGGCGCAGACATAGGGCTTGCCGCTCTGCCGGCTCATCTCGTGGGCCAGGGGGATGCCCTTGGCCTCGGCGGTGAGCAGGATGTCAAAGTCGGGGCACTTTTTCAGCAGTTCGGCAGCGGCGGCCACCGTCAGCTCGGTGTCGCCCAGCATGATGAAGGCCGCAATGTCCATGTGGTCGTTCACCTTGCAGATGGTCAGCTCGCGGGTCAGCCCCGCGACCTTCAGGGTATAAGTCTCAGCCATTGTGTATGATCCTCCTTCCGGCCCCGGCTCAGCCCGCGGGCCAGCCCATGGGGCGCTTTGCCATCACATGGAAGTGCAGGTGCTTGACGCTCTGGCCCGCATCCTCGCCCACATTGGAGACGATGCGGTAGCCGCCGTCGCAGCCAAGGTCCGCGCACAGCTTTGCGATGGTGGCAAAGATGTGGCCTAGCAGGGCCCCGTCCTCCTCGGTCAGCGCGGCAGCCGAGGGGATATGCTTTTTGGGGATGACGAGGAAGTGGACCGGGGCCTGGGGGTCGATGTCGTAAAAGGCCAGCAGCTGGTCGTCCTCGTACAGCTTGTTGGAGGGCACCTCCCCCGCGGCGATCTTACAGAACAGGCAATCTTCCATGACAGACAGCTCCTTTCATGGGTTTGATGGTGTTATCGTCAGCGCCCGGTGCGGGCGCCTTGCAGCTCAGTTCATCTGTTTGGCGGCCACTTCGGCGGCGGCGTGGAGGGCCTCGTCGATCTTGTTGGGGTCCTTCAGGCCGGCCATGGCGAAGTCGGGCTTGCCGCCGCCCTTGCCGCCGGCGATGGCCGCCAGCTCCTTGACGATGTTGCCCGCCTTGAGGCCCTTTTCCTGGGCCAGCTTGTTCACCGAGACGGCCATGGTGATCTTCTCGCCCTCGCTGCCCACCAGGACGGCCAGCACCGGCTTGACGGCCTTTTCCCGCAGGGTGTCGCACATCCCGCGCAGGGTGCCGCTGGCCGTGCCGGCAAAGTAGGCGGCGATGATGCGCACGCCGTTCACTTCCTCGGCGTTCTCAAACAGGCTCTGGACCTTGGCGGCGGCCACCTCGGCCTTGACGTTGTCCAGCTCCTTGTGCAGGGCCTTGTTCTCGGCCATGACGGCCTCGGCGCGGCCGGCCAGGTCGGCCACGTTGTTTGCCTTGAGGGCGGCGGCGGTGCTGCGCAGGACCAGCTCGTTGGCGTTGGCCCGCATCAGCAGGTTCTTGCCGGTGACGGCCTCGATGCGGCGGATGCCCGCAGCCATCGACGCCTCGCTGATGATCTTGAAGCAGCCGATCTGGGCGGTGTTCTTCACATGGGTGCCGCCGCAGAACTCGGTGGACCAGCCGCAGACGTCCACCACACGGACGATCTCGCCGTACTTCTCGCCAAAGAGGGCCATGGCGCCCATCTTCTTGGCCTCGTCCAGCGGCATGGAGCGGACATCCACATCCATGGCGTCAAAGATCTTCTCGTTGACGATCCGCTCCACCTGGGCCAGTTCCTCCGGGGTGACGGCGCTGAAGTGGGTGAAGTCGAAGTGGGTCACATGGGCGTCCTGGTAAGAGCCTGCCTGATGGACGTGGTCGCCCAGCACCTCCCGCAGAGCCGCCTGCAGCAGGTGGGTGGCGGTGTGGTTGCGGGCGATGGCCCAGCGGTATTCCTTGTCCACCTGGGCGGTCAGGGTGTCGCCCACGCGGACATAGCCGCTTTCCAGCACGCAGGTGTGGACAAAGTAGCCCTTGGGGGTCTTTTTCACATCCAGCACGCGGAGGGTGCAGTTGTCGCCGGTCAGGACGCCGTGGTCGGCCACCTGGCCGCCCATCTCGGCGTAGAAGGGGGTCTTGTCCAGGACCACGAGGACGCCCTCCTTGGCCTGGTCATCGGTAGCGATGCCGTCGGTCAGCGTCTCCTCGTCCGACAGGGCCACCACTACGCCGGTGTCGGTCAGGGTGTCGTAGCCGGTAAAGACGGTGGGGGCGGCGTCCAGCGCGCCGAACAGGTCCGCGCTCCAGCCCGAGATGTTCTTCTTCAGCCGCTCGGAGCGCGCACGCTCCTTCTGCTTGGTCATCTCAGCGTGGAAGCCTTCCTCGTCCACTTCCAGGCCCTGCTCGGCCGCGATCTCGCGAGTCAGGTCCAGGGGGAAGCCGAAGGTGTCGTTCAGCTTGAAGGCGTCCAGACCGCTCAGCACGTGCTGATGGGCCTTCTCCATCGCGTCGATCAGGTTGGAGAGGATGTTCATGCCGGCGTCGATGGTGCGGGCAAAGTTGGCCTCCTCGGTGCCGATCACCTTCTTGATATAGGCGGCGTGCTCCCGCAGCTCGGGGTAAGCGCTCTCGCTGGACTGGATCACCGTCTCCACCAGATCCACCAGGAAGGGGCCCTGGATGCCCAGCAGCCGGCCGTGACGGGCCGCGCGGCGCAGCAGGCGGCGCAGCACATAGCCGCGGCCCTCGTTGGAGGGCAGAATGCCGTCCGACACCATGAAGGTGCAGCTGCGGATGTGGTCGGTGATAACGCGGATGGAGATGTCGGTCTTTTCGTTCTGGCCGTAGGTCTTGTCGGCGATGTGCTCCACATGGTGCAGCACGCTCTGGACGGTGTCCACCTCAAAGAGGTTGCCCACCCCCTGCATCACGCAGGCCAGACGCTCCAGGCCCATGCCGGTGTCGATGTTGGGGCGGGGCAGGCGCTCATAGTGGCCCTTGCCGTCCGAATCGAACTGGCTGAACACCAGGTTCCAGATCTCCATAAAGCGGTCGCAGTCGCAGCCGGGGCCGCAGGTGGGCTTGCCGCAGCCGTACTCCACGCCGCGGTCGAAGTAGATCTCGGAGCAGGGGCCGCAGGGGCCGGAGCCATGCTCCCAGAAGTTGTCCTCCTTGCCCATGCGGACCATGTGGTCGGGGGCGATGCCCACCTTCTGGGTCCAGATATCATAGGCCTCGTCGTCGTCCAGGTAGACCGAGATATACAGCTTGTCCTTGGGAATGGCCATCCACTCCTCGCCGGTCAAAAACTCCCAGGCCCAGGGGATGACTTCCTCTTTGAAATAATCCTGGAACGAGAAGTTGCCCAGCATCTCGAAGAAGGTGCCGTGCCGCGCAGTAATGCCCACCCGCTCGATGTCGGGGGTGCGGATGCACTTCTGGCAGGTGGTCACGCGGTGGCGAGGGGGCTCTTCCTGGCCCAGGAACCACTTTTTCATGGGGGCCATGCCGCTGTTGATCAGCAGCAGGCTGGGGTCGTCCTTGGGCACCAGGGGGAAGCTGCCCAGGCGCAGGTGGCCCTTGCCCTCAAAGAAGGTCAGGTATTTTTCACGCAGTTCATTCAAACCGGTCCATTGCATAAACGATTCTCTCCTTGCTCTCATTGACAGTCACGGCAGCGCGGCAGAAACAAAAACAGCCCCCGCCCCGGCAAAGGGACGAAGGCTGCCGTAACTGCTCCGTGGTACCACCCAATTTGCGGCGATGTGAAAAACCGCCGCCTCTTTTGCCGCAATAACGCTGCGCCGCGCCCGGCTTATCTCACCGGGAGCTCGAGGGTGGCATGGGGTGTGCAGTACCGGCGGGCCTTTCAGCTCAAAGCCCGCTCTCTGGGCGGCTGCGCGCACATCCCTGGCCCTGTCATAGCCAAGTTTGCTTTATCGGTTTTGGGGCGCAGGAGCCTCGCGGCGTCCTGCACCGCTTAAATTATAAGCGTGCGGGCGGCGTTTGTCAACCGTTTCGCTCAAAATTCCAGCGCGGGGCTGATCTCATTGCGGCGCTGGGTCTGGACGATGCAGTCCCGGTCCGGCACCACCCCCGCCGCCCCGAACGTGGTAAAGACGGTCTGCAGCGCCAGGGGCGGGGTGTTGTTCTCCTGCGAAAGGTGGCACAGCGCGAACTTTTCGCACCCGCCCTGCACCAGTTCCAGCAGCTTTTCGCTGCACTCGTCGTTGGAAAGGTGCCCCCGGGGCCCTTCGATGCGGGCCCGTAAGTAATAGGGATACGGCCCGTTGCGGAGCATATAGGGGTCGTAGTTGCTCTCCAGGGCCACCAGGTCGCACCCGGCCAGGGCGGCGTGGACGGCGGGGGTCAACACGCCCAGGTCGGTGGCGATGGTCATGGTCTTGCCGTCGGGGGCGGCGATGCGGTAGCCCACGCAGGGCACATCGTGGCTGGTGGGGAAAGCCCGCACCCCAAACCCGGCCACATCGGCCATCTCCCCCGAGGCCGGGTCCAGCACGCACACCGGACAGCCCGCCGGCAGGATGCCCGCCGCTTCCAGCGCCTCGATGGTGGCCTGGGCGCCGTAAACCGGCAGCTGGTGCCGTTTGAGGAAGGTGGCCAGCCCCTTGACGTGGTCGCTGTGCTCATGGGTGATGAGGATGCCCCCGCAGTCTGCGGCTTCCAGCCCCGCTTCCCGCAGGGCGCCGGTGGTGACCCGGACCCCCTTGCCCATATCCACCAGCAGATAACTGCCGCCGCAGCGGACCACGCTGCAATTCCCCGACGAACCGGAATAAAGGGAGATAAATTCTGCCATCCCTACGAGGCCCTCCCCGCCTCACGCATAACGCACCAGAGGAGCCGCGCACATTCTGCGCGGCTCCCCCGGCAAAGTGTATTTTTTACAAAGCCTGTTCCAGCGCCGCCGGGACCCGCTCCACCTTGCGGATGTCGGCCCCCAGGCCGCTGAGTTTTTCCACAATGTTCTCGTAGCCGCGCTCGATGTGGCCGATCTCCTCGATCTCGCTGGTGCCGCCGGCCATCAGGGCCGCGATCACCATGGCCGCGCCGGCCCGCAGGTCGCTGGCCCGCAGCGGGGCGGGCATCAGCCGCTCCACCCCTTCGATGACGGCCACCTGGCCGTCCACCTGGATGTTGGCCCCCATCTTGCGCAGCTCGTCCACGTAGCGGAAGCGGTTGTCCCAGATGCCCTCGGTGATGGTGCTGGTGCCTTTGGCCACGCTGAGCAGCACCCCCATCTGGGGCTGCATATCGGTGGGGAAGCCCGGATGGGGCATGGTGTTGATCTTGGTGGGCAGGATGTCGCCGGTGCGGGTGACCCGGACGGCGTCGTCGAACTCCTGCACCTCGGCCCCGCAGCGGCGGAGCTTGGCGGTGATGGGTTCCAGGTGCTTGGGGGTGACGTTCTTGATCAGGACGTCGCCGCCGGTGGCCGCCGCCGCCACCATATAGGTGCCGGCCTCGATCTGGTCGGGGATGATGCTGTAGGTGCAGCCGTGCATGGCAGTGACGCCCCGCACCTTGATGACGTCGGTACCCGCGCCCCGGACGTCCGCGCCGCACATATTCAAAAAGTTGGCCAGGTCCACCACATGGGGCTCCTTGGCGCAGTTTTCCAGCACGGTCTGGCCCTCGGCCATGACGGCGGAGAGCATAGCGTTCATGGTGGCGCCCACGCTGACCTTATCAAAGAAGATGCGGGCGCCCTGCAGCTTTTCCCTGGCGCGGACGGTGATCATGCCGTAATCCACGCTGTCCTGCGCGCCCAGGGCGCTGAAAGCCTTCAGGTGCTGGTCGATGGGGCGGGGGCCCAGGTTGCAGCCCCCCGGCATGGCCACCTGCGCCCGGCCGAACCGGGACAGCAGCGCCCCCAGGAAATAATAGCTGGCGCGCATCTGGCGGGACAGGTCGTCCGGCACGTTGGTGCTCACCAGATGGGTGGTGTCGATCTCGTAGGTGTTCCGGTTCAGCATCCGCACCCGGGCGCCCAGGGCGCTGAGGATGTTCAGGCTGACGGACACATCGCTGATGTTGGGCAGGTTCTCGATGACGCAGACATCGGCGGCCAGGATGGTGGCGGGCAGGATGCCCACCGCCGCATTCTTTGCGCCGGATATATCGACTTCGCCCATCAGGGGCTTGCCGCCTGTAATAACAAACTTCTCCAAAGTAATGATCTCCTTTATGGGGTCCGCAAAAAAAGAGTACGTCCCACGCTGCAGGTTGGATGGGGCCTGCCGGAAATTCCACTATGGCAGGCCGGTTTTTGGGGCGGCGCAGATGCGCCGCCGCCTGCTGCAGCTACCCTATTATACACAACTTGCAAAAAAAAGCAAAGTTTCAGGCCCGGCCTTTGCTCTTATTTTCTGTTTTGCCCAGATTCTCCAAATACATTCGCTGATTTTCTCTCTTTTACACAGAATGTTCATGATTCGACAGGGCGGCGCGGCGCCTCACCACACCCGGTCCTGGCTCTCGGCCTCCTTGATCCAGCCCAGCTGGTAGGCGATGACCAGCTGTTTCAGGTCGTGGACCTTCTCCCGCAGGGTCTCGCCCTCGTCCACATCCTCCACCAGAATGCGGCGGTTCTCCTGTTCCAGCACGCTTTCCCGCGAGACGATGTCGATGTTCTCGGTGATGGCCTTTTCGGCGCTGATGAAGGGCTGGTGGGTCCGCAGGGACATATCCCGGCTGGAATAGGTCAGGGTGTAGCCGGCGATGCCGGTCTTTTCGTGGTAGGCGCGGCAGAACCCGCCGTCAATGACGATCAGCCGGCCGCCGCCCTTGATGGGGCTCTCGCCGTTTTTCTCCTGCACCGGCACGTGCCCGTTGATGATGTGGCACGACCCCGGCAGCCCGAACTCGGCCAGGATGCGCCGGCAGGCGGACTCCTCGTTATACCAGGTGTAATAGGGGTCCTTGATCTCGGTGTGGGTGGCCTTGTCCGCCACATACAGCCGCTCGAATGTGGTCATGGCGCTGCGGCCGAACAAAGGCGACAGCTTGCCGCACCACAGGTACCACAAAAAGTCCTGGCCGCTCTGGCGGGCGGCGCTGCCCTCGGGGGCGTAGTAGCCCTGCCGGGCCCGCTCGTCGCAGTAGTCCATCAGGGCGCGGCCGGCGTACAGCCGCCCCTCGAACCGCTCGGCCGCAAAGGCCCCCTTCTCGGTCATGGGCACCGCCCCGTGGTAGAGCAGGTTGCCGTTCTCGATGTGGTAGACGCTGCCCTTGGCGTAGAGGAAGCGGACGTGCTGCTGCAGCTTGGCGCTCTGGCGGAACGAGGCCACCAGCTTGCCCAGCACCAGCTGTTCGTCGGCGTTGAGGGTTGCGGGGTCCGCCGGGTCCACCGTGGGGAAGCTGGTGTCCCGCAGGGGGTATTCCCTGCCCGCGATGTCCACCGTCCCTTTGGCAAAGTCGATCCGGCGCAGGTAGTCCCGCCCCGCCATCTGGAAATCGGGGTTGCGGTCGATGACGGCGCACTCCAGCTTGAACAGGATGATGGAAATGGCCTTGTGCATGACGGCGCAGCGGTGCAGCATCCCCTGGGTGTAGGGGCCGCGGGCCGCGTCGGTGTGGGGCATCCAGATGGACAGATCGTCCTCCCCGTAGTAGTGGTCGGCCAGGCGCTGCAGGTGCCGCAGGTTGATGCTGTAGCTGTCCTCCAGCATCCCGTGGTTGTGGTAGGCCAGGGTCGTCTTGATGACGGTGGCGCAGCAGATGGGGCTGCCGGCGGCCGCCCCCATCCACACCACGTCGTGGTTGCCCCACTGGATGTCCACATTGTGGTGGTGGAGCAGCAGATCCAGGATGATGTCGGGCCGGGGGCCGCGGTCGAACAGGTCCCCCACGATGTGCAGCTTGTCCACCGCCAGCCGCTTGATGAGCTCGCACAGCCGGGTGATGAACCGGTCGGCCCGGCCATTCTCGATGATGCTGCCCACGATCTGGCCGTAATAGAGGTCCTTGTCGTGGTCCTCAAAGTGGGCGTGGAGCAGCTCGTCCAGCACATAACCGCATCCCGAGGGCAGGCAGGAGCGGACATAGCTGCGGGTATGCTTGGAGGACACCAGCCGGCAGATGTCGATCAGCCGGAACAGCGTCTGGCTGTACCAGCCTTCCAGCGCAGCCTCGCCGGGCTGCTTGGCCTTGAGCTGGGGCAGCTTTTCGGCGGGGTAATAGATCAGGGTGGCCAGCTCGGCCCGCTCGGCGGCGGGCACCTGGTCCCCCAGCACCTGGTCCACCTTTTCGCGGATCACCCCCGAGGCCGAGTTCAGGATGTGGACGAACGCCTCGTTTTCCCCGTGCAGGTCGCTCATAAAGTGCTCGGTGCCCTTGGGCAGCTTGAGCAGCGCCTGGGTGCTGATGATCTCGCTGGCGGCGGCCGCCTGGGACGGATAGTCCCGTGCCAAAAGGCTCAGATACTTCAAATTGCGGCGGATCTCCTCGGTCTCGGTTCGCATGGTGCCCTCCCTGCGCCGTCTCGGGCGCTTTTTACAAAGTTTTTCCCTATCAGTATAACACGCCCGGGGCAAAAAATGGTATACTGTTTGCAGGCTGGATCTGTAAATCTTTTAGAAGGGACTTTATGCACTATGCCAACATCGTACACCATCCCGGACCATTGCACCCTCTGCCCCCGCCGCTGCGGGGCCGGCCGGGCCGCCGGGCGGGCCGGGTTCTGCGGGGCTGCCGGCACGCTCAAAGTGGCCCGCGCCGCCCTCCATTTCTGGGAGGAGCCCTGCATCAGCGGGACCCGCGGCAGCGGCACCGTCTTTTTCTCGGGCTGCGCCCTCAAATGCTGCTACTGTCAGAACTACCCCATCAGCGCCCAGTTCTTTGGCAAGGAGATCAGCGCCGGGCGCCTGGCGGAAATCTTCCTCGACCTGCAGCGCCAGGGCGCCCACAACATCAACCTGGTCACGCCGGGGCAGTGGCAGCCCTGGATCATCGCCGCGCTGGACCAGGCGCGGGCCGGCGGGCTGCGCCTGCCCATCGTCTGCAACACCGGCAGTTACGAGACGCTGGACAGCATCCGGCGCTGGCAGGGCTATGTGGACATCTGGCTGGCCGACCTGAAATACGTCTCCTCTGCCCTGTCGGCCCGGCTCTCGTCCGCGCCCGATTACTTCCAGGTGGCCAAAGCAGCCATCGAGGCCATGATGGCCCAGGCCGGCCGCCCCGTCTTTGACCAGGACGGCCTTCTGCAGAAGGGGGTCATCCTGCGGCATCTGGCCCTGCCGGGTCAGATGGAGGACAGTTTCGCCGTGCTGGACCAGATGGCCGCCTGGAACGACGCCGACCCCGGCTGCTTCATCCCCAGCCTGATGAGCCAGTACACCCCCTTTTACAAGGCGGCGGAACAGGGCATCGGCCGGCGCATCACCACCTACGAATACCGCCGGGTGGTGAATTACGCGGTGGACAAGGGCCTCGCCGCCGGCTATATGCAGCAAAAGAGCAGCGCCAAAGAGGAATACACCCCCGACTTTGACCTGACCGGCGTGTAAGAGCGTGTCGCAAACGGCCCATCTGTACATGCCAGCTGGGCGGGACTTTTGAGACGGGACTTTTGCTCTATCCGAAGGACGTACGCACGCGGTTTCGACCAGATGCACAGTAGATTTGACGAAAATTCGGCACCCTGCTGCAGGCCATTTTGGCAAGCCTGCTTGAAATTCCGGGCAAAAAGCAATATAATGGATACAAGATGTATCATGCGGCAGTCCGGCCGCATCCTGCCACCGGTAAAATAAGGAGGAGTCCTCATGGAACACTACAACCCTCTGCTCAACCCCGACAGCAACGCCCCCAAATTCATCACCTGCGGCGAGATCATGCTCCGCCTGACCCCGCCGAACTACGAGAAGATCCGCATGACCTCCAGCTTTGAAGCCAGCTATGGCGGCAGCGAGGCCAACATCGCCCTGGCCCTGGCCAACCTCGGCGTGGACAGCACCTTCTTCAGCGTGGTGCCCAACAACAGCCTGGGCAAGAGCGCGGTGCGCTGGCTGCGCTCCAACGACGTCCACTGCACCCCCATGATCCTGGCCACCCAGGAGGACGTGCCCACCCACCGTCTGGGCACCTACTATCTGGAGACCGGCTACGGCATCCGCGCCTCGAAAGTCACCTACGACCGCAAGCACAGCGCCATCACCGAGTACGACTTCTCCCGCGTGGACCTGGACGCCCTGCTGGACGGCTACGACTGGCTGCACCTGAGCGGCATCACCCCGGCGCTGGCCCCCAACTGCCGCACCCTGACCATGGACCTGCTGAAGGTGGCCAAGTCGAAGGGGCTGACCGTCAGCTTTGACGGCAACTTCCGCAGCAGCCTGTGGAGCTGGGAGGAGGCCCGCGACTTCTGCACCGAGTGCCTGCCCTATGTGGACGTGCTGCTGGGCATCGAGCCCTACCACCTGTGGAAGGACGAGAACGACCACTCCAAGGGCGACTGGAAAGACGGCGTGCCCCTGCAGCCCAGCTACGAGCAGCAGGACGAAGTGTTCCAGCGCTTCATCGACCGCTACCCCAACCTCAAGTGCATCGCGCGGCACGTCCGCTATGCCCACAGCGGCAGCGAGAACAGCCTGAAAGCCTTCATGTGGCTGGACGGCCATACCTTCGAGAGCAAGCTGTTCACCTTCAACATCCTGGACCGCGTGGGCGGCGGCGACGCTTTCGCCAGCGGCCTGATCTACGCCATGCTGCACAACTACAAGGCCATGGACATCATCAACTTTGCGGTGGCCAGCAGCGCCATCAAGCACACCATCCACGGCGACGCCAACATCACAGACGATGTGAACACCATCCGCAACCTGATGAACATGAACTACGACATCAAGCGCTGAGCATTCCTTTACATACAAACGCACCCCCCGGCCCGCGCCGGAGGGTGCGTTTTTGCTATGCCTGCTTATAGCTCAATGGTCTGGCCAGTGGAAAGGTAGTGCAGCCGGCTCATCTGCCGGGCCATGAACTCGTACTGCGGCCGGCCGGTGCAGTGGCAGGTGTAAAACACCGCGCCGCTGCTGTCCAGCTGCCGGGCGTAGCCGGCCAGCGTCTCGTCCAGAGGCAGGCCGCTGAAATGGAAGCCGCCCACCAGGACGTCGGGCCGGAACCAGTCCACGATGTTCAAGATCCCCTTGTGGGAGCACCCGCTGATGAGGACCCGCCTGCCCGCCTCCTCGATCAGCAGGTAGTGCTCGTGCCGGAAATCCTCGGGCTGGAAGGCCCCGCCCTCCTGCACCGTCAGACCAAAGCTGCCCAGGTCGTACCGGCGGGGCCGCCGGTTGCAGGCGGCAAGGGTCAGGCCCGGCGCCAGGACCGCCTCCTCCCCGGTCAAGTGCAGCCGGGGGCTGGCCGCCAGGGCGGGGTCAAGACCGATGTACCGCTCCGCGCCGTGGTAATGGGGCTCGAAGGCGTGTTCGTTGAGGTAGACCGGTGCGGTGCTGTTCAGCTCCAGAAAGCGGGCCAGCCCGCCGCCGTGGTCGTAGTGCCCATGGGAGAGGACCGCCAGGTCCACCGCCGCGAGATCGACCCCCAGAGCCGCCGCGTTGCGGGCAAAGAGGCCGCTCTGCCCCATATCGAACAAAATCTTGTGCCCGCAGGCCTCAATGTAAAGGGAGAGGCCGTGTTCCTTCCCGAGGCCCAGCTGTTCCGCCAGGCCCTCCGGGACCGTGTTTTCCACCAATGCCGTGATCTTCAATGCTGCCGCCGCCTTTCTGAAAATGGTAACTCCATTATAGCGCATCCCGCCCCAAAAAGGAACCTTTGCGGCACGGCTTGCCGCGCGGGGGCTTGACATTTTGCCCGCCGTGCTTATACTTGACATTGGACATGAAAACAGGGGCGCCGAAAGGCTGAGATCCGCTCGCGCGGAGTACCCTCCAACCTGATCCGGGTAATGCCGGCGTAGGTAAGTTTGCGGAACGTCCGGTTTTGTAAACACCCCGTGCGCCTGCTGTACACCAGCGGGCGCATTTGTTTTTATGTACTATTTTGATGAGGAGCGATTCCCCTATGGCTAAAACCTATTCCAAAACCCGCATCCTGGTCGAGTGCGCGCTGATGATCGCCATCGGCACCGTGCTGGCCAACGTCAAGATCTACGAGCTGCCCAACGGCGGCTCCGTCACCCTCCTGAGCATGCTGCCCTTCGTGCTGATCTCCTTCCGGCACGGGGTCAAGTGGGGCGTCTTCACCGGCTTTGTCAACAGCCTGCTGCAGATGCTGCTGGGCTTCTGGGCGCCCCCGGTCCCCACCTTCCTCTACTTTTTGGGCGAGGTGCTGCTGGACTACGTCCTGGCCT
Source organism: Candidatus Faecalibacterium faecigallinarum (assembly GCA_019119685.1). Taxonomy (GTDB): domain Bacteria; phylum Bacillota; class Clostridia; order Oscillospirales; family Ruminococcaceae; genus Faecalibacterium; species Faecalibacterium faecigallinarum. Next base: position 19,945 of record DWWN01000071.1, read on the forward strand.
TTACGGCGCTGGGCCTGGCCGGGCTGTTTGCCCGCCCCTTCCACAACCGGATGGTGGGCGTGGCCGTCGGCACCTTCGCGGTCTGCCTGCTGCGCTTTTTGTGCAGCTTCTTGTCCGGCGTCCTCGTGTGGGGCAACCTGAACGAGGGCCTGTCCGCCTGGACCTACAGCCTGGGCTACAACGCCAGCTATATGCTGCCTGAAACGCTGCTGACCGTGGTCGCCGCCGTGCTCATCTGCAAGGCCGCTCCCCAGCTGTTCGCCTACCAGGAGCGCAAAGCCGCCTGACGCACCCGCAAAAATATCGCTCTGCCGCCGGACTTTCTGCCCGGCGGCTTTTTTGCAAAAAAATGCAAAAAACCTGTTGACATTTGCCCCCGCCTCTGCTATAATAACTGACGTCGCCGGTCAAGACCACGGCGAGCCAAGCAAAACAAAACCGAATATGGGGGTATAGCTCAGCTGGGAGAGCGCTTGAATGGCATTCAAGAGGTCAGCGGTTCGATCCCGCTTATCTCCACCAAACCCGAAAAGCCTTGAAAACACTACGTTTTCAAGGCTTTTCTTTTTTCATAAGCGGCGTAAAGCAACGGGCATTTTTCGGCTGCGCCCGAATCAGCTATACCCCCTTGCAATCTTGATTTTGGCAAAAAGACCTGTGTTTTCGACTCGTTTTTACAAAATGTGAGCCTGGTTTATCCATGCCATTCAGCCGCCTGCACCTGCACCCAAGCAAGCAGTACCCCCGAAGGTCTATATTGTTTCCCGCATTATCTTACAGGGAAATCCCTTTATATAGGTCAGCAAAGCCCCGTTGCAGTGCCTTGCTCTCGTCAGGGTAATTCCACTATAGGTGTTCACATGGATCGCTACTTGGTTGTTGTTAGTGCAGCGTCGCTGGAGGGACGCCAGCTCTCAGACGTCCAACGCTTTGTCCAGTTCCTTTTTCGGGGGCCGGGTCGATAGCGCCGGGACATTGTTCGGTGGACCATTGATTTCGTATTCGGGGAAATTTTCTTCTCGCTGATTTGTGTTGTCCTTCACCATCTGTGTGATATCTGTATTGTTCACCAAGTTACAGACATATCCGCATACCTGGCAAGCTCGCTGGCTTTCTGGTAGCCGCGTTCGGACACAATTTTATATTCTCCGGCTTTTTGGGGACGGATGACATTGGGTTGAGTAACGCCCTTGCCCTTCATTCTTTTTCTGCTGTTCAAAAGCCTTCATTTTACCGTCATACGCCTAAGCGTTATCTCCTTTCTGAAGCTCGTTCAGCTGTTGGCTATGGTCATCCAGATATTCCCGATGTGCAGGCGTGGATATGATCGAAGCACCTGGGAGCTACGTCCACCCGCAAACCTCCAGGGCAATGCTAACGCCCAAATCTTCGCTGGTCGTGGTCTTTCCTGCACCTCCCTTCTGGTTGACAATGGCAATTACAGTTGCTTTTGGGGTCACATCGTCCTTCTTCTTTTTCATCTCTCATTTATAATCATCATTTCGATTGATGTGATGATGGATGTGTGTTACAATAATGGTGTTCATTTTGCTTCTGTGGAGGTTCCATGCATGAAAAGCAAACAGCCACCCTTTGAAATCACGCACCAGATCATTGACAGCGTGGCGCAGATTGCCGAACTGGTGGGCCGGCTGACTGCTGTCAGCTCACTGCCTGCAAACCCCACTCTGCGCCGGTCCAATCGGATTCGGACCATTCACGGCTCTCTGGCCATCGAGCAGAACACGCTTTCTCTTGAGCAGGTCACGGCTGTGCTGGGCGGCAAACACATTCTCGCGCCGCCCAAAGACATTGCCGAGGTCAAAAATGCCTATGAGATTTATGAACACCTGGACGAGCTGGACCCGTACTCGGTAGATGACCTGCTGATGGCCCACAGCATCATGATGCGCGGTTTGATAGAAGAAGCCGGGGTATTCCGTTCCCGGCCAGTGGGCGTGGTAGACAGCCAGGGGCGGGTGGTTCATTTTGGGACGCTGCCTCAGTATGTCCCTGGCCTGATTGCAAACCTGCTGGACTGGATCCGGAATAGTGATCTGCATATGCTGATCCGTAGTTGTGTCTTTCATTATGAGTTTGAACTGATCCACCCCTTTGCCGACGGCAACGGACGGGTGGGTCGACTGTGGCATACCTTGTTGCTCTCTCGGTGGAATCCTGCCTTTGCCTGGCTTCCGGTGGAATCCGTCATCCATGACCGCCAGCAGGGGTATTATGATGCCATCAACATTTCCAACAACGCGGGGGAATCCACCGCGTTCATTGAGTTCATGCTGTCGGCCATTCAGGCAGCCCTCACCGAGGCCATCAGCGCGGGTGATGGTATGAGCGATGAAGCACCCGACAAGGAGACTGCCCGTTGGCGTCAAATCGAGACGTATCTCAAGAGCCACGACTGCATCCGAAACGCCGACGTACGTGCGCTGTGCGGCGTGTCGGCTGCGACGGCCAACCGTATCCTTGTCGCTTTGGTTGCCAGTGGACGCCTGGTGAAAGTCCATTCCGGCAAGTATTGGGCCTACCGGCTGCCATGATTGAAACGGCTACTTCCTTTCTGCCTTGTCCGGACAAAGAAAAAGGGCTCCCTGGTTCAGTGTGAAACAAGGCACTCATGCAGCATCCAAAAATATAGCGTATTCACGTTTTCTTTCGTGCTTTCTCTGCCCGGTTGAAGGGGTGCGTGACCGCATGAGATGGGAGAGCGCTTGAATGGCATTCAAGAGGTCAGCGGTTCGATCCCGCTTATCTCCACCAA
>DWWN01000012.1 GCA_019119685.1 Candidatus Faecalibacterium faecigallinarum
CACGCCGCCGTAGGAATCGACGATGATCTTTCTGCCGGTCAGGCCGCTGTCGCCGACCGGGCCGCCGATCACGAACCGGCCGGTCGGGTTTACATAATACTTCGTGTTCTCGTCGATCAGCTCTGCCGGCACGATCGGCTTGACGACGTACTCGATCATGTCGCGGCGGATCTGCTCGAGCGAAACCGATTCGCTGTGCTGCGTGGAAATGACGATCGCATCGATGCGCTTGACCGTGTCGCCCTCGTACTCCGCGGTCACCTGCGTTTTGCCGTCCGGACGGAGATAGCTGAGCGTACCGTCCTTGCGGACCTTCGCGAGCTGCTTCGCGAGCTTATGCGCGAGCGAAATCGTCATCGGCATCAGCTCCGGCGTCTCGTCGCAGGCGTAGCCGAACATCATGCCCTGGTCGCCGGCGCCGCCCACCTCGTCGTTGGTGCCCAGGGCGATGTCGGGGCTCTGGCCGTCGATGTTGGAGATGACAGCGCAGGTGTCGGCGTCAAAGCCGTACTTGGCGCGGGTGTAGCCGATATCGGCCACCACCTCGCGGACCAGCTTCTGGAAATCCACATAGCAGCTGGTGGTGATCTCGCCCATGATGTGGACCAGGCCGGTGGACACACAGGTCTCGCAGGCCACCCGGGCGTCGGGGTCCTGGGTCAGGATCTCGTCCAGGATGGCGTCCGAGATCTGGTCGCAGATCTTGTCGGGATGCCCCTCGGTGACGGATTCAGATGTAAAGAGATGTCTTGCCATACATATGCCTCCCATGCAAACGGTTGAAAAAACGCTCAAACAAAAAGACACCCGGAACCCGAAGGCTCCGAGTGTCCCACTCTTATCTTCCGGTTTCCCGCAGGATTTGGCACCTTACGCGCATGCGCAGGTTGTCGGGCTTCCCAGGGCCTGTCCCCTCAGCCGCTCTTGATAAGTGTATGATTCTTTTTTGCTGCAGGGGATATTGTAGCATCCCTTCGTCAGATTGTCAAGAAGAAAGTCGGACTTTTCAGATGTTTTCCCCAAACGCCGCTCAGTAGCCCTGGGCAGCCTCGCCTTTCAGCAGCTTGACGGCCCGGCTGGTGCCCAGACGGTCGGCCCCCAGCTCGAGGAACTTTTCCATGTCCTCTACGGTGGAGATGCCGCCGGCGGCCTTGACCTTGCAGCGGCCAGCCACGCCCTTGACCATCAGGGCCACATCCTCAAAGGTGGCCCCGCCGGTGGAAAAGCCGGTGCTGGTCTTGATATAGTCGGCCCCGGCCTCGCAGACGATATCGCACATTCTGCGCTTCTCGTCGTCGGTCAGCAGGCAGGTCTCGATGATGACCTTGAGGACTTTATCCCCCACGGCCTCCTTGACGGCGCGGATGTCCTCCCGGACGGCGTCGTACTCGCCGTTCTTGAGCCGGCCGATGTTGATGACCATATCCACTTCGCCGGCGCCGTTGGCAATGGCGGTCCTGGCCTCAAAGGCTTTGGACGCGGTGTCCATGGCCCCCAGAGGGAAGCCCACCACGCAGCAGACCTTGCAGCGGCCGGCGAGATATTCGGCGGCCTGCTTGACGTAACAGGTGTTGATGCACACCGAGGCGCAGCCGTATTCGACAGCCTCGTCGCAGAGGGCCTGGATCTGGGGCCAGGTAGCCTCGGGCTTGAGCAGGGTGTGGTCCACATGGGACAGAATTTCCTTGCGATCCATCTTCGTTCCTCCTCAGTGCTCTTTCCGGGCCTTCTTGACCAGGCCGATGCCAACGCCGCTCAGGACGATGGCCGTCACCGCGGTCACCGCCCCGATGATGCCCAGCACCAGGCCGGACACCAGAAACCCGAAGCCTTTCAACTTGTGAACCATATGCGTTTACCTCCGTTTCTTACTGTTCCCGCCCAGCGGGCTTCTGAAAGATCAGCAGCTTGCTGAACAGGTAATTGAGCACGATCACCAGCAGGTTGGAAAAAGCCTTGACCCCCAGCCCCCACAGGGCCAGGGCGGCCGCCTCGGCGCCAAAAGCCACACTGCCGCCCACCCCCAGGATGACCCCGTCGGGGGCGGTCAGCCAGGGGCCCAGCACCGCCAGCACCAGGGCCTGGCCCTGGGGGGCCAGCCAGTTGCCGCCCGCCAGCACCACGGCGGCATCCAGCAGCATGGTGCCCAGACGGCAGGCCACAAAGCGCCCGAACTCCCGCACAGCGGCCCGGCCCCGGGTCCGGCTGGCAAAGACGAACCGCCGGTTGGTGGCGTAGGCGAACAGGATGCACAGGACGTTGTCCAGCACGTTGCCCCAGCTGTTGGCGGCCTGGTAGCCGAACAGCGCCTGGAACAGGGCGTACAGCGCCATGTTCAGCAGGGTGGTCAGCACGCCGAACACCAGATACCGCACCGCCTCGCCGTGGGCGCGCAGGGCGGCTGAAAGTTTTTTTGCAATGGCCATAAGCATATCCATCGTCCGGGCCGGCCGCCGCCCACAGGGCCGGGGCGCAAGGGGGGCAGCGGCTTCCCGGTACCAGAAAAGCCCCGCCGCCTTCCGGCAACGGGGCTGTTTCGACAGTTCAGGCAGAGAGGATTACTGCTCCTCGTCCTTGTCCTTCAGCAGGGCCTTCATGGACAGGCTGATGCGCTTCTTGTCGAAGTCCACATCCAGCAGCTTGACGTCCACCATGTCGCCCACCTTCAGCACATCGGAGACCTTCTCAACGCGGTCGTTGCTGATCTCGCTGATGTGGACCAGGCCGTCCACGCCCGGCAGGATGCGGACGAAGGCGCCGAACTTGGTCAGGGACACCACGGGAGCGTGGAACACGCTGCCCACGGGGTAGCTGCTGCGCAGCTGCTCCCAGGGGTTGTCCTCGCTCTTCTTGTAGCCCAGAGAAACCTTGTGGTTCTCGCGGTCGATATCCTTCACATACACCTCGATGGTGTCGCCGACGCTGACCACCTCGGAGGGATGCTTGATGCGGTTCCAGCTCAGCTCGCTGATGTGGCACAGGCCGTCCACGCCGCCGATGTCCACAAAGGCGCCGTAAGAGGTCAGGCTCTTGACCACGCCGGTGTAGGTCTTGCCCACCTCGACGTTGGCCCAGAACTCCTCGCGGCGGGCCTTGTTCTCCTCAGCGGTGACTTTGTTGATGCTGCCCACGATCTTGCGGCCGGAGCACTCGGTCACGACCAGACGGACGTGCTTGCCAACCAGAGCGGTGTAATCCTCGTCGCGGCGCATGGTAGCCTGCGAACGGGGGACGAACACCTTGACGCCCTTGACGTTGACCACGACGCCGCCCTTGTTGTACTCGGTGACGTCGCCCTCGACGACCTCGCCGGACTCAGCGGCCTTGGCGATCTCTTCCATGCCCTTGCGCGAGGCGAGCTTCTTGCGGGAGAGCTGGATGACGCCGTCCTGATCCATGACTTTCTCGACGATGAGGTCCAGCTCATCGCCAACCTTGACCAGGTCCTCGACCTTTGCGGAGGAGTCGTCGGTCAGTTCGCTCAGACGGACAAAACCGGTCTGCTTTGCGCCGATGTCGACCTGGATCTCGTTGGCGGAAATGCTGGTCACGACTCCTTTCACAATACTGCCTGCATGAACACGTTTTTCCTCGGATGCGTTCAGCATCTCCTCGAAGCTCATGCTGTCATTGATTTCTGTCATACTGTTAAGTACCTCCTCAATAATAGACGATGGCGTTGAAGCCCCTGCTGTCACGCCCGCCGTCCTCACATCTGCAAACCACTCGGGCTGAAGCTCGCTTGCTGTTTCAACCGTAACGGCCCGCGTATGTTTTGCGGCGACTGCGACAAGCTTCTGGGTATTGGAAGAATGATGACCGCCAATCACGACTATGAAATCGCACCGGCGGCTGAGGTCTTCCGCTTCCTGTTGCCTCGCCCACGTCGCATTACATATTGTATCAAAAATTTCGGCGTTTGTATAGGCTTTTTTCAGAAACTCCGAACATTCTTGCCATTTTGTTGCCTGGAATGTGGTCTGGGCAACGGCAAACATCCTTTTTTCGGGATTTTCAGGCCCTTTCCAGGCCCGCAATTCCTCCAGGTTAGCGAAAACAAAGCTCTCGCCGCGGGTGTGGCCGACGATCCCCTGCACCTCCGGGTGGGCGGCGTCCCCCGCCACGGCCAGGCACACGCCCTCCCGTTCGGCCCGCCGGGCGATGGCGTGGATCTTGGCCACGAAGGGGCAGGTGGCGTCCTCCCAGGGGATGCCCAGGGCCGTCAGCTCATCGTAGACGCTCTGGGGCACCCCATGGCTGCGGATGACCACCTTGTAGCCCGGGGGCACCCCCGCGGGGGATGCGGCCACTTTGGCCCCCCGCTGTTCCAGGCCGGCCACCACCTGGGGGTTATGGATCAGGGGGCCCAGGGTGGCCACCTTCTCCCCTGCGTCCAGCAGACGGCACGTCAGCTGGACCGCCCGGTCCACCCCGAAGCAGAAGCCGGCGGTTTTGGCTAAATGTATCTCCATCTCAGGTTCCTTTGCGGTAAAGTCAGCGGGCGCGGCATTCATGCGTGGGCCGCGCCCTCGAAGGCGTAGCGGTCGCCCAGGTCGATCCAGGCGGCGGTCAGGGCCTGCTTGTTGGCCTTGAGGGTCTTGATGTCCCGGCGGCTTTCCATCTTGAACTGGGCGGCGGGCATGGGCTCGCCGAACACCACCCGCACCCGGCAGAACAGCTTCATCCGGCCGTCGGGGGTGTCGTACAGCACCCGGCAGGGGATCACGTCGGTGCCGGCCCCGGCCGCCACCACGAACAGCCCGCTCTTGGGAGGCAGCAGCTTGCCCTCCTTTTCCCGGGTGCCCTCGGGGAACAGCAGCAGCCCGCGGCCCTTTTTGCACTCCTCAATGGTGTTGTTCAGCGTCTCCATCTCGTCCTTGGTGCCCCGGACCATCACGCAGCCGCACTGGCCCAGGAACCAGGTGACCACAGGGTTGATCTCGAACAGCTCCTTTTTGCCGAAGACCACCATCCGTTTGCCCCAAAAGCGCGCAATGGCGATGAACACCGGGTCAATGGCCGAGATATGGGTGGGGGCCAGGATGAAGCCAGGCGTCTGGATCTTTTTCAGGTTTTCTTTCCCGATCACCTGGATGCGGAACAGGATGTGCCAGATCAGCCAGGCACCGGCAATGATAACAGGATACAACATGATTATTCCCCCACACGCTCTTTGATGATCTGCTTCATGGCGGCCAGGCTCTGGGCCAGGTTCATGGCAGAAGTATCCAGCAAAACCGCGTCCGCGGCGCGGCGGAGGGGGGCGGCGGCCCGGCCGCTGTCCTGCTCGTCCCGCTGCTTGACGTCGGCCAGCACTGCCTCGTAGCTGTCGGGGCGGCCTGCGGCCTGGTATTCCAGCCAGCGGCGGCGGGCGCGGGCCTCGGGGCTGGCCGTCAGGAAGATCTTGACGGTGGCGTCGGGCAGGATCACCGTGCCGATGTCCCGCCCGTCCATCAGGATATTGCCGGTCCTGGCCATATCCCGCTGCAGGTCCAGCAAAAACGCCCGGACGGCGGGGTTGGCCCCCACCGCCGACGCCGCCATCCCCACCTGTTCGGTGCGGATCAGGCCGCTGACGTCCTCCTCATTCAAATAGATGTGCTGCTCGCCGTCCAGCACCGCCAGCCGCAGCCGGATGCCCGGCAGCAGGGCGTTGACCGCCGCCTGGTCGGCAGGGTCGGCCCCGGCGCGCAGCGCATACAGGCCCACGGCCCGGTACATGGCGCCGGTGTCCACATAGATGTACCCCAGGTCCCTGGCAAGCTGCCGGGCAAGGGTGGATTTGCCTGCCCCGGCGGGGCCGTCGATCGCAACCGATATCATTCGTTCTCTATCTCCTTCCGGCGGGCGGGGGTCTGTTGCCGCCCCGCCCCGTCTTTGCCGTTTCAACCCAGCACCACGGCGGTGCCGCTGGCCGTGACCATCAGCATCCCGTTGTCGGCGCCCAGCACCTCGTAGTCGATGTCCACCCCCACGACGGCGTTGGCTCCCAGGGCGGCGGCCCGCTCCTGCATTTCCTCCAGGGCGTTCTGCCGCGCGCCGATCAGCTCATCCTCATAGCTGCCCGAGCGCCCGCCCAGGAAGTTGTTGAAGGACGCGGCGATGTCCCGGATGAAGTTGACCCCCGAGATCACCTCGCCGCAGACGATGCCCTTGTACTCGACAATGCGCATCCCCTCGACGGACTGTGTGGTTGTAACGATCATAGTTGCCTCCTTATTTCAAGCCTTCGTGCAGATGGGCCGCGAAGGCCTGTGCGGTGCAGAAGGCGATCTGCAGGTTGTACCCGCCGGTGTAGGCGTCCACGTCCAGCACTTCCCCCGCGAAATAGAGGCCCGCGGCTTTTTTGCTGGCCATGGTGCGGGGGTCCACCTCCCGCACCGATACGCCCCCGCCGTGATGACGGCGTGGGCCAGGTCGCCCCGGCCGTCGATGGGCACGGCCCAGTGCTTGCACAGCCGCACCAGCTCCCGCTTCTGTTCGCGGGTGATCTGGTTGGCGCGGGTGGCGGGGTCGATGCCCCAGCGCTCCACCATCACCGGCTGCATGCTGGCGGGCAGCAGCTTGACCAGGGCCCCCTGGGCCGCGTGGTTGGCCAGCAGGGCAAAGTCCCGGGTGATGCGGTCGTACAGCTGCTCGTCGCTGAGGGCGGGTTTCAGGTCGATCTCGACGCGGTAGCGGTGCTTTTTCATGTCGCCCAGGTGGCTGGAGGCACTGAGGGTCAGCGGCCCGCTGATGCCGAAGTGGGTGAACAGCATCTCGCCCTGCTCGTCCCACACCGCTTTGGCGTCCTCGAACAGGGTCAGCTTGACATTTTTCAGCGCCAGGCCCATCATTTTTTTGCAGTCCGGGTCGTGGGACACCAGGCTGACCAGGCTGGGCACCGGCTCGACGATGGTGTGGCCGGCCTGCCGGGCCAGCTTGTAGCCGTCGCCGGTGGAGCCTGTGACCGGGTAGCTCAGACCGCCGGTCGCCACCAGGACGCAGTCCGCCCGGTACTCCCTGCCCGAAGCGCCCTTGACCCCCACACAGCGGAAGGCCGGGCCCTTCTTTGCCTTTTTGCCCCCGTCGGGCGCGGGCGCTTCCAGCGGCTCGAGCAGCAGCCCGGCCGCCCCGTCCTGGACGATCGCCGCGCCGGAAGCGTAGGTCAAAAGCGCCTGCCGCACCTCGGCCGCCTTGTCCGACACCGGGAACACCCGCCGCCCCCGCTCCACTTTGAGGGCCACCCCCAGCGACTCGAACAGCTCCATGGTCCGGGCCGGGGGGAACGCGTACAGCGAAGAATACAAAAACCGGGGGTTGGTGCGGACGTGCCGCAGGAATTCTTCTTCGTCGCAGGCGTTGGTCAGGTTGCAGCGCCCCTTGCCGGTGACAAGGATCTTTTGGGCCGGTTGTTCGGTGTGTTCCAGCACCGTGACGGCGTGGCCGAGCCGGGCGGCGGCCCCGGCAGCCATCAGGCCGGCAGCGCCGGCACCCACGATCAGTACATCCGCCATGGACAAATCCTCTTTTCGTCAGAATCCGTACTTTTTAATAATACCAGAATCGCACCGCAAAAGCAATTATGAAAAAGGCGGTTTTTCCCCTCCCCCGCAAATTGCGCACAAAAAAGGGCGGACGCCGCAGCGCCCGCTCCAGCGCGGCGCAAAAGCGCCACGCGCAGGTGTCCCATCCGTGTACGCACATGTCGTCCGGGCAGGACTTTTTTGACAGCCGGTATTTTAACTGCCGATCAGCTTGACCGGGTCGAGGTATTTGTCCCCGTCCAGCACTTCCAGGTGGATGTGGGGGTCAAGGGCGCTCTCGCCGGTGATGGTCCCGGCCTGGCCCAGCTTCTGGCCGGCCGTCACCGTGTCCCCCTGCCGGACGGCGGCGTCCTCCACCGCCGACAGCCGCCACAGACGGCCCTCGCCGTCCCGGATGGCGGCCACCACGCCCCAGTTGCCCTCGGCGGCCAGGCTTTCCACCGTACCGCTCACCGGCGCAAGGACGTCCTCGCCCGCTTTGCAGGCGTAGTCCACGCCGTTGTGGGTGCGCCAGTCGCCCAGCGTCTCGTTATAGACCAGGTCGTCCCCGCTCCACACGGCGAGCACCTGCCCAGAGACGGGCCGCGTATACCCCGAGCCGGCTGACGCGCTGGCAGCGGGCGAGCCGGTTTGCAGTTCGGACGGTTCGGACACCGAACCAGACCCAGACGGCGCACCAGAAGGCCCGCCGGACGAGCTCGATTCGGGCACATCGGCCACGGACTGGGCCGCGCCGGCTGCTTGCTGTTCCCATAGCTGTTCCTCCGTTGCGGGGGCGCCGCCCTCGTCGATGCCGGGGAACGTCTCCTCCCCGGTGATGCTCTGGCTGGGGCGCTCGCCCAGGTCCTCGGCCATCTGGTCCCGGATGGTCCGCACGGCCCACACGCCGGCGGCTGCGGCCGCGGCCACGCAGGCCAGCAGGGCCAGCACGAAGCCTTTGCCCCGCAGAAAATTCCTGATGTGTTCCATACCTTTTGCTTCTCCTTCGGTTTGACCTGTGTACGGGTTTGCCTTTAGTGTGAGACATCCGCCGCCGGAATATTCGCCCCGCCCGAAAAAAGAAGCGCCAGGTATGCAAAACCTGAGCTTTCCACCTCTGCCCGCTGCATGAAGTGCATGGTTTGCATGGTTTTTAGAGCGTGCATGTTTTGCATGATAACGGCTTTGGGCGTATCATGCAAAGCATGCACATCATGCATTTCATGCAAATCATTCAAATCATGCAGAGTTATAAAACCATGCAAATCATGCAAAACATGCAAGTCATGCAGATCATGCAGGGCTATAAAACCATGCATATCATGCAAACCATGCAAAACATGCAACTCATGCAAATCATGCAGGGCTATAAAACCATGCATTTCATGCAAAACATGCAAACTCTACCTGATCCGGTTTTGCATCCGGCCTTGAACGCAGGCAGGATGAAACACCAAACCCCCAAGGTCTGCACCTCAGGGGCCGGTCGTTTGGTGGGATGGCTTTGGTTCAGCCTTTCCAGATATACAGGGCGATCCACACCACTGTGCAGAACAGCCAGAGGCACCCGGTCAAAAGCAGGAGCTTCTTTCGGATATAGTAGTAGCGGCAGAAGCTGCTCACCGATAAAAAGCCGGACAGCATCGCCAGCAGATCGTAGCTCTTTCCGCCTTTCACAAACAGCTCGATCAGGAACAACACAAGAAAGACCGCCAGCAGCCCGACTAGCCCCACCGTGTTGGCCTGAGCCAAAAGCTGGCGCTCCCGCTCGTCCAGGCCCTTGTTTTCCTCCCGGCTCCTGGCCAGGATCTTTTCCTTGTCTTTTTGGTCCATCCTGTTTACCTCCACAGTTTTGACAAGTTTTATGTACACCATCATTCTAGCACAGCCAAGCATACTTGTCAACAGATACTGCAAAGTTTTCTTGATAATTCCGGCGGCGTTCTATCCCGCCCCCTGCATGAAATGCATGATTTGCATGATTTTATAACCCTGCATGTTTTGCATGAGTTGCATGATTTGCATGATTTTATAGTTCTGCATGATTTGCATGAAATGCATGATTTGCATGAAATGCATGGTTTGCATGATATGCATGATACGCCCAAAGCCGCTATCATGCACATCATGCATACTCTAAAAACCATGCAAACCATGCACATCATGCACTAACCAGGATGCGCGCACGATTTGAACTGTCCCGCCCGGCGCGCACGCAAAACAAAAACCCTCAAGGATCACTCCCTGAGGGTTTCGTTTTTCGAGAAGCCGGCATCTACCTATTTTCACAGGCCGTGTCCAGCCAACTATCTTCGGCACAAGTGAGCTTAACTTCTGTGTTCGGAAT
>DWWN01000013.1 GCA_019119685.1 Candidatus Faecalibacterium faecigallinarum
CAGTTGCGGTGCCCTGCTTTTGCTTCGGGCGTCGCTACGCCCTCGCAAAAGACAGACCGCTGCCCCTGCTCCGCTTCGGCTGTTTCTGCCGCAGGCAGCGCCTCAGCTGCGCAGTCCCGCACGCGTGGGAGCCTCCCCTCTCCGTCACAGCGCAAAGCGCTGTGCCACCTCCCCCGCGGGGGAGGCAAGCGTACCTGCGTCGGTTTTGGCAAAGTTTGTGGTAAGGAAAAGCTGAAAAAACTTCGTCTTACCACAAAGTTTTCCTTTGCCCACGGGCGTAAACTTGGCTCTCCCTCCGGGAGAGCTGGTGAGACGCCCGCAAGGGCGGCGAGACTGAGAGGGGAGCCTCCCACGCGTGCGGGACTGCGCAGCTGAGGCGCTGCCTGTGGCAGAAACAGCCGAAGCGGAGCAGGGGCAGCGGTCTGTCTTTTGCGAGGGCGTAGCGACGCCCGAAGCAAAAGCAGGGTACCGCAACCGTGCCGCCGCAGGCGGCGGAGAGGGCCAGAACAGAGAGGGGAGCCGCTAGGCGCGGGAGAGGCATAATAAAGGCCCGGACTATCGAGCGTCCGGGCCTTTATGGTTTTCAGATCACGTTTTCCAGTAGTTCGGCCAGGGTGACGCCGTAGAGCTGGGCCAGCAGGACGAGGTTGGACATGGTGGGGTCGGTCTCGCCTGTCTCCCACTTTGAGACGGCCTGCCGGGACACACCGAGGCTCTCGGCCACAAATTCCTGGGTCATTTTGCAGCGGGTGCGGTGGTCTTTGAGGGTCTCGGACAGGGTCTTGCGGACGGCGGCGGTCTCCTTCTTCACCTCCTGGGCGCGGGCGTGGGTCTTGATGTAGAGCCACAGGGCCCGGATGCACAGGATCATCAGGACCACCGGTATCACAAAGACAGCGGCCAGGATGAAGAAGGCTAAAAACATTCCGACAAGTTCGATCGCAGCAAGTTTCATAACGATCAGCTCCTTTCTTTTGGTGGCTCCAGCCTACCAGAAAGGGCCGGTTGCATCCACCAACTATCCCGCAACTTTTGGTTGCGGAACGCAGATGCGTCAAAATTCTTTCCAGAACAATCCCCCGCTGGTCTGGAACAGGGGCCAGGGGCTGATGCTCTTGCTGCCCAGCTTGAAGTCCATGGTCAAAGTCTCCCCCACCGGGCCCAGGGCGTCCCCGCGGGCGACGGTCTGCCCCGGCTGGACGTGGATGCTGCCCAGGCCATACAGGTAGCTGCGCAGGCCGCAGCCGTGGTCGATCACCACCGTGTTGCCGGTCAGGCCTAGATTCTGGGCCACCGCCACTACCCCGTCGGCGGGGGCGCGCACCGGGTCGCCGGGGATGGTGTAGAGCAGCGTCGAGTTGGACTGCCCCGCTCGGGCCCCGCTCATCACCTTGGTTTGGCCGTAGTCCAAAAGGACGGTGTACAGCTCCACCGGGCACAGGAAGGCCCCGTGCCACATCTTTTCCCGGGCGGGGGCCTCGTAGAGGGACCAGATCACGCTGCGGAACTCCTCGGCAGCGCCGTCGGGGGCGGGCGGGTCGGGCTGGGCCTCGGCCTCGCCAAAGGACTTGGCCGTCACCACCAGGGTGAGGGGCAGGGTTTCGCCGTTCACGGTGACGGCGATGTCGTGGCTGCCGGCCGAGGCGTTGTAGGCTGCGGGGATATAGCACCGCCAGCCCGCCGGGCTGCGGACGCACTGGACGCTGCCGAGGTCGGTCTCGACGGCGGGGGTGCCGCTGCCCACCATGCCGCTGATCTCGAGGGCGGCCACCCCGCCCTGCTCGATCCGCTGGGCCGAAAGGGTCAGCTCGGCCGAAGCCTGGATGGTGAACCGGAAGGCGTACCGGTAATACCCCGCCGGCCGGGCCGGCCGCTCCAGGCCGCTGCCCGGCAGGACGGCCCCGTCGGAGGGCTGGCCGAAACCGACGTCGGTCATCCCCACAGGCAGCCGCCAGACCGTCAGCTCGGCCTTGTATTCCCCGTTGGCGGGGTAGAGGAAGGCCGCATAATCCTCCACCGGGCCGTCGAAATAGGCCGCGTCCCCCATGCCGTCGGCGGTGATGCGCAGGGTGGCGTATGTAGCCCATTCGGGCAGGGTGATCTCCGGGTGGGCCTCATAGAGGACGCCCAGTTTTTCCACCGACAGGGTGGAAGGGCTGTAAAAGGCCTTGTCCAGCATCCCGCCCACCAGCGGCACCCGCCAGCGGCTGCCGTTCACCGTCAGGGCCGCCCCGCCAAACTGGGCGTCGGGGGCGGGCAGGCTGCCGCTGGTGGTAAAAGCGTAGCTGGCCGCCATCACCGCCCCCAGCAGGACGGCCACCCCCAGCGCCACCCCCAGCAGCCACAGCAGGATCTGCCGGATAATATGCAATACGGTCCGCATACCGATTCCTCCTCTTTCTCACGTCCGCACACATTCAGAGAAACAGAAAGGGCGCACCGAAAGGGAGCAGAATGTCCCCCGGTGCGCCCTGAATCCATTTTTGCCAGGGCATGGATACCCTGTTGAAGCCGCGCTGCTTACTCGGCGGCGTCCTCGCCGTCCTCACCGGCGGCAGGCTCTGCGGCGTCCTCGGCGTCAGCGGGGATGGCCTCGTCCTCCCCGAACAGCAGACGCTCGTATTCGTCCAGCTCCTTCTCACGGCGGCGGAGGTAGACAGCCACGGCGGCCAGTGCACCGGCGACGGCGGCCAGCGCTGCGATGACGGCGATCAGACAGGATTTCTTCATAGGTCGAGCACTCTCCTTTTCACGCGCAAGGCGTTTTTTCAAGTCATGGTACCGGTCGGCGAGGCGGAGCAGCAGCCGCAGCCCCCAGGACAGGGCCGTCAGCATATGGACAGAAAGTTTGAGCATCAACATAACAGCCGCCCTCCTACCCGGCAGGGGCAGCATTCGGCGCATACCCCCGGAATATCTCTATTATACCCGCAGCGAAGCAAAATTACAACCGTAAAGGCCAAAATTTCTATGCTTCCAGCAGAAATTTGCGGTAGGCTTTGAACGCGCCGGGCAGGGCGTAGCGGCCTTCGAGGCCGTCGCGGCCCGCCCAGACGCAGCCGCTGGGGGCGGGCTGGTCCGGCACGGTGAGCTTCCAGCCGCTCATCCGCCACTCCACATGGGTGAAGATGTGCTTGGCCGCGGGCAGGGGCGCGGGCTCGCCGCTGCCGGGGTCGAGCCCCAGGGCGGCCAGCGCCTGCCGCACCGCCGGACCGTCCAGCTGCAGGCCTTCAAACGCGGGTGGCTGCCACAGCCCGGCCAGCAGGCCGCCTTCCGGCCGTTTTTGGAGCAGCCATTCGCCGGTCGCAGCGTTCTGGACCAGGGCCACCGTCACCGGCAGGACCCGGCGTGGCTTGGGCGCGGCCTTGCAGGGCAGGGCCTCGGCGGCGCCGGCTTTGCGCCCCTCGCAGAGGGCGGCCAGCGGGCACTGGGCGCACAGCGGCGCGCCGCCCGGCAGGCAGACCAGCGCGCCCAGCTCCATCAAAGCCTGGTTGTAGTCGCCGGGGGCGTCGGGGGGCTGGTGCTCCATCACCCGCTGGGTGAACCGCTTTTTGACGGCGGGGTCGGTGATGGGGCCGCTGTCGTTGTACAGCCGGGCGAACACCCGCAGGACGTTGCCGTCCACCGCGGGGGCGGCCAGCCCGAACCCAATGGAAGCGATGGCCCCGGCGGTGTAGGGCCCGATGCCGGGCAGGGCCAGCAGGGCGTCATAGCTGGCGGGCAAATGGCCGCCGTACTGCCGGCAGACCTGCTGGGCGGCTTTCTGCATACTGTGCACCCGGCGGTAATAGCCCAGCCCCTCCCACAGCTTGTCCAGCCGCTCGGGCGGGCAGGCCGCCAGGGCCGGGATGTCGGGCAGCTCCCGGATAAAGCGCTCGTAATAGGGCAGGGCCGCGGCCACGCGGGTCTGCTGCAGCATGATCTCGCTGACCCAGATGTGGTAGGGGGTGGGGTCGTCCCGGAAGGGCAGGCTGCGCCGGTTCCGGTAAAACCAGTCCAAAAGGGCGGGGGCAATCTTTTCCACAGTCAAACCTCGTTTACAAAAGAGCCCGTCCGGCTGGCGGGTGCAGACGGACGGGACACAGAAGAAAAATGCAGCGCTAGGAACCCCGGCGGCGGAACGTTGTCAGAAGCCGTAGGCGGTGCGGGGGAAGGGCAGCACGTCGCGGATGTTCTGGATGCCGGTGAGGTACATCAGCATCCGCTCAAAGCCCAGGCCGAAGCCGGCGTGCTCCACCGTGCCGAACCGGCGCAGGTCCAGATACCAGTCGTAGCCGGCCTTGTCCAGGCCCAGCTCGTCCATGCGGGCGGCCAGCTTGCCGTAGTCCTCCTCGCGCTGGCTGCCGCCGATCAGCTCGCCGATGCCGGGCACCAGCATATCGGCGGCGGCCACCGTCTTGCCGTCGGGGTTCTGCTTCATGTAGAAGCTCTTGATCTCCTTGGGGTAATCGGTGACAAAGACCGGCTTTTTGTACACCACCTCGGTCAGGTAGCGCTCGTGCTCGGTCTGGATGTCCACGCCCCACTCCACCGGGTACTGGAACTTCTTGTTGTTCTTTTTCAGGATCTCGATGGCGTCGGTGTAGCTGACCCGGCCGAACTCGCTGCCGGCCACCAGTTCCAGCCGCTCGATCAGCCCCTTGTCGATGAACTTGTTGAAGAAGTCCATCTCATCGGGGCAGTTGTCCAGCACATAGCGGATGACGTACTTGGTCATGGCCTCGGCCACGTCCATGTAGCCGGACAGGTCGCAGAAGGCCATTTCCGGCTCGATCATCCAGAACTCGGCGGCGTGCCGGGTGGTGAAGCTCTTCTCGGCGCGGAAGGTGGGCCCGAAGGTGTACACCTTGCCGAACGCCATGGCCATGGCCTCGGCTTCCAGCTGGCCCGAGACGGTCAGGTTGACCGGCTTGCCGAAGAAGTCCTCGCTGTAGTCGGCGCGGCCGTCCTCGGTCTTGGGGACGTTGTCCAGGTCCAGGGTGGTGACCCGGAACATCTCGCCCGCGCCCTCGCAGTCGGAGGCGGTCAGGATGGGAGAATGGGCGTAGACGAAGCCGTTCTCCTGGAAAAAGCGGTGGATGGCGTAGGCCGCCACGCTGCGCACCCGGAACGCCGCGTTGAAGGTGTTGGTGCGGGGGCGCAGGGTGGGCATGGTGCGCAGGTACTCCATGCTCATCTTCTTTTTCTGCAGGGGGTAGTCCTCCGAGGGGCAGGCGCCCAGGATTTCGATGCTGTCGGCGTTCAGCTCAAAGGGCTGCTTGGCCTGGGGGGTCAGGACCAGACGGCCAGTCACCCGCATGCTGGTGTACAGGCCGGCGTGGGCCACTTCCTCGTAGTTTGCGAGCTTGGAAGCCTCAAAGACCACCTGCAGGGTCTTGAAGCAGCCGCCGTCCGACAGGGCGATGAAGCCGATGTTCTTGCTGTCGCGGATGTTTTTGGCCCAGCCGCAGACGGTCAGCACGGTGCCGTCGGCGGGGACGGCGCGGTAAAGGGATGCGATCTCAGTGCGTTCCATACGTTTCCTCCATGCAAGTGCACACGATTTTGATCTGTCCGGCCAGGCGGCGTGTACGGCTGGCTGGACACCGACAGGGAAATTTTCCGGCGAGAGTGTGCGAGGCGCAGCCGAGTGCATGGTCCGGCGGAAAATTTTGTCGGAAGGAGAATCCAAAGGGGGAAACATTTCTGTCTTGCGCAGGCAGAAATGGGTCCCTCTTTGACATGAAAAAAGACAGCTTTTGCCCTTTCTCCAGGGCGAACAAGCTGTCTTGTAATGTCCGCGGTGCCACCTGAATTCACCGGCCGGCGGCCGGTCTCGTTATGCTCCGTCCCGTCCAAAGCAGGATAAGCACTCCCCTTCTAACGCTGGGGCGGGCGGCGCGCCTACTGCCCGTCTTGCGCACAAAGCGGGGTTCAGCTTGCAGCTCCCGGGTGTTCTTTCGCTTCCCCTGCGGGCAGGCTTCACAGCGCCGCCTGCTCTCTGGGCCGTCGTGGGGGGAGGTACTTTTCCCGATCAAGGCTTTTCATGCTGGAACTATAGCATATCTGCGCGGGTTTGTCAACCGGCCCCTGTAAAAAGGGAGGCCAGGGCGTTGGCGGCCAGCTGCCCGGCGTAGAGGGCCTCGTTGAGGTTGTTGCCGTGGGTGCCGATCTCGATCAGCAGGCTGCCGGTGGTCAGGTCCTGGTTGTAGAACCGGTAGCTGAACAGGACCGGCCGGGTAAAGCCGGGGTACATCCCTTCCATGGCCCCCTCCCAGGCGGCGGCAAAGCGCAGGTTCTGCCGCCAGTTGGGCAGGGAGACGGTGGACCCGTTGTCGCACCCGCAGATCAGCATGACCTGGGCGGCCTTGCGGCCGTTCACCTCCGCCACCGGGGCCACGCGGGTGCCGTCCTCCTTTTCGATGGCGTCCCGGTGGACGTCCAGCACCACCTTGATGCTGGGGTACTGGGCCAGGTACTGCTGGACCACCGCCCGGCTGTTGGCATAGCTGCCGGTGTAGCTGGGGTAGTCGTTCAGCGTCTCGTCGTGGAGGGTGTGGATGCCGGCGGCGTTGAGGGTGTCGGCCATGACGGCCCCCACTGCGCACATATTGGCGGCCCGGTCGGTGGTGCGGGCCCCGTCCCCCGGCAGGAACCACAGCCCTTCGGCGGGGCGGTAGCACTCGGTGGCGTGGGTGTGCATGATGAGCACCTGGGGCTCGGGGCTGTTCAGCTCGATGGCAAAGGGCAGAGGGTTCTGGACTTCAGCCGCCACCTCGGCGGCGGAAACGCTGGTGTTGTTCTTGATGGTGCCGGCGGTGCAGGCGATGTACTTTTCGCCGCTGCCCTGCCCGTAGGAGGTCTCGGTCACGGCGCCGGCGTCGGCGGGCTTGTCGGCGTCGGTCAGCAGGGGGACCAGATACCGCTCGATGGCGGTGGAGTCGAGCGCGGGCGCGGGCGCTGTGGAGGAGGCCGGGGCTTCGCCGGCGCTGTCGGCGGCGGGGGCCTCCCCTGCCGCCTGCCTGCCCCATTCCAGGGCGGTGCGCAGGGCGGGCAGAGGGCCCACCAGCGCCCCGGCCAAAGCCAGCGCCGGGCCCCGGCCCCAGATGGTCAGGGCCAGCATCACCGCCGCCGCAGCCAGGGCCGCCCGGCCTGTCCCCGGGCCGGCCCGGCTTGGCTTTGCCTGCCTGTGCTCCTGCTGCATCCGCCCGCCCCCTTTCCCGTGGTGATACACACCATTTGTATGCGGGGCGGGGAGGATCTATGTCACTGGCTGGCCAGCCAGCACAGCTGGTTGACGGTCAGGCGGGGCTGCAGGGCCCGGTTGATGGCCGCCCCCAGCAGGGCCGCCCCGTGGGCGATGACGCTGTCCAGCGCGCGGGGCGCGACCACCAGGTCCCGGCCTTCGGCGGCCTCCATCAGGGTGGGGATGCCCGCCGCGATGACCGGCAGACCCAGCCCGGCGGCGTCCAGATGGCGGCCGCTGCGGGGCTGGGCCGGCGCAAGCCCGGTGTCGGACAGCTGGATGGTGCGGCCCAGCCGCTCGGGCTCGGCGGTGCACAGGCTGTCCACGCAGAGGAGGGCCGCGGGCCGCACCGCCTCCACCAGGGCCGCGGCCAAAGCCTGCAGGCTGATGCCCGCCGCCTGGGACACCCCCGGCGCCACCGCCGCCACCGGCCGGATGCCCCGCACCGGCAGGACGTGGCCCATCGTGACCAGGATGTGCTGGACGGTGCGGGGGCCCAGGGCGTCGGCCGTCACCCGGCGGTTGCCCACCCCCAGCACCAGCACCGGCCCGGCCGGGGGCAGCAGGGCGGCCAGCTCGGCCGCCGCCGTCTCGATGAGGGAGACATCCCGCTCGTCCAGCAAATGGAGGCTGGGGGTCTCCAGTGTGACGTAGCGGCCCCGCGGCCGGGCCAGGCCGTCCCGGGCCACCTCCACCCGGGTGATGGTCACCCCGCCCCGCCGGACCGACGCCAGCCGCACCCCGCCGTCGCCGCCGGCCTCCTGTCCGGAGCCGAAAAGCTCGTCCGCCATGTCTGTATAGCGCATTTTGCCGCCTCCTTTGGCCGGGTTTGGGCCCGCCTTTTGGCCAAAGTGTGGGCAAATAAAAATTTTTCAAACAAAATTTCAAAAAAAGCTTGCGCAGATGCGGCGAATATGGTATCATAAGATGCGCTGTTATAGGTAGCCAAGGAGGTGGAACGAATTGCCTAACATCAAATCTCAGAAGGACCGCGTTGTCCAGTCTGCTGCAGAGCGGGCACACAACAAGGCCATTAAGACCAACCTGAAAACAGTCGTCAAGAAGGCAAACGCTGCCATCGATGCCAAAGCCGCTGACAAGGACGCAACTGTCCTGGCTGCTGTTTCCGCGATCGACAAGGCCCGCGCCAAGGGCGTGCTGAAGAAAAACACCGCGTCCCGCAAGATCAGCCGTATGGCCAAGCGCGCCAACAAGGCAGTCTAAGCCGCTCACGACTGGTTCGATACGATTGACGAGCAAAGCTCTCCGCGCCACTCATCCGGCAGGAGAGCTTTTGTTTTTGCTGTCTCCAGCAGGCCGTCGGGGCCGGGCGCAGGCTCGGGCAGGCAGGCCCAGGCCAGGGCATACCCCAGGCAGACCGCCCCTGCAAGGAGCAGCGCCGCCGGCCCATAGCCGGGGCCGCGGCCGCAGAAAGCGGCCCACAGCCCCTGCCCCGCCCAGAAAAAGGACGGCAGGCCGGCCAGCGCCGCCGACAGACCAAAGCAAAACCAACGGAACATATGTAAACGCCCCCTTTTGCCCTCCAGCATACAGCGGCAGAGGCGCGAAGGCGCGTGTTGTGTGTCGAGACCGGGGGCAGTCAGTTCTGGTCCCGGCTTTTGCCCAGCAGCGCGGCGATGACCCCGCACAGCAGGCTGGCGGTGATGCCGGCGGCCCCCGCCCGCAGCCCGCCGGTCAGGCAGCCCAGCAGGCCCTGTTCGGCCACGGCCTGCCGCACCCCCTGGGCCAGCAGATGCCCAAAGCCCAGCAGGGGGACGCTGGCCCCCGCCCCGGCAAAGTCGGCCAGGGGGCCGTACAGCCCCAGCGCCGACAGCGCCACCCCGGCCACCACATAGCCGGTGAGGATGCGGGCGGGGGTCAGGCTGGTGAGGTCCACCAGCAGCTGTCCGGCGGCGCAGATGGCCCCGCCCACCAGGAATGCCCAGAGATAATTCATGCCGAACCCTCCTTCCAGGCGGGGCTGGCCAGCTCCACCAGGTGCGCGACGGCGGGGATGCTTTCCTTCTGCAAAAAGGTGGTCTGGCTCATCAGCGCCCCGGTGGCGATGAAAAGGACCCGGCCGAGCTTGCCCTGTTCCAGCTGGGGCAGGATGTGCCCGCACAAAACGCTGGCGCAGCACCCCGGCCCCGAGGCCCCGCTGTGGACTTTGGGGTCCCGGCCATAGAGCAGGCAGCCGCAGTCCTCGTGGTGGAGGGGGCCTATCCCCTCCGCTTCCAGCAGCTCGGCCAGCAGGGCGCTGCCCACCCGGCCGAGGTCCCCGGTGTAGATGCAGTCGAAAGCGGCGGGGGGCGTGCCGGTGTCCCGCAGGTAGCGCAGGAGGGTGGCCGCCGCAGCCGGGGCCATGGCGGCCCCCATGTTGGTGATGTCCCTGACCTGGTAGTCCTGCACCCGGCCAAAGGTGACGCCCCGCACCCGGACGCCCTTGCTGTCCGGGCTGGCCGGCCGCAGCAGGCAGCAGCCCGCCGCGGTGGCGGTCCACTGGGCGGTGGGGGTGCGCACCGCCCCGTAGCACAGCGGGGTGCGGAACTGGCGCTCGGCGGCGCAGAAGTGCCCCGAGGCCATGGCCAGCACCCCTTCGGCCATCCCGCCGGCGCAGAGGGCCGCCCCCAGCCCCAGCGCTTCGGCCATGGTGCTGCACGCCCCAAACAGCCCCGCATAGGGCACGCCCAGCTCCCGCATGGCGTAGCTGGACGCGGTGCACTGGGCCTGCAGGTCCCCTGCCAGGGCCAGGCTGACCGTGTCCTCGGCCGCGCCGCCCTTGCGCAGGCAGAGCCGGGCCGCCCGCAGCTGCAAAGCCCGCTCGGCGGCCTCCCAGTTTTTCTGGCCGAACAGGTTGTCCCCGCTCAGCTCGTCAAAGGCGGCGGCCAGAGGGCTTTCGCTCTCCTTTTTGCCGCCCACCGCCGCGTGGGCCGCGATGACCGGCGGCGCGGGAAAAAGCAGGGTGTCCCCCTGCCGCAGGGCTTTTTCCATCCGCGATCGCTCCTTCCTGTTGTATTTTTGGTCGAGCCGCCCGCTTTTTGCAATTTTTTCCTTCCGGCGGGCGTATCTCTATAAGAGGGTGGACACCCACAGCGCCAGCCCGTAGACCGCCGAAGCCAGGGTGCCGTAGACGATGACCGGGCCCGCGATGGTGAACATCTTGGCCCCGGTGCCGGTGACGCAGCCCTCCGGGCGGAACTCGATGGCCGCGCTGACCACCGCGTTGGCAAAGCCGGTGATGGGCACAAGGCTGCCCGCCCCCGCCCGCAGCGCCAGCTTCTGGTACCACCCCAGGGCGGTCAGGAGGGCGGAGAGGGCGATCAGGGTGCAGCTGGTGAGGGTGCCCGCCGTCACAGCGTCCGCGCCGGCCAGCAGGTAAGCCTGGCGCAGCGCCTCCCCGATGGTGCAGATGCCGCCCCCGATGCAGAACGCCCACAGGCAGTCCCGCCCCAGTGGAGAGGGCGGCCCGGCCCGCCGCACCCGGCGGCCGTATTCTTCCGGTGATAGACCCATACAATCATTCGCCTCGCTTTTGTGGGCAGTATGCCCGCCCGGCGGGGGGAATATCCGTCTTTTGGAACAGATCGAGAGGTTTTTGTTATGCAGCAGCCCATGCCGCCGTATCCCCATCATGATCCGCACCATCCGCCCCGCCGCCGTCTGACGCGGGCCGAAATGCGCCGCCGTCGCCGCCGCCGTGCCATCCGCCGGCTGGCCGTCCTGTTCTGCGCCCTGGCGCTGGTGGTGGGCGGCGTCTCCTTCGCCGTGACCCGCCTGGCTTCGGCCGGGCCGTCGGCCTCAGCCGCTTCCCCCGCCCCGGCGGAGGGGGAAAACATGGCCGCCGGCTCCTCCCAGAGCCAGGCTGCCAGCAGCGCGCCTGCCGCGCCGCAGAACGCCCTGGGCCTGACCGCTGCTGAGGCGTCCGCCATGCTGGCCGACCCCCGCATGGTGCTGGTGAACCATCAGGTACCCATGCCCGAGGACTACACCTTTGACACCAAGGAGTGCGGTTCGGCCACCGCCATCAACAAGACCCTGCAGACCGAGGCGGCCGACGCTTTCCTGGAGATGCAGGCCGCTGCGGCTGCCGACGGCATCACCATCTGGATGCAGAGCGGGTACCGCAGCGTCGATTACCAGACCACCCTCTATAACAACAAGACCCAGCAGTTCCTGGACCAGGGCTACGACGAGCCCACCGCCCGCGAAATGGCGGCCAACGTCGTCAACCCGCCCCGCTACTCGGAGCACAACTGCGGCCTTGCCGCCGACCTGAACTGCCCCGAATACACCGCCCTCGAGCCCGGCTTTGAGGACACGGCCGCCTTCGACTGGCTGTGCCAGCACGCCGGGGACTACGGGTTCATCCTGCGCTACCCCAAGGGCGAAGCCGCCGAGGCCGTGACTGAGATCACCTATGAGCCGTGGCACTGGCGGTATGTGGGCCCCGAGAACGCCGCCCGCATCAACGCCAGCGGCCTGATCTTCGAGCAGTACATCGCTGAGCTGCAGTCCATTGCCGCGGCGGGGTAAAACGCAGGTAAACAGGTTGTGAAAGTTTCGGGGCCGGCCCGTTTTGCCCCCGGGTCCAGATTGCATTTTGCCGCCCGATATGATAAGATAAGGCATACCCGCAAAAACAGAGGTTTGAACCCTGCGCCCGGTGCGCAGAATCTATAAAACGAGAGAGAAGGAAAAAGAACTTATGATGAAACGCAACGTTTTCGCCTGGATGGCCGTTTTGGCCCTCTGTGCCGCCCTGCTGACAGGCTGCGGCGGTTCTTCCTCCAGCGCGCCGGCTTCTTCGGCCGCTCCGGCGTCGGAGCCTGCTTCCAGCGCAGCTGAGGCGCGCACCGGCGAGGAGAACGGCGCGGTGGATCTGGACGCCGCCGTCAGCCGCCTGCTGGAAGCAAACCCCATCTCCAACCAGTTCGAGATCGCGGCCATGAACATCGAGTACGACTATATGCTGTCCCCCGACGACGTGGCCGCCTACAAGGGCGTCAAGAGCAACGACAACGGCGACGCCGGCCTGGTGCTGGTCATCCAGCCCGCCGCGGGCAAGGCGGAGGCGATCTGCGAGGCCCTCGAGACCTATAAGCAGGATCAGGTGGCCTTCTACGGCAACTACACCGAGTTCGGCCAGGCCCAGTCCAATGTGGAAAACGCCATTATTTCGGGCCGGGACGGCCTGGTGGTGATGGTCATTGCCTCCAACGAGAGCAGCGGCGACCTGTCCCAGGCTGTGGACGACGTGATGAACGAATACGCGCCCCAGTAACGATCCCCTTCAGAGCCGGTGCCCTGCGGCATGGGCTCTTTCTTTGATTTTCCGACCCGGAAGGAGATACCGCCTTGATCTTCAGCTCGATCATCTTCCTGTTCCACTTTCTGCCCTTCACCCTGGCGGCCTATTATATCGCCCCGCCCAAGGCAAAGAACACCGTCCTGTTCATCTGCAGCCTGGTGTTCTACTGCTGGGGCGAGGTCCGGTTTTTCCCGGTGATGCTGGCCCTCATCCTCATCAATTACCTGTGCGGCCTGGCCATCGCCCATTTTGAGGGCAGGCCGGGGCTGCGCCGGCTGTTTTTGGGGCTGGCCCTGGTGGGCAGCCTGGGGATGCTGTTCTATTTCAAGTACGCAAATTTTGTCCTGGAGAGCGCCAACGCCCTGCTGGGGACAAGCTTTGCCCCCATCGAGGGGATCAGCGTCCTGCCGCTGGGCATCAGCTTTTACACCTTCCAGACCCTTTCCTACACCATCGACGTCTACCGCCGCGATGTGGCGTCGGAAAAGAACATCATCGACTTCGGGGCCTATGTGGTCATGTTCCCGCAGCTGATCGCCGGCCCCATCGTCAAATACCGCGACGTGGCGGCCCAGCTGCACGTCTACAAGCACCGCTACAACATCGCCCAGATCGAGGAGGGCATGACCATCTTCACCTTCGGCCTGGCCAAAAAAGTGCTGCTGGCCGACGCGGTGGGCGCCCTCTGGACCGACATCATCGGGGTGGCGGACGACGCTTCCATCACCTTTGTGGGGCTGGCAAACGCCTCCACCGGGCTGGTGTGGCTGGGCATCCTGGCCTACAGTTTCCAGCTGTACTTCGACTTTTCGGGCTATTCCATGATGGCCATCGGCATGGGCAAGATGATGGGCTTCGAGTTCCCCCAGAACTTCAACTACCCGTATATCTCGGCTTCCATCACCGAGTTCTGGCGCCGCTGGCACATGACGCTGTCCAGCTGGTTCCGGGAGTACGTCTATATCCCCCTGGGCGGCAACCGCAGGGGCCTCAAGCGCCAGATCTTCAACCTGTTCATCGTCGAGCTGCTGACCGGCATCTGGCACGGCGCCGACTGGAATTTCATCTGCTGGGGCCTGTATTACTTTGTGCTGCTGGCGGTGGAAAAGCTGTTCCTGCTCAAGCACCTGCAGAAAGGCCGGGTCTGGCCCCACCTGTACACCCTGTTTTTTGTGGTGGTGGGCTGGGCCATGTTCGTGGGCAACGACCCCGGCGTCCAGTTCGGGCTGCTGTTCCAGAAGCTGTTCGTCCCCAGCGGCGGCGTTTCGGCCCTGTATTTCCTGCGGAATTACGGCGTGCTGCTGATCGTCTCTTTCATCTGCTGCACCCCGCTGATCGAAAAGGTCTGGGACGTGCTGCGGCGGCGCAGCTGGAGCCGCGTGCTGACGGTGGGCGTGCTGCTGGTGATCTCGACGGCCTACGTGGTAGGCAGCACCAACAGCCCGTTCCTGTATTTTAACTTTTAAGACGCAATCTGTGTCCGGGGGCTGTACGCGCGTGCCGTCCAGCCCGGACGAATGTAGAACACAAGGAGGCAGCTATGCAGCAGCATAAGCGCAGACGAAAAGGCGGGCT
The DNA here is from genome assembly GCA_019119685.1 of Candidatus Faecalibacterium faecigallinarum. Classification (GTDB taxonomy): domain Bacteria; phylum Bacillota; class Clostridia; order Oscillospirales; family Ruminococcaceae; genus Faecalibacterium; species Faecalibacterium faecigallinarum. Next base: position 14,109 of record DWWN01000013.1, read on the forward strand.
GATCCACTACCCGGTGCTGATCCTGTTCAGCGTCTTTTTTGTGGGGATGTTTCTGCTGGACTGCGTCACCCCCGACCGCACGGTCAGCGAGCTGGAAAACACCACCCTGACCCAGCGCCCCAAAGTGACCGCGCAAATCTTGTCCTCTGCGGGGCTGAACCGGTTCTTCGACGATTACACCCAGTATACGAAAGACCAGATCCCCGGCCGCGACGCCTGGATCAGCCTGCAGAGCTTTGTGGAGACGGCTCTGCTCCAGAAGACCCAGAGCGGTGGCATCCTGCTGGGGGATAAAGGTCAGATGTTTGACCGCACCTACGGCCTGGTCTCCAGCGAGGAGCGCACCCTGCCGCGCAACATTGCAGCGGTGGCTTCGCTGGCGGCCCGCTGTCCCGGCAAGGTGTATGTGATGGTGGCCCCGGCGGCCTCCTCCATTTACCCCGAGCGGGTGCCGGCCCACGCCCCCCTGCTGCAGGAGGAGAGCTATCTTGGCCAGATCCAGGCGGCGGTGGAACAAGCCGGCGGCGTCTACCTGCCGCTGGAAGACGCCCTGTCCGCCCACAAGGACGAGTATATCTACTACCGCACCGACCACCACTGGACCACCCAGGGGGCCTATTACGCCTACAGCGAGCTGTGCGGCGCTTTGGGCCTCGAACCCTTTGACCGGGCGGCGCACACCGCGGTGGATGTGCCCGACTTTTACGGCACCTTCTATTCCCGCGCCCGCACCTGGAATGCCCAGCCCGACACCCTGACCTATTACGATCTGGACAACCCCCTGACCATTTACACCGTCACCGGGCCCGGGATGCCCACGGAAGGGCAGACCACCGGCCTGTACGACCTGGACAAGCTGGACGTGTACGACAAGTACGCGGCGTTCCTCCACGGCAACAACGGCCTGAGCCGGGTGGAGGGGGACGGCGAGGGCCGCATCCTGGTCATCAAGGACAGCTACGCCAACTCGTTCGTCCCCTTCCTGACGGCCAACTACGCCCAGATCGACGTGGTGGACCTGCGCAACTACAACTACGGCCTGGACGGCCTGATCGCCGAAAACGGCTACGACCAGATCCTGGTGCTCTACAGCTTTGACAGCTTCAAGAGCGACCCCTACCTCTACCGGGCCGGCATCGAGGGATAAAAGCGGAAAACGGGCATCCGCTTTTCACAAAATTGCAGGGCGATTTCTATAAAAGCTGCTCAAATTTCGCACTATTTTCAAGGAAACTATTGAGCATTCTCTCACAATGTGGTAAAATGAAGCTGAGCCCTAGGAGATTGTGGGGGAATCTGTTTTGCGGGCGGGCCGGCGGGCTGCGCCCTGATTGGCAAAGGAGATTTTACCTATGAAAGACACCATTCGTTATCCCGAACATTTCGCCCCCATCGCGGAGGAGGAAATGGTCTACCTGGACGGCGGCAACGTGCTCGACAACGTCGGCAATGCCATTGACGGCGCTGTAGATACCGCCACATCCGCCCTGAACGTTCTGGGCATTGTCGCCACTGTGGTGGGCGTCTGTGTGCTTGGTTCCAGCTATATCTGGGGCATCCGGCAGGCCGATGCCTGGCTGGACAACAACGCTGAGGGCAACATCTTCACCATTCTGGGCAGAGCCATCGACGACCTGGGCGCAGATATGTCCCAGTCCCTCTCCCACTTCACCCGCGACCTGGTAGCCACCATCACGGTGGTGGGCCTGTGGCCGCTGAGCATCCCGCTGCTGATCCTTGGCTGATTTATTTTTGGTTGCAAACGGTTGCATTTCTGCGCGGATCTCATCCACGTGCAGGTTGGAATGTATCCGTTCTCAATAAACCTAATCTTTGCAAAGAAAAGGAGCATTATTATGGAAATGACCGTTCGTATGCCCGCTAATTATAATGTTCTGAGCGAGAATGAAATGACCTACACCACTGGCGGTGCTTGGACCGACTGGTATGCCGGCCTCAACGTTGCTGGTGATGTGGTAGGCGCAGTCATGACCGGCGTCATGATCGTCAACTGGCTGGATATGCTGGGCGGCGCCCGCAACTGGGTCGCAGCCAACAAGACCAATGATCTGGTCACCAACCTCGAGAATGGCGTCAAGGCCTGGGTCGATTACACCAGTGCTTCGGCTTGGAATGCTGTCCGCAGCATCGCCGCAACCATCACTGCAGTTGGCGGCACCGTTCTGATCGGCGGCATCGGCATCCCCTATGGCCTGATCGGTACTGCTGCAGCTCTCCTCACTGCTTAATGTAGGAGGGCCTACCAAAGACCTACTTAGGCGGCGGTCTTCTGCCCTGCGGGAGAAGGCTGCCGCCTTCTTTTATAATAGGTGCCTGCGGAATTAAACAGCCCGGCGATGGGTCTGTTTAAGATAATTTTTGCGGAAAAGGAGTATTACTATGGAAATGACCGTTCGTATGCCGGCCAATTATAACCTGCTGGCCGAAGAAGAAATGACCTATACCACCGGTGGTGCGACCGCCGTAGAAGCTCTGTGCGCATGGATTGTTCCTTTCTATGGTTGGTATAAGGCTTCCACCGATATCCGTGATTACCGTCGGAAAAATCCTGATAGCTGGTTGGATACTGGTCTGGATTATTTTGTCAACCATATGGGAAGCAATGTTACGAATATGCTGTATGATATTGCTTGCGCTTCGTGGTTTGTCTCTATCTGCCTGACTGGTATTGGCTTGGTTCCGACGGCTTTGATTATTTTCTCTTAAGAGAGATGAATTAAAATTTAATTAGGCGGCGGCTTCCCCCATATACGGGGCGGGCCGCCGCCCATTTTTTGCTCCCCTCTCAGGCGCTTCGCGCCAGCTCTCCCGGAGGGAGAGCCAAGTACACGCCCGTGGATAGAGAAAAACTTTGCGGTAATACGATGTTTTTGCAGCTTTACCTTACCGTGCAGTTTGCTATGATGGACGCAGGTACACTTGGCTCCCCCCGCGGGGGAGCTGGCACAGGGTGCGCAAGCGCCCTGTGACTGAGAGGGTATAAAAAGGGCCCCGAGAGCCTTGACGGCTTCCGGGGCCTTTTGCTGTGTTTATGCTGCTTTATTTATTGTTGGTGTTGAGGATGTCTTTCAGCTTGCGAAAAAATCCCTTGCGCTTTTCGTAGTTGTCGTCTTTGAGGGTGCCCTCGAATTTTTTCAGGGCCTCGCGCTGGGTCTTGTTCAGCTTTTTGGGGATCTCGACGTCGCACTTGACGTACATGTCGCCGCGGCCGCGGCCGTTCAGATACTGGATACCCTTGCCGCGCAGGCGGAAGGTGGTGCCGCTCTGGGTGCCCTCGGGCAGGGTGTATTCCACCTTGCCGTCGATGGTGGGGACGGTGATGTTGTCGCCCAGCACCGCCTGGCTGAAGGTGATGGGGATGGTGACCCAGACGTCGTAGCCGTCCCGCTGGAACAGCTCGTCGGGCCGCACCGTGACCATGACGATCACATCGCCGGCGGGGCCGCCGTTGGCGCCGGCGTCGCCCATGCCCCGCAGAGCAAAGCTCTGGTCGTCGTCAATGCCCATCGGGATGCTGACCTCCAGGGTCTTTTTGGTGGCCACCCGGCCGCTGCCGTGGCAGACCTTGCAGGGGTTTTTGATGATCTTGCCCTTGCCGCCGCAGCGGGTGCAGGGCTGCTGGCTCTGCATGACGCCAAAGGGGGTGCGCTGCTGCTGGATGACATAGCCGCGGCCGCCGCAGTCGGGGCAGGTCTCGGGCTGGCTGCCGGGGGCGGAGCCGCTGCCGTTGCACTCGGTGCAGGTCTGCTGCCGGGTGATGGTGATGTTCTTCTTGCAGCCGTGGACCGCCTCGTCAAAACTGAGGGTGATCCGCACCCGGATGTCCTGGCCCTTGCGGGGGGCGTTGGGGTTGGCGCGGGCGCTGCCGCCGCCGAACCCGCCAAAGCCGCCGCCGAAGATGTCCCCAAAAATGTCTCCCAGGTCCACCCCGCCAAAGCCGCCGAACCCGCCGCCTGCGCCGCCGCCCTGGCTGGCTGCGTAGTTGGGGTCTACGCCCGCAAAGCCGAACTGGTCGTAGCGCTTGCGCTTTTCAGGGTCCGACAAGACCTCGTGGGCCTCGTTGATCTCCTTGAATTTTTCCTCGGCGGTCTTGTCGCCGGGGTTGTAGTCTGGGTGGTATTTCAGCGCCAGCTTACGGTAGGCCTTCTTGATCTCCTCATCCGTGGCTGTCTTGGACACCCCCAGGACCTCGTAATAGTCACGTTTTTCCTGTGCCATTTCCACTCACCTCTCGCCGCCAGCTGCGCTGGCCTTAAAACCGGCAAATGCCGCCCCGGAAAACCGGAGCGGCTTTGCCTTTATCCGGCGGACGTCCGGCTGGGCGCCTGCCCGTTCTGCCTGTGCCTCCCGCCGGTTTGGCCGGGGGGCAGGGGCGTTTTCTCTTGTTTAGACTTCCTTGAAGTCGGCGTCCACAACGCCGTCATCGTTGGGCTTGTTCTCGCTGGAAGAGCTGCTGGAGCCCGTGCCGGAGTTCTGGCCGGCGGTCTGCTGGGCTGCGGCGGCAGCCTGGTACATCCGCTCGAACACCTGGCTCAAAGCCTCCTGCTTTGCCTTGATGTCGTCGATGCTGCCGGACTGCAGGCTGTTCTTCAGGTCGCTCAGCTTGCTCTCGGCCTCGCTCTTGACGTCGGCGGGCAGCTTGTCGCCGTTCTCCTTCAGCATCTTCTCGGTCTGGAAGACCATCTGGTCGGCGCCGTTGCGGATATCCACTTCTTCGCGCTTCTTCTTGTCCTCGGCGGCATACTGCTCGGCCTCCTTGACGGCCTTGTCGATGTCCTCCTTGGACATATTGGTGGAAGCGGTGATGGTGATGTTCTGCTCCTTGCCGGTGCCCAGGTCCTTGGCGCTGACCTTCACGATGCCGTTGGCGTCGATATCAAAGGTGACCTCGATCTGGGGCACGCCGCGGGGAGCCGGTGCGATGCCGTCCAGGTGGAAGACGCCCAGGCTCTTGTTGTCGCGGGCAAACTCACGCTCGCCCTGCAGGACGTTGACCTCGACCGAGGGCTGGTTGTCGGCCGCAGTGGAGAACACCTGGCTCTTGTGGGTGGGGATGGTGGTGTTGCGCTCGATGATCTTGGTGCACACGCCGCCCAGGGTCTCGATGCCCAGGCTCAGCGGGGTGACGTCCAGCAGCAGCAGGCCCTTGACGTCGCCCTGCAGCACGCCGCCCTGGATGGCGGCGCCGACGGCCACGCACTCATCGGGGTTGATGCCCTTGAAGGGCTCGCAGTTCAGTTCCTTCTTGACCGCGTCGTAGACGGCGGGGATACGGGTGGAGCCGCCCACCATCAGGACCTTCTTCAGGTCGGAGGCGCGCAGGCCGGCGTCGGCCAGAGCCTTGCGGACAGGGGTCATGGTGCGGTCGACCAGATCCACGGTCAGCTCGTTGAACTTGGCGCGGGTCAGGGTCATATCCAGGTGCTTGGGGCCGGTGGCGTCGGCGGTGATGAAGGGCAGGTTGATCTGGCTGGTCATGGCGCTGGACAGCTCGATCTTTGCCTTCTCAGCGGCCTCCTTCAGGCGCTGGGCAGCCATCTTGTCCTTGCGCAGGTCGATGCCGTTCTCCTTCTGGAAGGCGTCGGCCATCCAGTCGATGATCCGCTGGTCGAAGTCGTCGCCGCCCAGGTGGGTGTCGCCGTTGGTGGACAGGACCTCGGTGACGCCGTCGCCCATCTCGATGATGGAGACATCGAAGGTGCCGCCGCCCAGGTCGTAGACCATGATCTTCTGGTCCTCTTCCTTATCAATGCCGTAAGCCAGAGATGCGGCGGTGGGCTCGTTGATGATACGGCGGACGTTCAGGCCGGCGATGGTGCCGGCGTCCTTGGTGGCCTGACGCTGGCTGTCGTTGAAGTAGGCGGGCACGGTGATGACCGCCTCGGTGACGGTCTCGCCCAGGTAAGCCTCGGCGTCAGCCTTCAGCTTCTGAAGGATCATGGCGCTGATCTGCTGGGGGGTGTACTCCTTGCCGCCCAGGGTGACTTTCTCGTTGGTGCCCATCTTGCGCTTGATGGACGAAACGGTGTTCTCGGGGTTGGTGATGGCCTGGCGCTTTGCCACCTGGCCGACCAGACGGTCGCCGGTCTTGGTGAAGCCCACCACCGACGGGGTGGTGCGTGCGCCTTCGGCGTTGGGGATGACGACGGGCTCGCCGCCTTCCATAACGGCGACGCAGCTGTTGGTAGTACCAAGGTCGATGCCAATGATCTTGCTCATAATAAAGGCTCCTCTCTCAAAGCTCTGTGTGGATTCGGTGTATGATACAATCGCAGTGTGTTACGGGATATCGCTTGTAAAATGCGGGGCGGACTATTCGGCCACCACCACGGTGGCGTGGCGGACGATCTTGTCGCCCAGCTTGTAGCCCTTCTGGTAGACGGTGACGACGGTGCCGCTCTCCTGCCCTTCTTGGGCGGGCACCTGCTGCACGGCGTTCATCAGGTTGGGGTCGAAGGGTTTGCCCAGCACTTCCATCTCCTCGACCCGCAAAGTCTGGAAGGCTTTGCCGGCTTTTTCCAGCGTCATGGTGACGCCCTTCTTGTAGTTCTCGTCGGCGCAGGGGGCATTGGCTGCCATTTCCAGAGTGTCCAGAATGGGGATGATCTGCCCCACCGCGTAGGAGACGCCGTCGTTGAACTTCTGGTCGGCCTCCCGGCTGGTGCGCTTGCGGTAGTTGTCGTACTCGGCGGCCACCCGCAGCAGCTGATCCTTCAGCTGGGCGGCGTTCTTTTCGGCGGCGTCCAGCTTGGCCTTCAGGGCCTCGGCCTCGCGGTTCTTCTTGTTGAACCAGCCGTCCTTTTTCTTGGGTTCGTCCTTGGCGGCCTCAGCCTCGGGGGCTGCGGCGGCCTCGCCGGACCCGGCGCCGGGAGAAGCGGGCTGTTCTGCCGCCGTCTCGGCGCTGCCGTCCTGGACCTTGTCCGGCTCGGGGGTGCCGGCTTCGGCCTCAGGGGCCTTTTTGGTTTCTTCGCTCATCTGCGCTCCTCCTTATTTGGTCACGGCCTGCCGCGGTACGGCGCGGCCTGTGGTGCGTCTTTTCGTTTGCCTGCCATCCCCTCGCCCAGCTCGTCGGCGAAGGCTTCCAGCAGGGGGATCACCTTGCTGAAGGGCATCCGGGTGGGGCCGACCAGGGCCACCGACCCGTACAGCCCGCCGCCCACCAGGTACCGGCAGCTGACCACCGACAGCCCGGGGATGCGGGGGTCCATATCCTCCCCCAGCAGGACGCTGGTGCCCTCGGCGGGGGCTGCGATCAGCCGGGCCGCCGCGGCCTCGTCGTTGAGCAGGGTGAGGATGGTCTGGACTTTGCCCTCCAGCTGGGGCCAGTTGAGCAGGAACGGCTCGCCGCCCAGGTAGACCCGGGGGTTGGCGGATTCCTGCAGGATAGCGGCTGCGGCGCTGACCACCGGCACCAGCGCGGGCTCAATCTGGCTGCAAAGGTCAGCCAGAACCCGGCGGGACAGGTCCACCGCCGCCACAAAGGTCAAATTGCGGTTGAGCAGGGCAGCCAGCTGGGAGGCTTTCTCCCGCGTCAGGCCGTCCCGCACCCGGGCCACCCGTGTGCGGACGTAGCCCGCCGAGGTGACGGCCAGGATGGCTGCGGCGTTGCGCCCCACCTGCACTACCTCGAAATGGGCGATGCACAGATCGTCGGCGCAGGGGGTGCTGACCGCGGCGGTGTAGCCGCTCATCTGGGCCAGCGCCTTGACCGCGCCCTGGGCCAGCCGGTCGGGCTCGTGGTCCAGACTGGCGAACACGCTGTCCACCCGGGCCCTTGCCACACGGTCCAGCGGCTGGCTGTCATCCAGCAGGTGGTCGATGTAGTAGCGGTAGCCCTTGGCGCTGGGCACCCGGCCGGCCGAGGTGTGGGGCTGTTCCAAAAGGCCCAGCCGCGTCAGGGCCGCCATCTCGTTGCGCAGCGTCGCGCTGGACACCGCCATATCAAAATAGTTGGCAAGGACGCTGCTGCCCACTGGTTCGCCCTCGACGCTGTAGAGGGACACGATTGCCCGCAGCACACGCTGCTTGCGCTCATCCATTGCCATGCTGTCCTGCCTCCTTGTCTTGACTGGATTCTTAGCACTCGCTCTCTTTGAGTGCTAAGTTTATTATATGCAAATCCGGGCCGCTGTCAAGGGGGTGGCAAAAAAGTTTTCAATTCTGTCATAAATTCAGTGTGGCGGGACGGAGCGCGGCTCGGGTATAATCTCCACTTTCTTACAAATACTATCTGCACACCCCAATCAACGGAAAGCGAGGGAATCATTATGAAGGCAACCGGCATTGTCCGCCGCATCGACGAGCTGGGGCGGGTGGTCATCCCCAAGGAGATCCGCCGCACCCAGCGCATCCGGCGGGGGGACCCGCTGGAGATTTTTACCACCGGCGACGGCGAAGTCATCTTTAAGAAGTATTCTCCCATCGGGGAGCTGCACAGCACGGCCGGCCAGTACACCGACGTGCTGAACAAAAGTTTCGCCCTGACGGCCTTTGTCTCGGACCGGGACCACATCATCGCGGTCAGCGGGGCGGGCCGGCGGGAGATTGCCGACCGGGCCGTCAGCCAGCCGCTCGAGCGCCTGATGGAGAACCGCCGCCCCTACCTCAGCGAGGGCGTGCCCGAACAGGCGGTGCTGCCCTGTGAGGGGGCCGACCGGGCTATCCTCTGCGCCTGGCCCATCGTGGCGGCCGGGGACGTGACCGGCGCGGTGGGCCTGCTCACCGACGACCGCACCGAAAAGCCCGACGCCGCCCACCAAAAGGCGGTGTCGGTGGCGGCGGCTTTCCTGGCCAAACAGATGGAGGAATAACCCCCGGCCCCGGCAGAAACGAAAACTGCTCCCCCATCCGCAGCGGACGGGGGAGCAGTTTTTGTGGTGCATTTCTCAGCGGTGGCTCTTGTACAGCAGGCTGTGCTTATAGGCGATGGCCTTCTGGATGCGGGCGGCCTCGTCGGGGCCGGCCAGCTGGCGGACCAGCTCGAGCCCGAAGGGGATCGCGCCGCCCAGGCCGTAGCTGGTGGTGATGTTGCCGTCCACGACGACCTCCTGGTCCAGCACTTCCGCGCCGGCCAGCTTGTCCTGGAAGGAGGCGTGGGCGGTGGCCTTGCGGCTCTCCAGCAGGCCCAAGTCGGCCAGGATGCTGGGGGCGGCGCAGATGGCGGCCACCTTCTTGCCGGCGGCGGCCTGGGCCTTGACGGCGCCGGTCACGGCGGCGCTGGCGGCCAGGTTGGGGGTGCCGGGGATGCCGCCCGGCAGGACCACCAGGTCCACATCGCTGTAATCGACATCTTCGGCCAGGGCGTCGGCGGTGATGGTGACCTTATGGCTGCCGGTGACGGTCAGGCTGCCCGAAGCGGACGCCACCGTCACCTCCACCTTGGCCCGGCGGAGAAGATCGACGACGAGAAGGGCCTCGCATTCCTCGGTGCCCTCGGCGAAAAAGACGACTGCTTTGCTCATGGATGGTTACCTCCTTGTTACAGTTGCTCGGTGTCCGGCCGGCTTTCCTCTACCAGCTGGCGCAGCAGGCTGTCCTGGGCGGACAGCACCCGGTTGACCCGGCTGATGATGGCGCTGGAAGCGCCGGTCCGCTCCTTGATGTCGGTGTAGATGCGCTTGTCCACAAGCATCTCGGCGATGTCGTAGCGCTGTTCCATCGCGCTGAGCTCGGAATAGCTGCACACATCCTGGAAGAAGCGGTAGCACTGTTCCGGCGTTTCGAGCTTGAGGATGGCCTGGTACAGGCCGGACTTACCGGTCGGATGATCTTTTGCCATGGTGTTGCTCCTCACTGTCTATGCGGTTCATTGCTTTAGTGTAAGTGTAAACCAAACCCGGCAAAAATGCAATCATTATTTGTAAAGAGCGTGCGAAAAATCAGAGAAATTTTTCCATCGGGGTCAGGTCCATCAGGATGCCGTCCACGTCGGCGGGCTCGGGCGCGCCGGGACGGTAGCCCCGCTCCTTGAAAAAGGCCAGCACCGGCAGGGCTTTGGTGTGCACCTCGGCCCGGACGCGGCCCTTGCCGTCGCTGCGGGCCAGCCGCTCGCAGGCAGCCAGGATGTCCCGGCCCATAGCCTTGCCGCGGTAGGCGGGCAGCAGGTACAGGTGCAGCAGGTGCAGGGCGGTGTTTTCCATCTTCCAGGCGAAATAGCCCACCGGCTTGCCCCCCAGCTGGACCACAAAGTAGTTGACGCCGCCGTCAATGTCGGCCTCGATGGCGTCGGCGCTCTGCAGTTTGTCGATCAGGGCGGCCAGCTGTTTGGGCGGGTAGAATTTTTTGTAGCACTCCTGCCACAGCTCGGCGGCGAGGTCGGCGGTCAGATGGATGTATTTGGCCTTGGCGACCAGCTTGTAATCAGGCTTCATAGCGTTCCTTTCAGATGGTGGTGTTGGTTTCAGCGGATGTCCAGGCCCAGCAGGCGGGCCAGTTCGGCGGCCTGGATGGGGTCCACGATGGCGCCCCGCAGCTCCCGCAGGCTGTCGCCGGCGGTCAGGCCGCTGATGCGGCAGCGGCGCAGGTCCAGCCCGCGCAGGCTGGCGCTGGTCACGCAGGCCCCGGACAGGTCGGCGTCATCCAGAACGAGAGCGTTCCAGCGCAGGCCGGACAGGTTGGCCCCGGCCAGGCTGGTGGCTTCCAACCGGGCGTATTCCAGCCCCGCGCCGTCCAGACGCAGGCCGTCCAGCCGGCCGTCGGTGCAGGCAAAGTCCCGCAGGCGCGCCCCGGCCAGATTGCAGCCCAGGGCTTTGACCCCTTCCCAGCGGCAGCGCAGCAGGCTGCCGTCGTACCACTGGGCCCCCGACAGGTCGCAGCGGCGGAACAGGCAGTCGGTGAAGGCTGCCCGCCGCAGCCCGGCCCCGGTCAGGCGGCAGTTCTCCAGGATGCAGCAGCTCAGGGTCAGGCCGTCCAGGTCCTCCCCGGTCAGGTCGGCGCCGCGCAGCAGCAGGCCGGCTCCTTCCTCCTCCGCCCCGGCCAGGGCGTAGAGACGGGCCGCGGCCTCGGGGCCTTCCAGCAGAGCGAGCCCTTGGCCGCCGGCCGCCACCCGCGGCGGGGCAGGCGGGCGGGGATGTGGTTTCGTGTTCTTCATAGGCGGTCAAAACAGGGCCGGACGCGGCCCGGGTCAGACCCGGACGACGTAGTCGGCCTTGCGGGGGGCGGCGGGCTTGGGCTCGGCGGCGGGGTAGCCCAGGATGCAGAAGCCCACCCCTTCCCAGTCGCCTTCGATGCCCCACCGGCGCAGCAGGGCCTTGCCCTCATCGGTGGCAAAGATCTCGCGGGCCCGGTTGATCCAGCAGCTGCCCAGCCCCAGGCTGGCGGCGGCGTTCATCAGGTTGCCCATCACCAGGCTGCCGTCCTGCTGGGCGGTGGGCCGGTGGGCGTCGGCCAGCACCAGCAGATAGGTGGGCGCGCCGTACATGGGGTCGGCGCCCTCCCGGCCCATGACGGCGGCGTTCATCCGGGAAAGCTCGGCCCGGGTGGCCGCATCCTGGATCACCACGATCTTGGGGCTCTGCAGGCCCATGGCGGTGGGGGCGTAGGTGCCGGCCTCCAGCACGGCGGCCAGTTCGGCCTCGGTGATCTGGTCGGGCTTGTAGGCGCGGCAGCTGCGGCGGGTCTTTAAGGTTTCAAGGGTCTCATTGGTCAACATCAGGACATACCTCCTTTTGAAACAGTATACCGCACCGCGCCCCGGAAAGCAATCCAGCAGCCCGCAGCGAAAACAAAAAGGAGCCCGGCTGCTTTGGCGCAGCGGCTCCTTTGCACTTGCGGACACGGGGGCGGGTTCACTCCGCTTTCTTGCCGCGGCGGCTGGCCGTGTCCTGGAAGCGGAAATATTCGGGGTGATAGTGGGAGACGGTGTATTCAAACAGGATGCCGTCGGCGTTGAAGGCCTGGTTCGTCACCACGGCCAGGCAGTCGTAGCTGCCCATATCGAGGTAGAGGCGGTCGGCAGGGGTGGCGCGTTCCACCGTGATGGTCCGCTTGCTGGTCATGATCTGGACGCCCAGCTCCTTTTCCAGGTAGGCGTAGATCGACTGCTCGGCCGCCTCTGGGGTAAGTGTGGGGACCACCGACCGCAGGAAATAGCTGACTTCCAGCACCATGGCGCGGCCGTCGATGATCCGCACCCGCTCTACATGGTAGACGTCGGCCCCGGGCGGGAAGCCGCTGGCCGCGGCCATGGCTCCGTCGGTCTGGGTCATGGAGAAATGGACCACCCGCGTCTGGTAGCTGGTCCGGCAGCGGAGCGCCGTCTCGCGGAAGCTCTCCATCCGGCCCAGGGTAAAGGGGGCCCGGGCTACGGGTACGGGGCGGTAGAGCACGCGCACCCCCTTGCCCTGGATGGCCTGGACATAGCCGGCTTCGATCAGGCCGGCCAGGGCCCGCCGCACGGTGTTGCGCGAGCAGCTGTACACGGCCACCAGGGTGTTCTCGGAGGGGACGAGGGACTGGTAGGGGTACTCGCCCGATTCGATCTTATATTTTAAATCGCGATAGATATCACCGAACTTGGAACGGGGCATAAAGGCCTTCCTCTCTGCTGCCTACCTGCAGCCCCGGCGGGCGGGCCTGCCGGCCCGGCGTGGGATGCAAACACGGATGAGGCGGGAAAAACCCGCTGTTTTTGCTGTTACCAGTTTACAGCAAAAACACGCAAAAATCAACCCGTAATTTTGTGCGGCCTGCCAAAAAGTGAGAAAAATAGCCATTTAGGCTTGACTTGTGTGCACAGGTGTGATATATATAACTTTATATCATTGTATAAACAAGTGGCCTGCAACGCGCGTTTTGACGGAAAAACGCGCCTTTTTTGCCTTTCCCGCTCGGTGACGCAGTTACGGAAAAACGCCGCCCGTTTCGGCTATACTGTAAGCGTAAAAAACAAAACGCCCCGCATAATGTTCTGGGAGGTAAAAGATATGTCTGTTGTCACCATTACAAAAAACAATTTCGCAGCCGAAGTTCTGAACAGCGACAAGCCCGTCCTGCTGGATTTCTGGGCCAGCTGGTGCGGCCCCTGCCGGATGCTCTCCCCCATCGTGGACCAGGTGGCCGACGAGCGGCCCGACGTCAAGGTGGGCAAGGTCAACGTGGATGAGCAGCCCGACCTGGCCGCACAGTTCGGCGTCATGAGCATCCCCACCCTGCTGGTCTTTAAGAACGGCAAGCTGGTGAACCAGTCGGTGGGCAGCCGCCCCAAGGCCGGCGTGCTGGCCCTGCTGGACTAAAGTCCTTTTACGGCATCTCATTTTGAACAGGCGGCCCGCCCGTGGCCGGCCAGGGAAAACTCTCCTATTGGTTTGCCCCCTCTTTCGTTGCAGTGGACGGAGGAGGGGGCCGTTTTTGTGCACTTTTTCGGGCATCTTATCATTTACTTTCATCTTGTGATGTGCTATCATGAATAAAATGTAATACAAGACGGAAGGTGCTTGGTATGAAAACGAAACTCTCTTTCCGGGAACTGCTGGCGGTGGGCAGTATGCTGTTCGGGCTGTTTTTCGGGGCGGGCAACCTGATCTTTCCCGCCTCGATGGGCCAGCTGGCGGGCAGCCGGGTCCTGACGGCTTCGGCGGGATTGCTGGTCACAGGCGTGGGCCTGCCCCTGCTGGGGGTGGCGGCGCTGGGCATCAGCCGGTGCGACGGCCTGGCCGCCCTCACCCGCCGGGTGGGCAAAAACTACAGCCTGTTCTTTACCTGCCTGCTCTACCTGACCATCGGGCCCTTTTTCGCCATCCCCCGGTGCGCCACCGTCCCCTTTGAGGTGGGCGTGGCCCCGGCGCTGGGCGGCGGAGGAGGCCAGGGGGCGCTGGCCCTGTTTTCGCTGGTGTTTTTTGGGGCGGTGCTGTGGTTTTCCCTGCGGCCGGGCAAGATCCTGACCTGGGTGGGCAAGGTGCTCAACCCGCTGTTTCTGGTCTGCCTGGCGGTGCTGGTGGTGACGGCCCTGGTCAGGCCCATGGGCCCGCTGGACGCCGCCGCCCCCGAGGGCGCGTTTGCGCAGTCGGCCTTTGTGGGCGGCTTCCTCGAGGGATACAACACCATGGACGCTTTGGCGGGCCTGGCGTTCGGCATCGTGGTGGTGCAGGTCATCCGGGGCCTCGGCGTCACCGAGCCGGGCGCGGTGGCCGTCAACACGGTGGCTGCCGGCTGCCTGGGCTGCGGGCTGATGGGGGTCATCTATCTGGCGGTGGCCGTGGTGGGCGCGGAGAGCCGCGGGCTCTACCCGGCGGCCTCCAACGGCGGCGAGGCCCTGCTGACCATTGCCCGGCACTACTTCGGGGCTTTCGGCGCGGTGATCCTGGCCGTGACCGTCACCTTTGCCTGCGTCAAGACGGCGGTGGGCCTCATCACCAGCTGTTCCCAGACGTTCTGCGAGCTGTTCCCCCACGGGCCGTCCTACCGGGTGTGGGCGGTAGGGTTCTGCCTGTTTTCGTTCGGGGCGGCCAACTTCGGCCTGGAGACCATCCTGGCATGGGCCACCCCGGTGCTGATGTTCCTGTATCCCCTGGCCATCACCCTGATCCTTCTGTCTTTGGCGGGGGGCCTGTTCGGCAACGACCGCCGGGTCTACCTGAGCGTGACCGCTTTCACCCTGCCGGCGGCGGTGCTGGACCTGCTCAAAGCCCTGCCCGCCGGGGCGCAGGCGGCGCTGCCGCTGGGCGGGCTGCTGGACGCCGCCGGGCGCTGGCTGCCCTTCTATTCGCTGGGGCTGGGCTGGGTCTGTCCCGCCCTGGCCGGCCTGGCCGTGGGGCTTGTCTGGCGGGCGGCAAAAAGCGCGCCGCGGACGTGATCCATAAAAGGCTGCTGCACCATCACGCGTGCAGCAGCCTTTTGCTGTTTGTTGTTACTTGGGTCTGGGCCTTGCCGCCCTCACACCTGCCCGAGGATGGTCGCGCTGTAGGGCAGCAGGACGGTGGAGCCGGTGCGGATGATCTCGCTGCCCCGCCACAGGCTGGAAGAAACGCCGTCGCACAGCAGCCGCCAGCGGCCTTCCGGCAGGGGGACGGTGGCCTCCTGCGCGGTGGGGTTGTAAAAGACCGCGATCTCGGGCCAGGCCGCGCCGTCGCCGTCGGCGGCTTCCAGGTGCCAGCCCTCCAAAGGCGGCTCCAGCGAGAAGAATTCGATGGCGTGGGCGCTCTCGAGCTTGCCGTCCCCCAGCCGCGGGAAGCGGGCCCGCAGGGCGATCAGCCCGCGGTAGTAGTCCACCAGCCCGTGGAAGCGGCTGGCCCGGCTCCAGCTCAGCTGGTTGATGGAAGCCGGGGAGCGGTAGCTGTTGTGCAGGCCCTTTTTGGTGCGGGCAAACTCCTCGCCCGCCAGCATAAAGGGGGTGCCCATGCAGGTCAGATAGATGCCGGCGGCCAGCCGGTTCTGGGCCAGGATGACGTCGGGGGCGGCGGCGTAGTCCGGCTTTTTGTATTTGACGGCCATCAGCTTATCCCACAAAGTCAGATTGTCGTGGGCCGACACATAGCTGATGATCTGGCTGGGGGCGCGGGGGTTGACCCGGTCCTGCAGGCACCAGGCCCCCACCGCCGAGCCGATGTCCCAGAAGGCGTCCTGCCTGCCCTCCACATAGCCGGGGCTGCGCGCCTCGAAGCAGTTGCCCTTGATGGCGTCCCGGGTGTCGTCGCTGAACACCCCGATCCGGGTGCTCAGCATCTGGAGGTTGGCCTTGTTGGCCTCATACCGGCGCAGCATACTCTGCCCGCCCTGCCAGGGCTCGCCGTACATCAGGATCTCCTGGCCCCGCGGCAGCTTATCCAGGGCGGCGCGGATCTCGTTCATGGTGTCCACGTCGAACAGGCCCATCAGGTCGAAGCGGAAGCCGTCGATGTGGTACTCTTTGGCCCAGTAGAGGATCGAGTCGATCATATAGCGGCGGGCCATGGGCCGCTCGCAGCAGAACTCGCACCCGCAGCCGCTGCCGTTGGACAGGGTGCCGTCCGGGTTCTGGCGGAAGAAATAATACGGGACGGTGTCGTTCAAGACGTTCTCGTGGCGGTACATATGGTTGTACACCACGTCCATCACCACGCCGATGCCCGCCTTGTGGAGGGCGGCCACCATCTGCTTGAACTCCTTGATCCGCACTTCGCCGTGGTAGGGGTCGGTGGAATAGCTGCCCTCGGGGACATTATAGTTGGTGGGGTCGTACCCCCAGTTGTACTGCAGCCGGAGGGGCCGGGCCTCGTCCACGCTGCCAAAGTCGAACACCGGCATCAGCTGCACATGGCTGACGCCCAGGCGGCGCAGGTAGTTCAGGCCGGTGGGACAGACGTTGTCCCCGGCCAGGGTGGTGCCCTCCTGGGTAAAGGCCAGGTATTTGCCCCGCCACGGCCGGGCAAACCCGCCGTCCGGGTCCCAGGAAAAGTCCCGGACGCTCACCTCCCAGATCACCCGCCGGGAGGAGGGGATCACCGGCCGCCGGTCGAACTGCCAGCCCGAAGGGTCGGTGCGGCGCAGGTCCACGATCATGCTGCGGACACCGTTCACCCCCGCCGCCCGGGCGTAGGGGTCGCCCGTCTCCCGCACCTGGCCGTTCACCCGCACCGAAAAGGTGTAGTAAAGCCCGTGCTGGTCCCCGGGCAGGTAGACGGTCCAGCAGCCGTGCTCCCGCCGTTCCATGGACAGCGAGCCGATGCAAAAGCCCTTGTCCCCCTGGCGGTAAAGGTTGACCATCACCTGCTCGGCCGTGGGGGCCCACAGCCGCAGCCGGGTGCCCTCACGGGTATAATCGGGGCCGAGCGGGCCGTCATAGAGGTATTCCTTCTCAAACCGCTCGCTGTCATAGTAGGCCCGCAGGCTCTTGGGGGTCTTTACGCTCACTGTCCTCACATCCTTACTGTAACCGGAAAAAAGTTGCTCTCTCTTTACAGTATATTGTAAAGGACGCGGGCGTGCTTTGCAAGAGCTGTTCCTGGATAATTTTTGTTTTTGGGCCGCCGCCTTGCCAAACCGGCCCCCGCCCGTTATACTGGAAAGCAGAAACGAAGAACGCTGTCCCCCGGGACAGGGAGAAGGAGGCGCCGCTATGGGCTACAACGACGATTGGGAAAACTTGATGAACAGTGTGTTCGGCCCCGGAGGGCGGATGCGCGCCGGCGGCGTCCCGGCCGGCAAGGGCAAGGAGGAAGCAAAGCCCGCCGCAAAGCCTGCCCGCCCCGCCACCCGGACGGAGGCCCCCGACCTGAACAAGGCCCTGCTGGAACAGCAAAAGACCCTGGACAAGCTGCTGAAAAAGCAGAACGAAGCCCTGCGCGCCCAGGACGTGTCCACCAAACAGGCGCTGGAGGACAGCCGCCAGCTGCTGCGGGACATGGAGGCCGACGGCCTGCTGGCCCGGGGCGCGGCCGACACCCCGCCCGAGCACCTGGGCAGCTTTGAAGGGCTGGCCGCCGAGGTCAAGCAGACGGTGCTGGGTCAGGACGCCTATGTGGACGCCCTGGTCCGGGCCATGCGCCGGCCCTTTGTGCTGGGCATGGAGGGCCAAAAGGCCCGCAATGTGATCCTTTTGTGGGGGCCTTCGGGCACGGGCCGCCACTTTGCTCTGGAGGAGACGGCCCGCCGGATGGCGGCCCGCGGCCTGCTGCAGAGCGACCAGATGGCCCGGATGGACCTGGCCCTGTACGCCGACCCCGGCGCCGAAAAACTCTTCCTGCAGGACCTCTACGCCGCGCTGAACGCCCCCGGCGAAATGGTCCTCTTTGACCATTACGAGAGCTGCTGCCCCGCCTTCCTCAAGACGCTGGCCGACCTGGCGGTGAAGGGCGCGGCTCCCCTGGCCTCGCGCTACCTGGTCAACCGGGAGGGCATCCTGGTGGACGCCGGCAGCGCCCTGGCGGCGGGGGCGGTCAGCCGGATCACCCCGCGGGGCAAGTACCTGATCTTTTTCTCCCACAAGGGCCGGGAGGAGATGGCCGGGCTGCTGGGCGCGGGCTTTGTGGCAGCCCTGGGGGATGTGTGCAGCACGCAGCCCTTTACCCAGGAGAGCCTGCAGGCCCTGGCAGCCCGCCTGCTGAACGAGCTGGCCCGCCGCTGCGCCCGCCAGCTCCAACTGACCCTCACGGCCGGCGAAGACGTGCGGGACTATGTCGTCAGCCAGCACACCGGCAAGCTGGGGGCCGCGGCCCTGTCCGGCTGCTGCGAGCGCATCTTCCGGGCGCTGAGCGAATACTGCCTGCGGCAGGACAGCTTCCAGCCGGGAAAGGCCGCGCTGGACGTCCGGGACGGGGCGCTGCGGTTTTCCATCAACGGCAGCGAGCCGGCCCCGCTGGCCGACCTGCTGCCCGCCGCCTGGGACGGCGGGACCGAGCAGGTCAAGCGGGAGCTGGATGCGCTGGTGGGCCTGGACGAGGTCAAGCAGTACGTGTTCGGCCTGGCCGACAATGTCCAGGTCCAGAAGCGGCGGGCGGCCGCCGGCCTCAAGACGGCCAGCCTGTCCATGCACATGATCTTTACCGGCAACCCCGGCACCGGCAAGACCACCATCGCCCGGCTGGTGGCCAGGTACCTGAAGGCCATCGGCGCGCTGCGGGGCGGCCAGCTGGTGGAGGTCAGCCGGGGGGACCTGGTGGGCCGCTACACCGGCCACACCGCCCCGCTGACCAACAGCGTCATCGAGAGCGCGCTGGGGGGCGTCCTTTTCATCGACGAGGCTTACAGCCTCTACCGCGGCGAGCAGGACAGCTTCGGGCTGGAAGCCATCGACACCCTGGTCAAGGGGATGGAGGACCACCGGGACGACCTGGTGGTGATCCTGGCGGGCTACACCCGCGAGATGCAGCAGTTTCTCTCGGCCAACAGCGGCCTTGCCAGCCGCTTCCCCAACCAGATCGAGTTCCCCGACTACACCGCCGACCAGCTGCTGGACATCACCGTGTCGCTGGCCTCGGCCCGCGGCTACCGCCTGGACGACAGCTGCACCTTCCCCCTGCTGGGCTACTACCAGCGCCGCCAGGCGGCGGACAGCCGCACCGCCGGCAACGGCCGGCTTGCCCGCAACACCCTGGAAAAGGCCATCTACAACCAGAGCCGCCGCCTGGTGGCCGAGCCCGACGCACCTCTGGACCTGATCCAGGCGGGCGACCTGGAACTGGATGAATAACGGCGCCTGCAAAACAGAGCGCAACAGAAAAGGCCCCGAACCGCGCATCCCGCAAGGGACGCCGGCCCGGGGCCTTTTCCCGCACCAAAACAAAAGTTCTGTAGGCCTCCACCACAGAGGCCTGTCTTTATTGTATGCGATTTAAGGGAAAGCGTCAAGGGAAATTTTTTGGAAAGGCGCACGGTGCTCAGGTTTCCCACGCCAGCAGCTTTTTCCGGCGGGCCAGATAGTAGCCGATGCCGGCGGCGTCGGCCAGGGCCCACCCGATGGGCACCGCCCACCAGATACCGGTGACGCCCAGCGGGGTAGCGGACAAAAGGTAGGCCAGGGCAACACGGGTGCCCAGCGAGATGACGGTGAGGACCACGCTCATCCCCGGCTTGCCCAGGGCGCGGTAGAGGCCGTACAGGAGGAACAGGCACCCGATGCCGCAGTAGAACGCCCCCTCGATGTGGAGGTAGAGCACCCCCTCGGCGATGACGGCGGCCTCGCCGGCCTCCACAAAGAGGCCCATCAGCGGCCCGGCAAACACCCAGACCAAAGCCGACAGCACGATGCCGAAGCCCACCGAAGCGGCGGCCGCCCCTTTCAGGCCGGCGCGGATGCGGTCAGACTGTTTCGCGCCGTAGTTCTGGGCGATGAAGGTGGAAAAGGCGTTGCCGAAATCCTGCACCGGCAGGTAGGCGAAGGAGTCGATCTTGACCGCTGCCGCAAAGGCCGCCATGATGGTGGGACCGAAGCTGTTCACCAGCCCCTGCACCATCAGGATGCCCAGGTTCATCACCGACTGCTGGACGCAGGTCAGGAAGGAATAGCTCGCCACCTCCCGCAGGCAGGCGGCGCGGAGGTGCAGGTGCCGGCCCAGGCCCCGGAACTCGCTGCGGCGGGCCAGGGTGTAGATCAGGATGCCGATGCCCGAGACGTACTGCGAAATGACGGTGGCCTCCGCCGCGCCGGCCACGCCGCGGCCCAGCCCCAGCACGAACCAGAGGTCGAGCACGATGTTCAGCAGGGCCGACACCGCCAGGAAGGCCAGCGGCACGACGCTGTTGCCCACCGCCCGCAGGAAAGAGGCGAAATAGTTGTACAGAAAGACGGCCGGGATGCCGGCAAAGATGATGGCCAGGTAGCTGCGCATCAGCCCCCAGACCTCGTCCGGCACCTGCAGAAAGATCTGGATCAGGTCCAGACAGGCAAAGGCGGCGATGTTCAGCACCACCGTCACCGCCGCGATCAGGACAAAGGAAGACACAAGGCTCTCCCGCAGGCCGTCGCCGTCCCGCCGGCCGAAGTGCATCGAAAACAGCGCCCCGCTGCCCATGCACAGCCCCAGCAGGATGGAGGTCAGGAAGGTCATCAGGGAATAGGACGAGCCGACCGCCGCCAGCGCGCCGGTGCCGACGAAGCGGCCCACGATCAGGGTGTCGGCCACGTTGTAGCACTGCTGCAGCAGATCCCCCAGGATCATGGGGATCGCAAACAGCAGCATCGAGCGCATGACCGGCCCGCGTGTCAGATCCTGGTTCATCAAACGTCATCTCCAAACCGAAAGTTTTATCTTACGTTTCGCAACCATTATACCCCCGCCGTCTGCCAAAGTCAACACGCGGTTTCCTTTTCGGCCCGGCGGTGGTATACTGGGGGCGAACCATATCACAAGGAGGCGTTCGCCATGTTTTTGGAGGGTCTGGACGCGCTGGACCAGCGCATCGTCCAACTGCTGATCGAGAATGCACGGATGTCTTACTCCGACATCGGGCAGGCGGTGGGCATCTCGCGGGTGGCGGTCAAGGCCCGCATCCAGGCGCTGGAGCAGCGGGGGGTCATCGAGGAATACACCACCATCATCAACCCGCAGAAGATCGGCGGCGCGGTCAGCTGCTACTTTGAGATCGAAACGCAGCCCGACGCCCTGCCCGAAGTGACCCGCCGTCTGGCCGAAAACGAGACCATCACCCAGATCTACCGGGTCACCGGCAAGGACAAGCTCCACGTCCATGCGGTGGCGTCCTCCAGCGAGGAGATGGAAAAGCTGATCCACGAGGTGATCGACCCGCTGCCCGGCGTGGTCAGCTGCAGCTGCAACATCATCCTGTCCCGCATCAAGGATATCAAGGGCCTGCGGTTATAAGACATTGGCCGGACATGAAATGTCCGGCGCCGGAAACGGCGGTTCCCGGCCTGTGTCGTGGCGCCGGGGGCCGCCGCGCGGTATGCTGGAACAGAAAGGAGACGGCGTCATGGATCAGAAAAAGATCGGGGCTTTTCTCAAAGCCCTGCGGGCCGAAAAGGGCCTTACCCAGGAACAGCTGGCCGAGAAGATGCTGGTGTCCAGCAGGACGGTGTCCCGCTGGGAGACCGGCTCCAACCTGCCCGACCTGAGCGTCCTGGTCGAGATCGCGGACTTTTACGGCGTCGAACTCCGGGAACTTCTGGACGGCGAAAGGAGGCCGCATACCATGCAGGAACAGACAAAACAGGATACCCGCGACACCCTCCAGATCGCGGCGGGGTATTCCGCCGAGGTGAACCGGCAGCTCACCCGCAACCTGAACGGGATGGCCTGGCTGGGGGTAGCGTCGTTTGCCCTATACGGCGCGCTGGAGCTGCTTGGCCTGGCGGCGGAGGGCTGGACGATGTATCTGGCGGACTTTGCCCTGGGAGCGGCCTTCGGCATCCTGCTGGGGCTGGCCCTGATGACGGGGCCGGCGGGCAGGCTGCTGTTCCGCCTGAAAAGAAAACTCTTGGGGAAAGACGCCGCCGGAACGAACGAGGGCTGACACTCTACCCTTACAGCACAGCGTCTCCCCGACTATTAAAAAAGTCCCGTCCAGCCGACATGTGCGGATGGACGGGACACATACAGGGAAATTTGCCGCTGAGAGTGTGCGAGGCCGCAAGGCCGAGTGCATGGTTCAGCGGCAAATTTTGTCCCCAGGGGGATATTAGGGGGAAGGAATTTCTGTCCTGCGCAGCAGGCAGAAATGGGTTCCCCCTAAAGTATAGTTTTACGCTTGGATCTCCTTGACGGTGGAGTGCTGGATGACCCAGTCGGCGGCCCGGCGGATGGCCTCGTTGCGGCGGAAGGCCCGCAGGTCGGTCTTTTCCTTGACCTCCTCCAGGGTCTTTTTGGCCATCTCGGCCCGCTGGGCCAGCTGGGCGTCCACCTCGGCGTCGGTGGGGAGCAGGCCCTCGGCGCCGGCGATCTGGAGCAGGGCCATCCGGGCGCGGGTGTTCCGCTCGGCGGCCTTGCGGACGGCGGCCTTGAACTCGTCGCGGGTCTGGTGCACCTGGCCCAAATACTTGTCCAGGCTCATCCGCTGCATCTGCAGCTGCTGCTGGAAGGACTGCATCTCAGCGTGGTAGGCGTTCTCCACCAGGATGTCGGGCAGCTCGCCCTGGGCGGCGTCGGCCAGCATCATCAAGATCTGGTTGCGGGCATGGTTGACCGCCGCGGTCCGCTTGCGCTTGGCCAGCTGGTCGTGCACCTGGGTGCGGTATTCCTCCATGGTGTCCACCTTGCCGGCCTTCTTGGCAAAGTCGCTGTTCAGGGCCGGCAGCTGGCGGATGCAGACGTCGATGACCTTGATCTTAAAGACGGCTTCCTTGCCGGCCAGGTCCTTGGCGTGGTAGTTGGCGGGGAAAGTGACGTTCAGATCGAACTCGTCCCCTGCCTGGTGGCCGATGATGCCCTCCTCAAAGCCGGGGATCATCCGGCCGCGGCCCAGCTCGATGGCCTGCTTGGTGGCGCTGCCGCCGGGGAAAGGCTCGCCGTTGACGTAGCCGGTGTAGTCCATGTGGACGATGTTGCCCTTGACGGCGGGGCCCTTGTGGGGCACCAGCTCGGCAAAGCCGGCGCGGCGGCGCTCGATCACCCGCTCCACCTCTTTGTCGGTGGTGGCGGGGATGGTGCAGCTGACCTCAAAGCCCTGGGTCTTGCCCAGCTCCAGGGTGGGCTGCAAAGCGACGGTGGCGGTGGCCACAAAGCCGTCCTCTTTCTTGACGCTGACCAGGTCGTAGCTGGGCTCGTCCACCGGGGTCAGGTTCTGCTCAGCCAGGGCCTTTTCATACAGGCCGGGGACGTCCCGGTCCATCAGGTCGTTGATGGCGTCGTACCAAAAGACGTGCTCTCCTCGGTCGGCCTCGATCTGGGCGCGGTCGGCCTGCCCTTTGGCAAAGCCCTTGATCGTAAAGGTATCCCGCGTGCGCTCATAGACAGCCTCGGCGGCCTCCTCCAGCTCTGCGGCCGAGGCGCTGAAGGTCATTTTGCAGACGTTCTTTTCAGGCGTTTCTACACTTACCAGTTTCATGTCGATGTTACCCTCCGTGCGGCCCCATGCGGGCGCGATGTAGTCAATTTGAAATTATTATAGCACATCCGGCGCAAAAGCGGTATAATAAAATTGGATTTTTCTGCGGGCGGGGCCATCCAGCCGCCCAAATTTGCAGCGAAAGGCTAGGTTTGACACACAATGCGCCTGTTTGACGTTCTGGGTCCGGTCATGATCGGGCCCTCCTCCAGCCATACCGCCGGCGCGGCCCGCATCGGCCGGACGGCCCGCCAGCTTTTGGGCGAGGCGCCTGTCCGGGCCGACATCGGGCTGTACGGCAGCTTTGCCACCACCGGCCGGGGCCACGGCACCGACCGGGCCATCGTGGCCGGGCTGCTGGGCATGAAGCCGGACGACCCCCGCCTGCCCGACAGTTTTGCCCTGGCCGAACAGGCGGGGCTGGCGTTCGACATCCACCCGGTGGAGCTGCGCGCGGCCCACCCCAACACCGCCGTCCTGGCGCTGGAAGGGCCCACCCGCCGGCTGAACCTGTCCGCCGCCTCGGTGGGGGGCGGGCGCATCCGGGTCACCTCCATCGACGGGGTGGCCGCCGACTTTGGCGGGGACGCCAACACCCTCATCATCCACAACGACGACACCCCCGGCTGCATCGCCGAGGTGGCGCTGGCGCTGGCCCGGCGGCAGATCAACGTGGCCTCCATGCAGGTGTTCCGCTCGGCGCCGGGCGGCGAAGCCGTGATGGTGCTGGAATGCGACAGCCACATCCCCGCCCCGCTGGAGTTCCAGCTGACGGCGGTGCCGGGCATCCGCAAAGTCACCTGCCTGAACGTGGACGATAAAGCATAAAAAGGAAACAGAACATGGAATACAGATACGACACCCAGCTTTTGATCGACGGCAAAAACATTGATGAGGACGCCGTCAACGACTATATCCGCAGCCACTTTGCAGGCGACTGCCTGCTGACCGTCGGGGATGAGGACACCCTCAAGCTCCACTTCCATACCAACGAGCCCTGGCGGGTGCTGGAATACTGTGCCAGCCTGGGCGAGATCTATGACATCGTGGTAGAAGACATGGACCGGCAGGCGCGGGGCCTGCGGGGCTGAAGGAGGGAGCGGATATGTCCTTTTTATCCTGTGCCGAAATGCTCACCTATGCCCACGAGCAGGGCTGCACCCTGGCCGAGGCGGTGCTGCGCAGCGACCTGGCCGAGAGCCGCCTGACCGAGGAGGACAGCCGGGCCGAGATGCGCCGCCTGTGGCAGGTGATGCAGGCCACCAGCCGGGAGTATGAGCCGGCCTGCCGCAGCCGCAGCGGCCTGGTGGGCGGGGACGCCGCCAAAGTGGAGCAGGCCGCCGCCGCAGGCAGGCTGCTGGGCGGGGACTACCTGGCGGCGATGACGGCGGAAGCCCTGAAAACAGCCGAGTGCAACGCCTGCATGAAGCGGATCGTGGCGGCCCCCACAGCGGGCAGCTGCGGGGTGCTGCCGGCGGTGCTGCTGCCGCTGGCCCGGGCCGGCGAGGCCGGCGACGAGGCGATCTGCGAGGCGCTGTATGTGGCGGCCGGCTTCGGGCAGGTGATCGCCGCCCGGGCCACCCTGGCCGGCGCTGAGGGCGGCTGTCAGGCCGAGGTGGGCGCCGCCAGCGCCATGGCCGCCGCGGCCCTCTGTTACCTGAAAGGCGGCACGCCCGCGGCCTGTGCGGCCGCGGCGGCCATGGCCCTGGGCAACCTGCTGGGCCTGGTCTGCGACCCGGTGGCCGGCCTGGTGGAAGTGCCCTGCGTGAAACGCAACGTGGTGGGCGCAGTGAACGCCGTGGCCTGCGCCAACATGGCCCTGTCCGGCATCGACAGCGCCATCCCCTGCGACGAAGTGATCGACGCCATGGGCAGGGTGGGCCGCCAGCTCTCCCCCGACCTGCGCGAGACCGGCCAGGGCGGCCTCGCCGCCACCCCCACCGGCCGGGCCATCGCCCGCCGTTTGGCCGCCGAAGCCGGCGGCGTCTGAACTTTTTGGCCCGCCCCAAAATTTTTTCAAAAAACCTGTTGACAAACCGTCCCGCTGATGGTAAAATATATTTCGTTCCGAGCGGAACACGAACGGAACGTATGCGTTGGTAGCTCAGCTGGATAGAGTGACTGACTACGAATCAGTAGGCCGGGGGTTCGAGTCCCTTCCATCGCACCAAACCAAGAAAATCCGAACTTTTTTCCAATAGGAGAAGGGTTCGGATTTTTAATTTTTTTAAGAGTATGAAGCAGGGCGGTCTTATGTATATGATAAACAACCTCTTATGGTCTTCTTTTGGGAAGTTGCCGGGAGATGTCTTATTTCTTCTGATTTGGATTGTGTTGCTCCCACTGCAGGTGTTCACTATTGAGATCTGGGCGGCGCAACTGGTTAGTTCTTGCACTCCATACCTATAATTCTATAAGTAATCTCCTATTCAAAGAAACTAGAGCGTGTTTTAAAACCCGGAAGTTGTGTGCAAAGTGCCAATATGGTAAACTCATAATATGAGAAGACATGAATTAAGCGAAGCACAATGGAACAAAATCAAAGATTTGCTGCCCCCAGAACGAAAA